>CAYOJP010000018.1:0-26836 GCA_964404305.1 uncultured Gammaproteobacteria bacterium
TCGGTCGCGCGCGTCCTGCGCGCTCACGGTCGCCGCGGCCCCGCCCGGCACCGGCACCCAGGGCTTCCCAAGGTCAGGTGCAGCACATTCACGCTCTGCTATTTAGCTTGCACGCCCGTACTCGCGATGACTGCCGTGGGCAGGAGTGGTCCCTCCAGGGGTTGCGGGCCCACGTTCACGCGGGCCAGCGATCGCCGGCCGACACAACGACGTTTCGACGCCGCGGTCCGGCACCGGCACCCCGCCCGGAATGATCGGCATCTGCATCCGCATCTGCGCCCTGCCGGTTCAGTCGTCGCCCGGTTGCGACCGGTCGCCGCGGCGGAGCGCGACACTCAGCCAGCGGCGGAACCGGGGCGCCGCCGGCGCAGCAGGAGCAGGCTGGCGGCGCCGAAGAGCCAGAGCGCCCCGGGCAGCGGCACCGCGCTCATCGCCACCATGCGCAGGCCGTCCGCCAGCCCCTCGAACTCGAAGCGCAGGCCCGCGATCGACGGCAGGATGAAGTTGCCGAACTCGCCGGCGATGGACGCTGCCAGGAACAGCGTGAAGGCGTCGCCGACGTCGGGCACGTAGTCGTCGAGGAACGCGATCTCGAGCGTGCCGCCGAGCGTGAGCAGGCCGCTCACGTCGATGACGTCGTGGCCGGACACCGGCGTCAGGCCGGCGATCTCCATCAGCACGTGGCCGTCGTCGCCGAGCAGCAGGTCGCCGGCCACCTCCAGCAGTCCCGGCGAGGTGCCGGGCGCGAGCTCGCCGTTGCTCGTGACGTCGCCGACGATGCGTCCGCTGCCGGCGAGCCGGCCGCCGCCGAGGATCTCCATCCCGCCGGTCGCGGTGATGGCACCCTGGCGCAGGGTCAGCGTCGTCGTGCCGGCGCCCTCGCCGAGCGTGAGGCCCGCCACCGTCGTGTTCGCCGTCGGCCCGGCGACGTCGAGCGTCGCATCGGTCCCGAGGACGACGTCGTGAACCGCGGCCGGGCCGATGCCGAGCGTCCAGTTGGAAGCGGTTCCCCACTGACCGGAGGCGCCGCCCCGCCAGGCGAGGGTGGGCGTGTAGACGGCCAGGCTGCGGGTGCCGTCCGCGAGCACGGCGGTGTAGGCGACCTGCCCCGCGCCGTTGACGCTGTAGGCCTGGCGTCCGCCCCGGAACAGCAGGCTCGCTATCGTGCTGCCGTCCAGTGCATCGCCCTCGCGGACGGCCTGGAGCAGGTCGACGCCGTCGGTCAGGTAGACGCCTTCGTCGTGGTCGGCATCGGCGCCGCCCAGGCTGGCGCGGAAGGCCACCAGCCCGTTGCCGGCGACGGCCGGGTCGAACAGGGTCCCGAAGGTCGTGCCGGCATCGGGGGCGGCGCCGCCTTCGCGCGCGAGCAGGGTGCTGTTGCGCCAGATGCCGGCGTCGTCCTGCGCCGTGACGCCGGTTCCGCGCAGCAGCGCCCGGAATACGATCGCGCCGGCGTCCGTCGCCTGGGGGTCGAAGAACGCGGCGTACTGTACGCCGGGCCCGGTGCCGGGAGCCGCGTCGCCCTCGCGCGCGAGCCGCGTCGCGTTGCGCCAGATCCCGGTGTCGTTGCCGGAGTTGACCCCCGTGCCGCGCAGCGTGGCCCGGTAGGCGAGGGCGCCGTTGCCGCCGATCGCGGGATCGAGGAAGCTCGCGAACACGACCCCCGCGCCGACCCCGGCGGCAGCGCCTTCGCGCGCGATCAGCGCGCCGTTGCGCCAGACCCCGGTGTCATTCGACGCCGACACGCCCGTGCCCCGCACGGTCGCCCGGAACGCCACTTGCCCGGCGTCGTTGACCGCCGGATCGAAGAACGAGGCATAGGCCACGCCGGCGCCCGCGCCCGCCGCCGCGCCTTCGCGGGCGACGAGCACGTTGCCGCGCCAGATGCCGGAATTGGTCGTGGCGGTCGCGGTGCCGGCGCGCAGCGTGGCGCGGTAGGCGATCTGTCCCGCGGCGCTGAGCGCGGGCCCGGACAGGATGTCGTACAGCGTCCCCGCGCCGGCGCCGCCGGCCGCCGAGCCCTCGCGGGCGACGAGCGTCGTCCCGCGCCAGATGCCGAAGTCGTTGCCGCTCGTGACGCCGGCTCCCGCCAGCCGGGCCCGGTAACCGATATTCCCGGCCGCGGGCACGATCGTGCTGAAACTGCCGAAGGTCACGCCGGCGGCGGTACCGGGCGCACGGGCGCCTCGGCGGGCCACCAGCGTCGCTCCGTTCCACAGTCCGGAGCCGTTGGCGCTCGTGACGCCCGGTCCCGTGAGGCCCGCCCCGAATACCGGCAGGCCGTTGGCACGCAGCCCCGGTGCGTCGAACACCGAATAGGCGGCGCCGGTGCCGGGCGCGTCCCCGCCGCCGTAGGCAAACGTGACCGTGGCCGCGACGGCGGGTAACGGCGCCGTGCCGGCGGCGAGGAGTGTCGCCGCGAGCGCGGTCGGGATTGAGATCCGGAATCGGTGCATCGTATCCGCCCCTGAGGGAGCCCTGCGGATGGAGTCCGCACCTGCTGCGATGCGGGGTCTTCGCTCGCGGAAGATGCTGCCACGCCGTTGTTACGGTTTCGTAACGGCCCTGAAATATGCATGCGTCCCGTGTTACGGAACGTGTCCGGGCATGCCTGCGCGGCGCCGGGGGACGGCGCCCGGAGTCAGGGGGGCGGCGTCGCCGGGGTGCCGGCCGCGGCCGGGCGGACGTAACGCTGATCGTCGAGCCGATCGGCGTACTCCTGCAGGACGTTCTCGATATCGACCTGCTTCAGGCCCGTCACGGGTTCGCGCTGGGCGAGGGCGTCCCAGACGCCCTTGCGCTCGTAGCGCGCGAGCAGTTCCATCCCGGCCTCGTACAGCTCCGCGTTCGTGGCCGTGCATTCGGCGAGGTCGCGCTCGCCCGTGGCCACGGTCTCGTCGAGGCGGACCCGCACCTGCTGCAACTCGCGGTGCTGCGCCGCCAGCGCCTTGTAGCGGACCACGACGTCGCGCAGCTGTTCCTCGGTCGTCGCCAGCCGGCCTTCCGTGCCCTGCAGGCGCGACGCGAGCGCGGCCGCGCGGCCGCGCGTCTCGCCGAGGGCGCCGTCGGTTTCCTCCAGCGTCGCGCGCGCGCTGGCGAGCCGGCTCTCCAGCGCATCCACCTCCCCCAGCAGCTTCAGGTTCTCGGCCTGCAGCGCGCTGGCCTCCTGCGCGGCCTGGCGCAGCAGGGCCTGGGCCTTGCGCAGGGCCTGCTCGCTGCCGCCACCTTCGGCGCGGGTGCTCTGCGCCGCGCTCGGCAGCGGCAGCGCGACGGCAAGGACCAGCGCGAGCGCGACGCAGTGACGGACGGTGGGCATGCGGGCGTCCTCAGAACCGGGCGTTCAGATCGAGCTGCAGGAGATCGATGCCGAGCGGCGGGCCGTCGATCTCGTCGCTGCTCATGTACTGGAATTCGAACCAGGTGTTGCGCGCCAGTCCGTAGCGGGCCCCGATGATCCAGCCGCGGGCATCGGTGCCGCCGAGGTGGAAGTCCGAATCGTTGTAGGCATCCAGGACCGCATTGGCCTGCAGGTAACGGTAGGATCCGGACACCTGCCAGTCGCCGAACTTGGTGATCTCGGGCCAGCCGGTCGTCACCTGCGCCAGCCAGGCGGACGTGCGCTCGTCGACGGCAAGGGACGTCCTGGCGAGGATCTCGCGGGCGTCGAAGCCGACGTTCTCCACGTAGTTCAGATCGACGCTCACGTGGATCGGCGCCAGCTGCGCGAAGTCGACGCGGGCGCCGACGTCGAGGATGTCGTAATCGCCCGCCAGGGCGAAGCGCTGGGTGAGGGGATCGCCGTCGTTGTCGATGTTGTAGAGGGTATTGCCCTTCTGCAGGACCCGGGGCGCCGTGAAGTAGTAGTCGGGGACGTTGCCGACGCCGTTGGTCCGGCCGGTGACTTTCTGGTAGTCGAAGTAGCCGATCGCGAGGCGCGTGCTGATGTCGCGCACCGGTGTCCACTCGTGTCCCAGCTGGCCGCCGAGGAGCCACTTGTCGCGGGACGAGAAGTCGAACTCCTCGATCCCGAACGCGCCCGCCGTCGCGTACACCGCGTTGCGGCCGTCGCCGGGGGCGAAATCGTGGCGCACCGACGCCGCGGCGCCATCGAAATTCAGGTCGTGGTCGAAGTGCAGGTTCGTGTAGGCGAACGGGTTGGCGATCCGCCCGCCGCTCAGGGTCAGCCACGCCTCGTCGTCCGCATCGCGGGCGTCGAAGCGCAACCAGCCCCGGTCGAGCTGGATGTCGAAGCGGTTGCCGGCGTTCGCCAGGGTCTGGTTGGTCGAGACCGGATCGAGGGCATTGCCGGTCGCCACGCGGAACCCCGCCTGTACGTGCTCGGCGACCGCGACGTCCATCTGCAGGCGCGCGCGCGTGCGCAGGCGGTGCCGGTCTTCGGTGGTGTTGATGAAGGCGTCGACTCCGGCGGCGCCGATGCCGCCGGCAGCGTTGATCTCGAGGAAGTCGAAGTACGTGTTCGCCGCGTTCTTGTCCGCGAACAAGGTGCCCTCGGCGCGCAAGCGCAGATCGCCGCTCCAGGAGATGCGCGACAGCCAGTCGGGCAGGGCGTCCGGCACGCCCCAGCGTTCCTCGCGCGCCTGCGCGACGACGTCCTCGCGCACGTCCTCGCGCAGTTCCTTGCGCACCTGCTCGCGGATCTCCTCCTTGACGAACTCCGGCACGTACGGCACGCGCACGACCTTGTCCGCGGTCGCCGGGCTTGCGGGCGCGTCCGCGGGCGTGTCCGCGGCCGCGACCGGGACTTGCCCGGCCGCGTCCCGGGCGGCCTTCAACGCCGCCTCCTGCTTGATGGACTCGGCCTTCTCGCGCGTGAGGATGCCCTGGTCGACGAGCGCGTCGACCAGGTTCAGCACGGTGTTGCGCATCTCCAGGATCTCCCGGCGCTCGTCGGCCTGCGCGGAGGCGGCCAGCAGGGCGGCGCAGACCAGGGCGGGCCAGCGGGTCGTGGTGGTCATCGGGATCGGGGGCCTTTTCATTCGTGGTGGCGAGCGCAGAGCGGTGCGCGGGGCTTCACGTGCGCGACGTGATGCGCAGCTTGACGGGCTGCGGCAGGTCGGCCGGCGGCGCCTGGCTGAGCCGGGCGCGGCCGCCGAGCGCGGCGCGCAGGGCGGCATCGACCTCCGGATCGCCGCTGGAGGTGACGAGTTCGGAGCGATCGATGAAGCCGTCCGGCGCTATCCACAGTCGCACCACGACCGAGTAGCGGGAGCCCCGGACCGCGTCGATGTTCTCGAGCAGGCGCTGGACGTCGGTCTTGAGCAGCCCGCCGTAGGCGCGGAACCCGCCGGCGCCGCCCAGCAGGCTGCGACCGCCCTTCTTGCCGACCAGTCCGAAGCCGTCGGCGCCGGCCGTGCCCTCGGCATCGAGCCCCAGGTCCTCGCCCGGCGGCGGCTCGTCGCTCTCGGCGTCCTGCGGCTCGGGATCAGGCGGCGGCTCCTCCTCGAGGGGCTGTTCCTCCGGCGGCGGGGGCTCCTCTTCCGGCGGGGGCGGGGGCGGCGGCGGTGGCGGCTGCACGATCGAGATCTGTTGCACGGCCGGCTTGGGCGGCGGGCCCCCGGCCGACAGCACGCGCCAGCCGAAGTACAACAGCACGCACACGATCACGAGCGCGAGGATCCCGCCCGCCAGGGGCGCCCAGCGGGCCAGGCCGCGTTCGTCGTCGTCCTCTTCCAGCATCGCGGGCCGCGTCCGCCGGTCCGGTCACTTGACGAGCTTGGCCGTGACGAGGCCGATCTGCGTGATGCTCAGGCGGCCGCACAGGTCGAGCACGTCCACCACGGACTGGTACTGCACGGCCGCGTCGCCCTTGATCACGACCGGCAGCTCCGGGTCCGCCGCCTTCAGGCCGGTGAGGCGCGCCTCCAGTTCCTGCAGCGTGACCGGGTAGGTGTCGAGGAAGATCCGGCCGTCGGCCGTGACGGTGATCGCCTTGGTCTTGGGCTCGGCGAGGCTCGGCGTGTTGCTGGCCTTGGGCAGGTCGACCTCGATGCCCTGGATGCTCGCGGTCGTCATGATGATGAAGATGATGAGCAGCACGTACGCGAGATCGAGCATCGGCGTGATGTTGATGTCGTCGTAAGGTTCGTTGTCCCCCTTGAGATTGGCGGCCACTTCGGTGTCTCCCCTGGGTCGGCTGCGGCGGGCGCGCGCCCTGCGTCGTTCGTGGCGCCGGGCGCCGTCGCGCGACGCGTCAGAGCCCGTAGGTCTCGTTGATGCGCGCCAGCAGTTCGTCGGCGAACACGTGCATGTCCGCGGAAATCTCCTTCACCCGCGAGCCCAGGTAGTTGTAGCCGAACAGGGACGGTATCGCGACGCCGAGCCCGGCGACCGTGGCCAGCAGCGCCGCGGCCATGCCCGGCGCGATGGCCGTGATGTTCACGTCGCCCGTGGCGGCGATCGCGGCGAACGTCACCATGACGCCGACCACGGTGCCCAGCAGGCCGATGAACGGTCCGCCGGAGATCGCGATCGTGAGGAGCACCATCATCGCGTTGAGCTTCTGCCCCTCGCGCACCATCACCGCGTCCATCGCCGCGCGCACGGTGTTCAGGGCCTTGGCGTCGAGTCCCGCGGCCTGCGCGCCCACGGCGGGCGAGCGGCGCTTGCGCACCTCCTCGATGCCCTGGCAGTAGACGTGGTACAGCGGGGACTTGCGATAGCGCTTCTCGCCGTAGAGGGAGTCGAGGCCGCCGCCCGTGCCGGCGCTGTCCAGGCCCAGGCCCTCGAAGGCCCGCAGGAAGCGGCGGGTGGCGCCGCTGGCCGCGTGCAGGTAGGACGCCTTCATCACCATGATCATCGCGGCGACCGCGAACATCAGGCCGCAGAAACCGATGACGATCTGCTCCACGATCGCATCCTTGCTGCCGAACACGGTGCGGAAGATGATCGTGAAGTGGCCGACGTGCTCGACCTCGCCGTCGCCGGCGCTCGCCTGGTCCTGGTCGGCGCCATAGCCGAGCAGCGCGGCGGATTCGCCCTGGCTGTGCGCCTGCAGCGCGAGCCACTCGGCGCTGCGCGCCGTCGACGCGATCTGGATCTCGTCGAGATCGCCGGTCAGGGCCCGGGTCCCGTCGCTGGCGGCGCCGACGGCGATGACGCCGCCCAGGTCCGCGAGCGCCGCGGGAACGCTGCCCGCCGGCGCGCCATCGACGTACAGGGTCAGCGTGCCGGCGCCACCGGTCAGGGCGACGTGATGCCACTGGCCGACGGCGGGCAACGGCGCGGGCGGCGTTTCCGCCGTCGCGCCGTCGCCGCCGGTATGGCGGGCGCGGATCGACGTGCCGTCGAGCACGACCGCCAGCGACTGCGGACCGTCGCTGCGCTCGAACAGGACGGCCTCGGCGCCCGGCGCCGCGTCCAGCCGCAGCCAGGTCGACAGCGTGTAGCCCGTCGCGGCCGAGAAGCGCAGCGGCGGGGCGTCCGGGATGACGATGCCGCCGGCGCCGGACAGCCGGCCGCCGGCGCCGATCAATGCCGCGGGATTGGCGATGCTGGCGGCGCTCACGGGCTGGTGGCCCCAGGCGCTGGCGTCGACCGGCGGGCCGCTGTCGGTGAAGTGGTAGGCGAGCGCCTGCGCGCTGTCGTAGGTGGCGCCCGGCTTGCCGGCCGGCGGGGCGGCGGGATTGCCGTAGTACATCCAGATCGTCTGCTCCTTCGACTGCGCGGCCAGCGCCGGCACGCGGACCCACACGAGCGCCATCTCGTTGATCGCGTCCCAGCGCTCGACGTGGAAGTCGAGCGGCGTCGCGTCGTCGGCCGCGAAGAAACACAGGTCGGCACCGCCGTCCTGCGTGTCGAGGAAGTACCTGAAGTTGCCGGTGTGCAGGCGCACCAGCACCGGCACGTCGGCCAGGGGCGTCTGCAGGTTGGCACCGGTCGCGGTGGTGTCGAGGGTCAGCGCCTTGCGGTACTTCCAGTCCGGATTCCACCAGGCATGGGCGGTGCCGGAAGCCGCCAGCAGTACGGCAGCCAGAAGGGTCTCGGTGATGCGCATCGGCTGCTCTCGGGAAGGGGCGGAGTGGTCGTCGCGTCGCGATCGCTTTCCGGCCGGCCGGCTCCGGCGGGCGCGCTGCGCATCCCCCGGAACGGCGTGCCGCATTGCACTAAGCGACCGCGATCGTGACGCGGCATTGTTGCGTTCGTATTACGGCGCGGCGACGAGTCATCGAATCGTCATCGACGCCGCGGGCAGCGTCGCGCACGTGGCGGCGACTCAGGGTTCTTCCTCGTCCTCGCCGTCACCGAACCCGAGCACTTCGACCGTCAGCACCGCGAGCACCGGCGCCTCGGCGCCGGCGGTACCACCCGCGCCGTCCTCCCCGGCGCGCTCGCTCGCGTCGGTGGCGGAGCGGGTCGCGCTGCCGGCCACGTCGCCCACGCCGGTGAGGCCCACGGCGAGGCTGCCGCCGGCGGCGGCCGGCACGCCGACGGACACGCCGCCGACGTCGATGTTGTCGGCGCCGAGGACCTCGGTCGCCCCGACCAGGATGTTTTCGCCGCCGATGCCGGCGTCGCCGGCGCTGACGATCCCGCGCGGCGCGAACAGGAACACGTCGCCCGCGACCGTGTCGCTGCCGGAGGCCACCGTGCGGATGCCGCTGCCGGAGATGGCCGGCGGGAAGACCAGCACGGTATTGCCGCCGGCGTCGGTCACGGTGAAGGGCGGGGGCGCGGAGATGGCGCTCTTGGCGCCGCGGCCGGCGTCGATGCTGCCGTCCGACGACCAGATGAGGATGTCGCCGCCGCCGAGCGTGAACACGCGCGACTCGTTGACGAGAAAGTCGTCGCGGACGAGCGCGTCGATGTCGCCCGCGCCCTGGGCGACGATGCCGAGTTCGGCGGCGGTCTTGCGGATGACGGACGTGGCGGTCACGCCGGCGTTGACGCCGCCGCCGGGGGTCGCGATGCCGATGCCGCCGCCGTCCTCGGTGGCCACGCGGCTCAGCAGCAGGCTGACGTCGCCCGCCCAGTCGCCGCCCGCCGGGAACAGCGCGTCGAGCGCGGCGTAGCCCAGGGAATAGTCGTCCGTGCCGGACTGCAGGGCGTAGGCGCCCGACGCCGTGACCAGGCCGAACAGGCTGTCGAACAGCGCGCCGCGGTCGTCCGGGCCGGTGGCGCGGGGCACGTCGTGGAACGCGAGCTCGGGGGCCGCGGCGCCGAACACTTCCTCCTGGAAGGCGAAGTAGCCCGGGTAGTCGGGCACGCCATCGGCCAGTCCGGCCACCAGCAGGATGGCCGCGCCCGTCTCGTCGATCGCGCCGAGTGCCTGGTTGCCGGTGTCGCCCGTGGTCCGGATGCCCGCGCTCGTGCCCAGATCGATGTTGCGCCCGGCGAGGAAATCGATGCGGCCCGGCCCGGCGATCTCGAAGCGCTTGCCGATGTTCGATTCGAAGTTGCCGCTCGCACCGCGAGCGCTGGGATACACGATGTCGCGCCCCGCGGCGACGGTGGACACCTGGTCGCGACCGGCGTGTTGGGCGATGAGCGTCAGGTTGACGACATCCAGGCCAGCCGAGACGAGCACCGGCTTGGACAGGTTCAGGATCAGGCTGTTTTCGGGCGAGCCGACGATGCCGGTGCGCGCAACGACGCGCACGATGCCGTCGTCGCCCGCATGCACGGGGGTCGCGGCGTGGAACAGTCCGTCGGGATTGCCTTCGGAGAAGAAGGCAGCCACCGGGGCCGTGAGGCTCGCGGCCGGCGCGGCCAGCGTGGGCAGTCGCAGGGGGTCGGCATCGGACAGCGTCACGAGGGCGATGTCGTCCGAGTACACGCTGCCGCCGGCGAGCAGGTCCAGGGTGCCGCGCGGCGTGGGGTACAGATCGAAGCTGCCGCGGATGTCGAGGTCGCCCTGCAGTGCGATGGCGCTGAGCGTGCCCGGGTAGATGATCGGCACGCGGTTGACGCCGGTCGCGTCGGACAGCTCGACCACGAGGTTATCCGACAGCCCGAGGATGTCTCCGGCATCGTTGACGAGGACGACGTCGCCGGCAATGGCGCTCAGGGCGACCGCCGCGCGCTCGCCGTAGCTGAAGAAGTACGACCGCTCGCCCGCTCCGAAGCCGCCCAGCCCGCCCTGGGTGGCGCTGGGCAGCAGCAGGGTGGGGTTGAGGGCGCTGCCGAGCACGAGGTCGCCGCGGGCGGTGACGGCGAGCGTGGCATCGCCCGCGAGCGCCAGCACCGGGTTCACTTCGCCGTCGGCGCGCGCGCGCACGTCGTTGCCCGCTGCAATGCGCCCCTGCCCGGCGTCGACGTAGTAGCGCCCGCCGAGCACGTCGCGTCCGGCCGCCAGGTCCAGATCCCCGCCGCCGGCGGCGGCGGCGACGCCGACGCTCTTCGCGGTCGGCATGAGCGTCGTCGGGATGGACACCGACAGGTCGCGGATGTCGCGGCCGGCCCTGATGTCGATATCACCGCCCCCCAGCGCGGCGACGCCCTGCGCGAACCGTTCGATGGCGACGCCGACCATGGAGGGGCTCGCCGTGAGCGCCTCGGGATTGATGCCGGGATCGCTCACGTCGACGGCGAAGGTTCCGCCCAGCCGCGGCAGCCATTCGCTCCAGAGCTGGCCGCCGTCCACCGCGAGGATGTCGCGGCCCGCGGCCAGGCTGATGTCACCGCCGTCCTGCAGGAACTCGCCGCCCAGCAGGAGCTGCTGCACGATCTGCACGAAGAACGCGGAGTCGCCGAAGTCCGCCGGAGCGGGCGCGCGCGCCCGGCCGACCGTGTAGACGGCCGCCGCGCCGTCCGCGAACGCGAGATCCCGGCCGGCGGCGAGTTCGATGCCGCCCACGCCCGTGCGCACCCGCTGGCCGGCCCCGATCCGCAGGTCGCCGGTGCCGGCGACGACCGCGAGCGCATCGGCCGAAGCCAGATCGGCCCCGGCCACGGCGCGCCAGGACCAGGCACGCTCTCCCCCGGCGATGCCGAAGGCACCGGCCAGGTCGGCGACGTCGCGCAGGTCGCCGAAGCCGAACAGGTCGGCGTTCACGACGCCGTCGGACAGCGAGCGATCGAGGCGCAGATCGCCGGCGGCGCGCAGCACCAGGACGCCCGGTTCGCCGCCCGGGCGGCTGTAGGCGAAGTCCCAGTCGCTGGTCAGGGTGAGCGTGCCAGTACCCTGGATCTCGATGCCGGGCATGACGTGGTAGCGGGGATCGCCCGCGACCCCCAGCGCCGTTTCGATGGCGGCGGCACCGGCCATGAAGGACTCGGCGTCGCCGGTCACGGCCGCGTACCGCGCGCCGTCGAGGGTGGTCACGCCGGTATAGAGCCGGCGGCCGACCAGTTCCACGCGTTCGGCGCCCATGATCGTTCCGGCCAGGCTACCGTTAACGAGACCGCCCGGTCCCTGCGCCGCAGTCAGGCGGACCAGGCCGGCGTCGCTGCCGTCGCCGGCGCCCGCCGCGATGCTCGCCGCGCCGGGCGCGTCCGTGGCCGCGATGTCGATCGTGCCGCCTCGCGACTCCAGCAGCACCTCGCCGCCGTCGCGGCTGCCGGCGGCGGTGCCGCTGGCGTCCACGCGCGCACTGGCCGCGAGCGTGACGTCGCCCGCGGCGTTGAGCGCCACGCGCCCGCCGTCGTCACCACGGGCATCGAGGGTGCCCGCGATGCTGACGGATCCGGCGTCGGCGGTGAGCGTGATGCGCCGCGCGCGCAACCGGGTCCCCGCGCCGACATCGATGTTCCCGCTGTGCAGGCGCAGCGCCAGCACGTCGCGGAAGCCGCCCGTGTCCAGGGTGGCGCCGAGCGCATCGAGATTGCTGCCCAGGGCACCGGCATCGAGATCGAAGCGACCGCCCCGGGTGCCGCCGGCGGCGGTGGCCGCGAGGCGCGCGCCGGCGGCGATGTCGACCGTGCCGCCGCGGGCGCGCAGGGCGATGCCGCCGGCATCGCCGCCCGCCGCCGCGCCGCCGGCGTCGACGCGGGCGCCGGCGGCGATATCGAGGTCGCCCGCGCTGACCAGGGTGACCTGGCCGCCGGGGCTGCCCACCGCGCGATCGACGAAGGCCAGGTCCAGCCCGGCGACATCGATGACCGCACCGGCGGCCACGCGCAGATCGCCGGTCGTCGCCGTCAGCTCGAGGGTGCCCGACGGCAGCACGAAACGGCCCCCGACCTCCAGCGACGCGCCGGTCAGTGCCCAGCGCGCTCCCAGCTCGGTGAGGGCGCCGGCATGCGTGCCCGGCGTCCCGTCGATCACGATGTCGCCGCTCGTGGCGAGGGCCAGGTCGGCGCCGCGCCGGCCGCCGATCCGGCCGGCCGCGATGTCCACGTCCGCGGTCGTCGTCAGGCTGCCGCGGCCCTGCGCGAGCAGGTCGCCGGGGCTGGCCAGGCGCAGCCCGGTGTAACCGTGCACGGCATAGTCGCCGCCGCCGAGCGTGACGGCATCGCTGCCGGCCAGGGTGAGCGTGCCGGCGGCCGCGCCGCCGGCGCCGATGACCGCGTCGCCGCCGTGGGTGAGCTCGATGCGATCGGCCCGCAGCGTCGCATCACCCCCGAAACCGCGCAGGGCGCCGGCGTCGAGCGTGATCCGGTCGAGCGGACGGGCAGGCGAACCGAGGCCGACGTCACCGATGAAGTCGATGCTCGTGCGGCTGACGAGCGTCAGATCGGCGGCACTGAGCGTGGCGAGCAGGGCATTCGGCAGGCGCAGGCCCTCGCCGACCGCGGCCGTGTCCCCGAGGCTGATCCGGTTCGCGCCGAGCAGCAGGGCACCGCCGGTGCTGTCGAGCAGGCCGGCGAAGCTCGTATTCAGCGTCGCATCGAGCGTCATCGAACCGCTGGCGCCGAGCGTCGCGCCAGCGGCGACGGTCAGCGTGCCCGCCAGTCCCGGGCTGGCGCCGCGGGTGAGCCCGACCTGCGCGCCGGTGGACACGCGCAGCAGTGCCCCGTCACCCGCGAGCAGCAGGCGTTCGCCACCGACGCGGGCGCTGCCCGCGCCGCGCAGCACGGCGTTGCCGGCCACGGCCACCTCGTCGGTCGCGACCAGCAGCAGCTCCGGCAGCGTGAGGCGGACGCCGGCGGCGATCGTCACGGCGTCGGACAATGTTTCGATCCCGACGCCGCCGGCGCCGCGCGAGCGCCGGCCACCGAGCAGGAGACTGTCCGCGCCGAGGCGCGCGAGGTCGGCCGCGACGATCTCGATGCGATCGCCGGCGCCGGTCACGCTGTTCACGACCTCGAGGCGATCGGCGGCAATGTCGACGTATGAGCCCCGCCCGCCGCCGCCCGTGGCGAGCCGGCCCCGCAGGCCCAGGCGGTCGCCGGCGGCGATGGACAGGCTGCCCGCGTCGGCGGGCAGGCCCGCGCCAGCCATGCCGGCGTAGTGATCGCTGGCGAGCGTCTCGACGTATTCGGCGCGGGCGCGCACCTGGTCGCCGTCGAGCAGCCGGAAGCCCCGCCAGCGACTGTCGCGCGCGGCGCCGCCGGCGACGCCGAAGCGCCCGGCCACGGTGGCAATGCCGTCCTGCGCGAGCGCCGCCACGCCCGGCGGCGGGTCGACGGCGCCCGTCGGCGCCACCAGGTACGCCCCCGGCAGCAAGGCATAGCGGGCCGGCAGCACGGCATACGCGCCGGCCGCGAGGCCGCCGCCGCCGCTGTGCTCGAAGGTCGTGCCGATCGCGTAGCCGAACGCGGTCGACTCGGCCGGATCCCAGGGCGCGAACGCCGCGCCGAGCGTCGGCACGATGGCGAAGGTGTCGCCGGCGCCGGCGCCGAGGAGATCGCGCGAGCCCCCGGGGCCGGGCAGGAATTCCCAGGCCAGCAAGTTGCCATCGCCGGCCACGTCGATGACGGCGCCGGCACGCAGGTTCACGTCCGGCGCGTCCAGGCGCACGCGCTTGTCGGGTGCCGTGGCGACGACCCGCGTCAGGCCGGGCAGGACGTAGACCCAGTCCTCGCCGAACTGCGTCTGGCCGTACGGCACCAGCAGACCGGCGCCCGAGACGCTGGTGAGGCTGCCCTTGCCCAGGACCAGCGCCGTGCCCGCGTCCAGGGCGATCGTGCCGAACGGCGCCCGCAGCGTGCCGCCCTGCAGGATGTGGCTGGCGCTGACGGTGAGGCTGCCGGCGGCCGAGAGCGGGGCGGCGGCGGCGCCCGTCGTGGCGAAGACGATGCGCGCGTTCGCACCGGTGGCGGCGAGCGTGTAGTCGGTCAGCGTGGTCGGGTAGACCTGCGCGGCCTCGATCCGCAGGTCACCGGGGGTGCGGAACCGGCCGGTCAGCGTCGGCTCGGTGAAGGTGTTGAAGCGGATGCCGCGCAGGCGCAGGTCGCCGCGGCTGCGCAGCGTCACGCCGGGCGTGCCGGTGCCGGGAGCGGCGAAGCCCTGCGTCGCCAGGTTGCCGACCAGTTCGACGAGATCCGCCTCGACCAGGAGGTGGCCGCTCCCGGTCGTGGTGGCGGCATCGACCCGGAAGTTGATCGGCGCGTGCCCGAGCGCGACATGGGGGGCCACGAGCGTCACGCGGCCGCCGTCACTGGCGATGGCCGGCGAGTCGAGCACGATACGCGCGCCGGCGGCCAGGTCGACATCGCCCTCGAAGCGCACGCTGGCGGTCGAGCCCGGCGTGGCCGGCGCCGAGCCGCCGGCGGGCGCGGTGCGCAGCGTCAGCACGTCGAACCCGGCGCCGGACAGCGCGCGCGCGCCGACGAGTGCCTGGCCGTTGAGGGCTGCCGGGACGGCGGTGGCCGCGGGCGCGCTGCCGGTGAACCCGGCCCCGATCACGATGTCGCGGGGCCCGCTGGCGAAGTCGATGAAGCCCTGGTTCAGCAGCGGGTCGTCGCTGTCGCGCGCGTTCGAATCGAGTGCGACCGTCAGCGCGCCGCCCCGCGCATCGGCGGCTGCGGCCCGCGCGGCGAGCCGGCCGCCGAGCAGCACGCCCTCGGCGGCGGTGAACGCGATGCTGCCGGTGTCGGCCGCGACCGCCGTGGCCGTGAACGCGCCGGCGGACAGTTCCGTGTCCCCGGCCGGCAGGTCGAGCGTCGCGGCGACGCCCGAGACGTCGAGCAGCGAGCCCGGCGCGGTGACGATGTAGCCGCGCCGGGCGCTCAGGGTGATGCTGCCGCCGGCCAGCACGTCGCCCTGCCGCAGCCCGAGGGGATCGGGCGTCGACACGACCGCACCCCTGGCCAGCAGGCGCGCCTGCCCGCCCAGCCAGATGCCCTGGTCGGCGCGGAAGCCGGAGTCGCGGCTGGTCGTGCGCAGCAGTTCGATGGCGATGTCGCCGGCCGGTGCCGACAGCGTGCCGTCGATCACGATGCTCGTGTCGCCGCTGATCGACAGTCGGGCGCCGGGATCGAGATCGATGGCGGCGCCCGCTTCGATGGCCAGCGGCACGTCGAGCGCGCCGGCGCCGGCCTTCGGCCGGAACCGCAGCGACAGATCCACCGGCAGGCGCAGGTCGTCGCGCAGCAGCCCGGGCGTGCCGGCCGCGAGCAGGGAGCCGCCCGACGCCAGTCCCGATGCGTCGGCGTCCAGCGTCAGGTTGAGCATGCGCGGCGCGATGCGGGTGCCGGCGGCGACGGTGAGCCCGCCGTGGGTCGCGTTCAGGGCATGGGCGGCGAAGCCGCCCGCCGCGAAGAAGCCGGCGCCGAGCGTGACGACCGCATCGGCGCCGGTACGCGCGCCCGCGCCCGGCACGACGCGGAAGGCCGGGCCGGTCAGGGTCAGCTCGCCGCCGCGCGCGAGGCCGTAGCTCGCCAGCGTCGCCCCGAGCACGAGGGGTCTCGCGTCGATGTAATCCACCGCCAGTGCGATGTCGCCGCCGGTGCCGCCGGTAAGCGTGCCGTCGGCCTGGAGCCAGGCGCCGGCGCTGGCGTCGATGCGGCTGCCCGGCGCCAGCGTCAGCGCGCCGGCGGTTTCGATGGCGACCTCGCCGCCGTCCAGGAGCAGGGGCGAGAACTCCCCGGGCTGTGCCAGCAGCGGGCTGTCGTTGACCCAGCGGCCGGCGACGTCGAGCGCTGCACGGCGGCCGAGCGTGACGTCCGCCTCGCCGGCGCCGGTCGAGCGGGTCTGCCGGGCGGTCAGGGACACGTCGCCGGAAGCGGCGGTGACGACGCCCTCGACGGTCACGCCGCCGGCCTCCACGGTGAGGACGCCGGCCGCCCCCAGGTCGAGGACCGCATCCACGGGCACCGTCACCGTGCCGTTGGCGAGGACCGAGAGTCGCGTGAAGCCGCCGCGGGCGAGGAGCGCGGGGTCGACGTGCAGCGGCAGGTCGGCGGGCAGCACGTCGCCGGCGACCGTGGCCGGCGCCGGCGCCAGGAGCACCTCGTCGACGCGGAAGTCCGGAACGTTCGCGGGGACCTGGAACCCGTCCCCGACGACGAGCTGACCGCCGTACGGCAGCTGCGTCCACGGGCGCTGGTAGGCGTAGCGGAATGGCGCGCCAGCGAGATCGGGCGCCGGCGCCTGCGGCACGTCGCGCTGCCAGCGTCCGCGCTCGGCCCGCGCGAGCAGGGTGCCGTCGAGCACGGCGGTGCTCGCCGTGATGGCAATCCGGCCGGCGTCCTTGCCCTCGCGGTAGCCGGGCTCGTACTCGGCGAACGCCGCGGCCGCGAAGCTGTCAAGGCTCGCCCGCCCGTCGCGGCCGCTGGCCGAGTACACGCGCTGGGTGCGCCCGCCGAGCAGGTCGAACTGATCGACGATGTCCCACTTGTCATAGTCCCGGCGGAAGTCGCCGAAGATTCCGGCGTACAGCACGTCGGGCCGGGCATCGCCGATGTCCACTACCTGGCCGTCGGGCGTGACGAGCTTGGTGGTCGCCAGGTACCCGCCGGCGTAGTCGATCCAGCCGCCGGAGGCGTCGATGACCGAGCCGGCATGCAGGACGACGTCGCCCTCCGAGCGCAGCGACACGTCGCCGCCCGCCGACAGCCGCTCGTCCACCGTGCGCGGCAGGCGCGCCAGGTCGCCGCTCAGGTCGGCCAGCCTGGTGCCCTTGCGCGCATCGACGGTGACCCGCGCGTTGCGCAGCGCGCCGTCGCGCTGCAGCGGCGCATCGCGCAGTTCGTTGCCGCGCAACTCGGCGGTGACGAGGTTGCGCGTGACGTCGAGCTGCGTCGTGGTGCCCGACACGTCGATCCGGCTGCCGGCCTCCATGACGATGCGGGCGGCCGCGTTGCGCCCGGCGTTCGGCGCCAGCGGCGCGTTCGGGTCCGAGGTGGCCGTGATGTCGACGACTCCGCCGCGCGCCGACACCGTCGAGCCGCCGCGCAGCCGGACGGTTTCGCCGACGAGCAGTATCTCGGAGCGGCGCTGGGCCGAATCGTCGACCGCGGTGTCGCCGCCCGCCTCGGGCAGCACTTCCGTGCGGCTGCCGGCGTCGAGCGTCAGGGTGCCGCCGCGTGTGCCGGGGAGCACGGTGTTGCGCCCGAGCACGTTGGGATCGGGCTGGGTGCCGCCCTGGTCGCGGGCCAGCAGGCGGACCGACCCGTTCAACGCCACCGACGTCGTCGCCCGGACGATCCCGGACTGGTTGACGGCATGGCCGATCAGCGTGGCGTTGCCGCGCTCCGCCACGACGGTCCCGGTGTTCGTGACGGTGCCGCCGGTGCCCACCTCGACCAGGATGCCGCGCAGGTTGGGGTCGTCCGAGGGCGCGGCGGCCAGGTAGACCTTGTCCGTCGACGCCGCGAGGATCGCCTGCCCGTCCGGGGTCTCGATCGTGCCGCGATTCACCACGTCGGCGCCGATGAGGATCGCGCGACCCTGGGGATCGGTGCCGATGCGCGCCCCGGGCTGCAGTTCGATCCGCGCGCTGCTGGTGCCGTCGAAGGCCGCGCTGCCGGGCCCGCGGTTGATGGCGTTGACGATGCCGCCGCCGGTGATGACGTCGTCATCGACGTCGAGCGTCGTCGCCACCAGCGAGTTGACGTCCACCCGGCTCCCGCGCCCGAACAGGATGCCGTTCGCGTTGTACAGGTAGACCTGCCCGTTGGCGGTCAGGGAACCGAAGATGCGGCTCGGATCGGCCGAGTGGATCCGGTTCAGCGCGATCGAGGAAGTGCGCGGCTGCGCGAAGTCCACGCCGTGGCCGGCAGCGATGTCGAAGCTCTGCCAGTTGAGGATCGCGCGCTCCGAGAGCTGCCGCACGGTCATGCGCCGCCCGGCAATCGTCGGGGCCCCGCCCTGGATCGCGCCGGCGCCGACGAACGGCAGCGCGCCCGCGCAGGCACCGCACGGCACCGGCAGCTCGGCGGCGGGCAGCCGGCCGCTGGTCGCCAGCAGTCCGCCCCAGAGCACGGCACCCACCGCGACGGCGAGTGTCCGCGGACGGCCCGGTGGCAAAGGGGCGGTGCGGACGGATGGCTTGCGGCGCATGCGGGCGGTCCGGGTGCTGGCGATGGTCAGAACTCGTAGCCGACGCTCAGGTGCAGGCGCTCGTCGCCGCGGCGCACGGCGTTCGAGCCGTCGGCGAACGGGTAGGCCCACTCGACGATGCCCTGCAGCCCGTCCAGGGCGATGGCGGTCACGCCCAGCCCGGCGCTGAACAGCGTGCGGCCGCCGGCGTTCGGATCGCCGGGCAGCGGCTCGACGACACGGATGCGGGCGCCGTCCACGAAGCCGTGCAGCCGCAGGTCCTGCACCACGCGGCCGACGTGGCGCGCGAGCGGGGGCGAGCGCAGCTCGACCGTGCCCTGCAGGCCGTCGTCGGCGAGCTCCTGGCTCTCGAGGTAGCCGCGCACGCTGTCGGCCCCGCCGACGTTGAACTGCTCGTTGCTGATCAGCGGCCGCCCGGCGAGCTGGCCGTCGAGGCGCGCCACGAGCGCGAAGGCGCCGGGCAGATCGCGCTCGAGTTCGAGCAGGGCGGTCAGGTAGAACAGGTTCGGGTCGCTGCGGAAGCGCTTGTCCTCGAACTCCTGCTCGCCGTTGCCCAGGCCGCGCCAGGCGAAGTGCGCATCGATGCCGGCCCGCACGCTGGTCAGGTCGTGGCGCCACGTGCCGCTGTAGCCGGCCGTGAGCACGCTGTAGCTGATTGGCGTGTTCAGGGAGTCGCTGCCCTGCAGGTCGATGGATTCGTCGAAGTCCTTGTAGTCGATCCCGAGCGTGAGGTTGTGGAAGTAGCTCTCGCGCGGCGCCAGCGGCACGATGCCGCGCGCGCCGATGATCATGCCCTGGCCGACGACGCCGAGCGTCCCCACGGTCGCGACGTCGCTGTTCGAGTTCACGCCGTAGAGCACGACCAGCGCGTCGGAGGACGGCACCCGGAACAGGTAGTTGCCGGAGTACACCTCGACCTCGCTGCGATCCTCGGGCGCGACCTGGTAGCTGAACGTCACCCCGTGCTCCCGCTGCCAGAGATTGTCGTAGCGGATCGACCCGTTCAAACGGGGGCGGGTGGTGTCGCGCGTGTAGCGGTCGCTCAGTTCCAGCGAGCCGTGCAGCGGCAGCCGGTCCTGCACCTGCAGCTCGGCGTCGACGGTGCCCGGCGTCCGCCCGGCCTTGAGCACCGGGGTGATCGAGCGGTCGGCGCTCAGCGTGTTGACGTTCGCGAGCTGTGCCTGCACCGACGGCAGGTGTGGTACCCCGCCTTCGGCGAGGGCGGGCACGTGACTGCGGATGCGGCCAAGCGAGAAGTAGCGCGAGCCGGTCACGCGCAGCCGGCCGATGCGGCCTTCGACGACATCGAGGCGGACCAGGCCCTCCTCGACGTCCTGTTCGGGAATATTGACGAGCGCGGTCCCGTAGCCGGCGTCGCGGTAGGCCTGTTCGAGGGCGGCGCGCGCCGCCTCGACATCGTCGAGCGTACGCTGCGGGCCCAGGTGCGGGTAGACGGCCTTTTCGATCGCCTGCGCCGGCAGGCTCAGGTTGCCGGCGACCTGGTACTCCCAGACGTCGAATCCGGGGGCGGCGTTGGTCGCGACCTGGGCGGCGGGCGTGTCGGCGCCGGACGCCGGCGTGGCCCACGCCGGCCCCGCGGCGAGTGCGAGCGTGGCGGCGAAGATCCCTGTGCTGTCCACCAGGATGCCGGCTCCGCAGCGGAGTTGACGGAAACAGGCCAGCCCCCGTCGTGGGGGCTGGCCGGTAGCGGGCTTGGGAAACGCCGGCCACCCGCGAGGGTGGCCGGCGGCGGGACGCGAACTCACTGCTTGATGATGATCTGCTTGCTGCCGCCGAGGAACTGCGTGGAGCGCACCGGCTCCTGGCAGGTATTCGGCTTGCCGGTCGGCGCCCGGGTGTAGGCGTTGACCGGGTTGGACAGCACCAGCACGTTGTCGGGCTTGGTGACCGCCGTGGGCTCCAGCAGCAGGCCGGACTGGCCGAAGCTGTGGATGTAGTCGTTGTTGAGGGCGACGATGGCCGACGGCGTCAGCCAGCGGTCCTTGACGGCAGTGAAGATCTTGGCGACCTCCGCACCCTTGGCCGCGGAACCGAGCGGCGGGGTGCCCCAGACGTAGGTGTTGACGTCGGTACGCCACTGGATGGACTGCGCCGCCCAGTCGTCGTAGTTCCCGGCGTGCATCTGCTCCAGCGTCGGCGCGTAGCCGTCGACCTTGATGAAGCGGTAGCGGTCCGCCAGGCCGACGTTGTTCTCCAGCGACTGCACGCCGATCGCCCAGCGCACACGCGTGGCGTCGGCGGCGGGCTTGACCGGATTGGACATCTCGTTGGCATCGCCGTCGTCGTAGTCGTTCAGGCACTGGCGGACGTTGCCGGAGCCCGAGTTGAGCACGACCTTCGGCCCGCCGAGCGGGTTCGACGTCGTCGCCGGCACGAGCTGGTCGATGGTGCCGTCCTTGTTCACGTCACACGGCCAGTCCATGAAGATGGCGTTGAACTGGGCCTGCGTGCCCGAGCCCTCGACGCGCCGGCAGATCTGCACGAACGAGTCGACCGTGCCGCCGGGATTCGTGGGCGCGCCCCCGAAGTCGACGTGGGTCAGCGGCTTGTAGTCCACCGCCGGCGTGTTCGGATCGTCGAACACGAGCTGGTTCCAGTTGGCGATCTGGCCGCCCATGACGGAGCGGATGTGCTGCTTGGACAGCGACGGCATGCACTGCTCGGACTCGCCCGCCTGTTCCTTGATGTTCGCCGGCGCGCCGCCGTCGAGCTTGAGCGTATAGCCCGCGTTCGACGGATGGCAGACGCTGGTGGTGGGGAACTGCGCGCGCTGGAGCTGGTTGCGCAGCTTCGTCGTCACCGGGGTGCCGAAGGCCAGGTGCACCACGGAGAACACCGTCAGGTTGCCCAGGCCCAGGAAGTCCTGCGAGCCGGCGGTCTTGTTGATGCCGAAGAACTTGTCCGGCTCGATGTCCGAGGTGCCGCCGTCCGGCACCTTGGAGACGAAGCTCGCGTTCGAGCAGGCGTAGCGCTGGAACGGCACCGACAGCGGTGCGGGCGTCGCCTCGTTGCTGCCGAACACGCAGGTGTCCAGCTTGAGGAAGTTGCGCGGGAGCTGCTGCTCGACGGGGTTCACGCCGGTGCCCGAGCCGCCATCGTTGGTCTTGAGGAAGATCACGCGGGCGGGCGAAATCGCCAGCCCCGGCACCTTGGTGCTGGTGGTCGTGCAGGCCACGGCCCAGTGCAGCGGGTTGGTGGCGGCGTTGACGTTGAACTCGTCGATGTCGCCGGCAGCCGAGTCGCAGACCTGCTCGATCAGCGTCTGGCGCAGGGTGAGGTTGGAGGCCGTCGCGCCACCGAAGTACACGGCATAGTCGGCGTCGTCGTTGTTGGCCGGCTGGTAGGCATGCGCCACCGAACCGGCGCCGAGGCAGGTCACTGCCACGGCCAGGCTGAGCTTGTTGAGGTTCATGCAGTTCTCCATTGCGAGGTTGAGTCTGTCTTCCGCACTCCGGTCCTGCCGGGGCGCGTCAGCGCTTGTCCTGCGTCGTCCGCGGCGCGGCCCCAGCCGCGCCGGCAATCAGGTGCGGCGTCGACCGATGCCGACCAGACCCACCAGCGCGGAGCCGAACAGCCAGGCAGCCGCGGGGATCGGAACCGGTGCGAGGGCCGTGGCGTAGCTGATCTCGCCGGTGCCGGCATCGACCGACCAGAACCAGTTCTGCAGCACGTTGACGGCCTTGCCCTTGTCGCCGCCCGGATCGGCGTCGAGGTCGAGCGTGATGTAGAACATCCCCAGCGACTGGTCGATGGCCGCGGTGTTGTCGAAGCCGAGCTGGCCGGCGTTGTTGCCCCACCAGAAATCGGGCGCCGCGGGGTCGGTGACGACCTTGGTCAGGTTGGCGCCGACGATCCCGCCCACGCCGTTGACGTTGGCGAGGAAGTCGGCGTGCGTGCCCATCGACGCGGTGATGGGGGCGAAGCCGAGCAGCGTCGGATCGGCCCCGATCGGGCCGGCCGAGGAGGCGAGGATGCCCCAGACGCTCGGGTCGAACGCGGCGGTCAGGTCGCCGTTGTGGACGGCGCCGATGTTGTAGATGACGGGGCCGGTGGCGGTGGCGATGAAATTCGCCAGCGCCGCGTTGGCGCCGAAGCTCCAGCCGGCGGCCGGGTTGGCCAGGAAGGACGCGGCGGTGATGCCGGAGTCGATCGAGATGGACTTGTTGTCGGTGAAGGACACGGCCTGGAAGAACAGCTCTCCGGCCCCGCTGCCGGTGAACGGCGTGCCGCCGTTGTCGTCCGAGATCGCGGCGTTGACGTTTGCCGCCATCAGGCCGGCCGTGGCCAGCGCGACCGCGGCGGTGAGACGCTTGAGGTTGAAAGTCATGTCTTGCTGCTCCTCGTGAGTGACTGTCTGGTAACAGCGTCCGGCACGGGCGCGTCGCCGCGGCAGTGCCGTCCTCGGTAGCAGCCCAGCCGTCTCGCCGGATGGCCGAGACCTGTGACTTTCCGGCCCCGCCTCGCGGCGGGTGTGGCCTTCCCCTCGCGACCGGGGCGCACCGGCTGCGAACGCGGTGCATGGTCGCCCCGCTTCATTGCAGCAGCTTTAAGGTTGCGTAACGGTCGCGTGATCCGTGCCGCGGATTGTGGCGGCGCGACGGTTACCGGGGTTTGACGGTTTCATGACGGAGCGATGAAACGCATTCGCTGTGCACTACGAATGCAATGCTGCATTCGGGTTGTTATCAATCTGTAATACACCGCGCCTAAGCTCCCGTCACCGCAAGCGGATGCGGCATCCGTCCACGAGGCGACCACGACGATGCGCGAAGAACTCTCCGAGGCCGAAGACCTCGGCGCCCTGCCGAACGACAAGGCCAAGCGCAGCGTCTCGCTGCGGGTCAACGCCTCCGATCACACCAAGATCAAGGCGATCGCCCGCCGCCTGCGGGTCAGGGAGTCGGACGTGTTCCGCTTCGCCCTGCGCCTGGCGCTCGCCAAGCTCGCACCCCTGCATGACGCCAACGTGAAGGGCGCGGGACTGATGTCGGTCTTCGCCGACTGCGGCACGGAGATCGCCGGCTACTTCAACCTCGACGCCCGCCAGCTCGATCGGATCATCAACCAGGGCGTCGACAACGGCGGGCGCCAGGTCTCGGGCGAGGACGTGGAACTGCTCGCGATGTCGGCGATGCCGGACCGCTACCTGTCGGTGCGGCTGAAGGAGCTCGCCAACGTCGACGTGCGCCCGCTGGCGGCGGCCGAGTTCGTCCGCCGCTACCTGAACGACAAGTACCTCACCGGTGGCGCCGCGGAGGATCCGCGGGACGGCGGTTGAGCAGCGTCGCCCGGGACACGCCCATGCCAGCAATGCCCGTCCGAGGCGTCGCCGCCGGCGACGGCGGCCGCTGGCTCGTCGCCGCCGCGAATGTCGCGGCGGCGCTGGCGCTGGTCGCGACCGTCTACGCGCACGTACGCCCGGAGGAGCCGGCGCCAGCGCCGGCTCCGCTGGCGGCGGCGGTAACAGCGGCGCGCCCGGCGGACCGGCAGGTCGATGCCACCGCGATTGCCGCCTGGCGCCTGTTCGGTGGCGCCGTGGCCGACGGCGCGGACGGGGCCACGCCAGGCGAGGACGGGATCATCGACGCCGCGACGCTCCCGCCCACCGCGCTCGACATGACGCTGAAGGGGGTGGCCAGCGCGACGCGCGAAGAGGCCGGCTACGCGATCATCGGGACCGCGCAGGCGCCGGATCGCCGCTACCGGGTCGGTGACACCCTGCCGGGGGAGACCGCGCTGATCGCGGTGCTGGCCGGCGCCGTCGTCATCGACAACGGTGGGCGGCGCGAACTGCTGGCATTGCCTGCCGCCGAGGACGTCGTGCGCGGCCCTCCGACGCCCGCGCCGGGCGCGGCGCCGCTGGCGGCGGATCGAGCCGCACCCTGAGCGACGCCGCGGTGGTCGTCCCTCCCAGCCGTCCCGGTCGCCCGCACGCGGCATTCGCGGCCGCGCTGCTGCTGGCCGCGGCGCTGTCGCCGGGACTGGTTCCGGGCGGGGCGATGGCGCAGGCGACCGACGGCCCGGGCGGGGACCAGCTCATCGAGGGCAGTCGGGGCGGCAACGACCTGACGCTGAACCTGAAGGGCGCGGATATCCTGGCGCTGATCGATGCCGTCTCCGAGATGACCGGCAGGAATTTCGTCGTCGATCCGCGCGTCCAGGGCCAGGTGACGGTGGTTTCGGTGACGCCGATGAATCCGCAGGCCCTGTACGAGGTCTTTCTGTCGATCCTCAAGGTACACGGCTACGCCGCGGTGCCGAGCGGCAAGGTGGTGAAGATCGTCCCGGACCTGTCCGGCCGCCAGGACGGCACCCGGGTCGGCGGCGATTTCTCGGGTGCGCCGCCCGACGAGATCGTGACGCTGGTGACCCAGCTCCGGAACGTCGATGCGCCGGACGTGCTGACCGCGGTCCAGCCGCTGCTGCCCCCCACCGGCCAGCTCGCCGCGCACGTGGGCAGCAACACGGTGATCGTGTCGGATTCCGCCGGCAACGCGCGACGCATCGCCGACATCGTCGCGCGCATCGACCGCTCGATGGAGCGCGAGGTCGAGGTCATGCGCCTGCAGTACGCGGATGCGGTCGAGGTGGCGCGGGTCATCGGGACGCTGCGGCCGCCGGGCCGGCCCGAAGCCGGCGCGACGGCGGGCGGGCCGGCGCTGGTGGCCGACGAGCGCTCCAACAGCCTCCTGTTCGGCGGCACCCGGGCCGTGCGGCTGGAATTGCGGGCGCTGATCGCCCACCTCGATGCGCCGATCGAGCGCGTCGGCGACACCGAGGTCGTCTACCTGCGCTACGCGCGTGCCGACGACCTGGTGGAGGTGCTGCAGGATGTCGCCGAGAGCGTGCCGGGTGCCCCGCCGGCCGAGGGTGCCGCCCGGCAGGGGCGGGCGGGCGGGCAGACGGGCGGCGCCGGTTTCCGGGTGCAGGCCGACGTTGCCACCAACGCGCTCATCCTGCAGGCCGATCCGGAGCGCATGCGCGTGCTGAAGTCCGTGATCGGGCAGCTCGACGTGCGCCGTGCCCAGGTGTTCGTCGAAGGCGTGATCGCCGAGGTGAGCGACACGCAGTCGAGCGAGCTGGGCGTGCAGTGGCGCCTGGGCGGTGACAGCGCCGAGGGCGGCACGACCTTTCCCGGCACCGAGTCCGGAAGCATCGACCTGTTCCCCGGCGATCCGGTCTCGCTGGGCACCGGTCTCTCGCTCGGCTATCTCAGGGGCGGATCGGTGCGCGCCCTGCTGCGAGCGCTGGCCGGCGACAATGCCACCAACGTGCTGTCGACGCCGACGCTGACGACGATGGACAACGAGGAGGCCGAGATCGTCGTCGGTCAGAACGTCCCGTTCGTCACCGGCCAGTTCACCAACCAGGCGACGACGCCGGACAATCCGTTCCAGACGATCGAACGGCAGGACGTCGGCATCCTGCTGAAGGTGAAGCCGCAGATCACCGAGGGAGACTCGGTGCACCTGTACATCTCGCAGGAGGTCTCGAGCGTGGAGCGCGGCACCTCGGGGTCGGATCTGATCACCAACAAGCGGGCGATCAAGACCAGCGTCCTCGCCGACGACGGCCAGATCATCGTCATCGGCGGCCTGATCGGCGACGATCTCAAGGAGAACATCCAGAAGGTGCCGCTGCTCGGCGACATCCCGGTGCTCGGCAACCTGTTCCGCAACCGCCGCACCGATCGCGTGCGGACCAACCTCATGGTGTTCCTGCGGCCGGTGATCATCCGCGACCGCGCCGGCAGCACGAACCTGACCGTCGATCGCTACGAGCGCATCCGCGGCCTGCAGCGGCAGGGCGAGTACGACCCGGTGTCGCTGTGGCCGCGCGAACCCGCGCCGATGCTGCCGGAGCTGCCGCCGCCGGGGCCGCCGGGCGGGAGCGCCCCGGCGCCGCCCTGAGGGCGCGCCGGCCGGCCGGCGGCGAGCCCGCGATGGCGACGGAGGAACCGGGCGATACCACGGCGGGCGCGGCCGCGCTGCCGTTCGCGTTCGCGCGCCGGCACGGCGTGGTGGTCCTGGAGCGCGCGGCCGCCGGCGTCCGGCTCGGTTGCCGGCCCGATACCCCGGCGCAGGCCCTGCTCGAGACCCGCCGCTACCTGGGCGCTGCGGTGGTGCTCGAGGAGTTGTCGCCCGAGGCCTTCGACCGCGAGCTGCAGCGGCTGTACGAGGGCGGGGCCGGGCAGGCGCAGCGGACCATGCTCGATCTCGGCGAGGATCTCGATCTCGCCCGGGTGGCGGAGGATCTGGCCGGCCCGACCGACCTGCTCGAGGCGGCCGGCGACGCGCCGGTCATCCGGCTCATCAACGCGCTGCTCGCCGAGGCGATCCGGGAGGGCGCGTCCGACATCCACATCGAGCCGTTCGAGGGCCGCCTGTCGGTGCGCCTGCGCGTGGACGGCGTGATGCGCGAGGTGCTCGAGCCGCCGCGCGCGATCGCACCGCTGCTCGTGTCGCGCATCAA
>CAYOJP010000019.1:0-25847 GCA_964404305.1 uncultured Gammaproteobacteria bacterium
CCTCGCGCTCGCCGTCGCCGACGATCTCGACGCGACGGTCGCCAACATGCGCTTCGTCAAGCCGCTCGACGTCGCGCTCATCGCGGAACTGGCGTCCGGCCACGACCTGCTGGTCACGCTCGAGGAGAATGTCGTCGCCGGCGGCGCCGGGGCGGGCGTTGCGGAAGCGCTGGCCGGCCAGGGGCTCCATCCGCCGATCGCGCACTGCGGACTGCCTGACCGCCTGGTTCAGCACGGGTCGCGCGAGGACATGCTCGCCGATGTCGGCCTGACCGCGGCGGCGCTCTCGGAGTTCGTCCGCGGCCACCTCGCGCGGCTGACGCCGCCGGCGGTGAAGTCGGCCTGAGTCCCGGCTCGCGCCCGCGTGTTCAGCGCGGGCGCACGATCCCTTCGAGCACCGCCACCAGTCGGTGCATGTCGGCGTCCTCTATCGCACCCATCGTCGAGATGCGGAAAATCGACTGCGCGAGGCTGCCCTGGCCCGCGTAGATGACGAAGCCGGCGGCCTTCAGCCGATCGTGCAACGTCGGGTAGTGGATTCCGGCGGGCAGGTCGTAAGCGCTCAACACCACCGAGGACTCCGCGGGCGGGAGCAGGGCGCGTATCCCCAGCGTCACGGCGCCATCGCGCACGATGCCGGCCAGGCGCCGGTAGGTCGCGTGCCGAACCTGCCAGCCGCCCTCGTCCGCCAGCTCGCGCAACGCCTCGTCCAGCGCGTAGAACGACTGCACGGACTGGGTGAAAGGCGTGGAGCCCTCGTCCTGGGCGCGGCAGTAGGCGCGCAGGTCCAGGTACAGGGTCCGATGCGGCACTTCGTCGCGCGCGAGCGCCACGCGCCGGACGATCGCGAAGGCGGCCCCGGGCACGCCGTGCAGGCATTTGTTGGCGGTGGCGGCGCAGGCCGTCACCCCCCAGGCTTCGAGATCGATCGGTTCACCCGCGAAGGAACTCACCGCGTCGACGAGCAGTTCGATGCCGCGCTCCCGGCACAGCCGGCCGAGGCTCGCAACGTCGTTCAGGCGGCCGGTCGTCGTCTCGTGGTGAACCACCGCCAGATGCGTGATGCCGGTGCCCGCGTCCAGCCCCGCGACCACCTGTGCCGGGTCGATGCGCCCGCCCCAGGGGAAGGTCGCGCGGTCGTGGGCGATGCCGTGGATGGCCGCGATGCGTGACAACCGCTCGCCGTACACGCCGTTCTCGATCACCAGCACCCGGCCTCTCGCGGGCACCGTGCTCGTGATCATCGCCTCGAGCGCCGCCGTCCCCGACCCCGTGAGCAGCACCGCCGCCCAGGTCGCGGGGTCGAGTCCGTAGATGCCCAGCAGCGCCGCGCGGATGTCGTTCTGGAGGGTGGCGAACTCGGGTTCGCGATGACACAGGTCGGGTCTGCGCAGCGCCTCGCGCACTCGTGCGCTGAGGGTGACTGGTCCGGGGTTCAGGAGCAGCATGGGCTCAGAACGTCGTGCCGATGTGCGTCATCAGGCGATCGACAACCTCGACCGGGCCGACTTTCGGCCGCGGCAGGTCGGGGAGCGTGCCGGTGCGGATCCGCAGGCGCCCGAACCGGGGCCGCCCGCCGGTCGGGGCGCGCAGCAGCGCATCGACCAGCGCGAGCGACCCGCCGTCGTAGGCCGCCTCGTAGCCGCAGGCCTGCGCGATGGCGGCGAAATCCACGCCGCCCGAGACCGTGGCCTGGCCGCCGGTGGACTCGTGCGCCTCGTTGTCGAGGAGCAGGTGCACGAGGTTGCCCGGTCCGCGCGTGCCGAGCGTGGCGAAATTGCCCATGCGCATCAGTGCCGCGCCGTCGCCGTCCACCACCACGACGCGCAGGTCCGGCCGCGCGAGCGCCAGGCCCAGGCCGAACGCCGATGCGCAGCCCATCGAGCCGACCATGTACAGCTGATTCGGCCGATCGGCGAGGGCGTACAGCTCGCGCCCGGTGAATCCGGTCGTGGCAATCACGACCGAGTCGCGTTCCGGCGTCCCGGCGATGACGCGTGCGAGCGCCTGTGCGCGCGACGGCAGGTCCGTCGCGGGGAACGCGCGTCGCTCGCAGCCCGCGGCCCGGGCGCGCTCGTCCGCAGCGGGCAGCGGGAACGGCGCGACGGCGCCCTTCGGCATGACGAACGCGTAGGGGCGGCGTGTGCTGGCGATGGCCGCTGCGGCGGCCGCGATCGCCGGGGCGATGGTGGCGGCCTCGGTCGGGAAGGGTGCCCACGGCACGTCCATCGTCGCCAGCATGCCCCCGGTGATCTCGCCCATGAGCGCGTGCTGGGGTTCGTCCGGGACGCCGGGCGCCCCGCGATGCGTGCAGATGACCAGCATCGGGATCCGGAACACCCAGGCGAGCGAGGTGAGCGGGCTGACGGCGTTGCCCAGGCCCGAGTTCTGCATCATCGCCACGGCACGACGCCCGCCGACCGCGGCGCCCGCGGCGGTGGCGACCGCGTCGCCCTCGTTGGCCGCGGGCACGTAGGTGAGGTCGGGCGAGCCGATCACGCAGTTGATGAACGGCGTGAGGTAGGAGCAGGGCACCCCGCCCCACAGGGCGTAGCCTGCGCCGCGGGCGGCCTCGACGAATTCGCGCGCTTCGATCATCGCGCGGCTTCGGTCACGCGCCCGCGGTGAACAGGCCGGCGCGCTCGATGTCGTCGAGGGAGTTGACGTCCAGCCAGTGGCCCTTGATGTACAGCACGCGCACGGGCCGTCCGCCCTCGACGAGGTGGTTGAGCAGGTCGGGGAGGCCGAGCCGCGAGAAATCCGGCCGGAGGCGCAGCTCCGCGAGCGCCGCGTCGACCCAGGCCCGCGCCTCGCCCTGGATGCGGAGCATCCCGACGAAGCGTCCGTGCGGGCCGTACGGGCGCAGGGCCGGGTCGTCGCTGATGCGCTCCAGCCGCACGTCCTGGTCGAGCACCGAGCGGTCGTCCGCCAGCGAGCACCAGGCATAGTCCGGGGCGCCGGTCTTGAGCGTGGTCGCGAGCGCCGAGTCCACCACCACCACCAGTTCGTCGCGCAGGTCGAGCAGATCGCGCAGGATGTAGCCGCGAAACAGGAGATCGCCGTACACGACCACCATGCTGTCGCCGAAGGCTCCGGCGGCGCAGGCGAGCGAGGCCAGCTCGCCGGTGGCGGCGTAGTCCTCGTTCACCAGTACCGACACGCCCTGCACGTCGATGGCATCGGCCCGGTAGCCGGCGACCACGGTGACGTCGTTCACGCCCTGCTGCTTGAACTCGTCGACCAGCCGGCGCAGGAGCGGCTTGCCTGCTATCGGCAGCATCACCTTGGGACGCCGGTCGGTCAGCCCGGCGAGCTCGGCGCCCCGGCTTGCGGCGAGCACGACCGCGCGCGTGGGCGACCGCGCCGGCGCGATGTAGCGCTTCTCCGCTTCCTGCAGCTCGTCCGCGCCCTGCAGCCGGAAGATCTCGCCCACCGACGCGATGCGGGCTTCCACGTCGACGATGCTCTCGGCCGCGTGCACCTGGGCGGCGACGTTCTGCATGGCGGCGATCGACGCGCGGACCATGTGGTTCGCCCAGATGGCCAGGCTGATGCCCGCCTTGCGGTAGATGTCGGTCGGCGTGGCGTAGTACTTCGTGGGCACGATCACTACGGGTGCCCGGTTGGCCCACTCGCGCGCGAAGGCGAGTATCTGATCCGGCCGCGAGAGCTTGCTGTGAATGAGGATGGCGTCGGCGCCGGCTTCGACGTAGGCCTCGGCACGCCGCAGCGCCTCGTCGAGATCCCAGCCCGCGATCAGCGCCTCGACCCGGGCCACGATGCAGAAGTCGGGGTCGCCCTGGCTGTCCTTCCCGGCCTTGAGCTTGCCGCAGAACTCGTCGATGTCCGCCAGCGGCTGGCGCTCGCCGTCGATGAAGCTGTTGGTCTTGGGGAACAGCTTGTCCTCGATGCAGACGCCGGCGATGCCGCGCTGCTCGAGCTTGCGCACCAGGCGGCGCATGTTGTTGAAGTTGCCGTACCCGGTGTCGCCGTCGAGCAGGATTGGCACCGAGGTGACGTCGGCCATGAACTCGAGCATCTCGACGACCTGCGTCCAGCTCGCCTCGTTGTTGTCGCGCACGCCGAACTGGGCCGACAGCGCCAGTCCGCTCGCCCAGATGCCGCTGAAGCCGGCCTCCTCGACGATGCGCGCGCTCAGCCCGTTGTGGGCCTCCATGATGAACTCGAGCTGCGGCGACGCGAGCATCGCGCGCAGGCGGGCGGAACGGCCGGGCGTGACGGGGCTAGTCATGCAGCAGGGGCAGCACCGTGCGCTCGGCACGCCCGATGTCCTCCTCGAAATCGATCTCCAGCCATGGCAGTCCCGTGACGTCCTCGAATCCGAACTCGTCCGGCGATTCTAGCAGCAGGTCGCGGATGGCCTCCTCGTGCGGCTCGCTGCCGCGGCCCGCCGCACGGTAGTGCTCGCAGCGACTTGCGAGCCGCCGGGCCATGGGACCGCCGAAGCGGAAGAAGCCCACCGATTCGCCGCTGTACTCGTAGGGCAGATCGGGAGCGATGCGCTTGCGGAACTCCACCAGGCGGCCGCCCGCCACGCACAGCTTCACCGGCTCGTCGCCCGGCTCGAAGTCGCGGTCCAGCAGGAAGCAGTTCTCGACGGACGTGCCGGTCAGCCGGCCCAGCATCCGCCGGTCGTACAGGACGTCGGCGTCCATCACCAGCGCGCCGCTGTGCGGATCGAGCCAGTCCCTCACAGCCCACAGGCTGATGACGCTCCCGAGCGTGAACTCCGCGTTCGGGACGACCGTCACGCCGCCGGCACCGAGGCGCGCCAGCTCGGCACGCACGTCGTTCTCGCGGTAACCGACGCAGATCACCACCTCGTCCACGCCGCAGGCGCGCAGGAGCTCCAGGTGCCGCTCAAGCAGTGTCCGGCCGCCGAAGCGCAGCAGGCACTTGGGGGCCGGGTGGGCGCCGGCGATGCGCTTGCCGACGCCGGCCGCGAGAATGAGCGCACGCATGGGGGCAGGACGCCGGAACGGCGGGACGCTGGCAGCGCCGTCCCTAGCGGCGCTGCCAGCGCCGGTATTCGAGTACCGTCCAGCCCAGGTAGCCGAGAGCGCCCAGCGCGAACGGAACGAAGAACCAGGCGAGGCCGAGCGTCCAGGTGAACGGCCCGATGAGGTATATGAAGTCCTCGAGCTCGATCCCGCCGCGGGCCGGATGGCGAACCGCTGCGTCGCCGTGATGGGCGTCCAGCCTCATCCTCAACGTCAGGATGATCGGGTTCGCGGCCGCCGCAGCGGCGCCGAGGAGCAGGGGCCAGTGGCTGCCGAACGCATGCGCCAGGCACAGGCCGGTGGTGAAGTACATCAGGGTGTAGTTGACGCAGCCGACCACGAAGTCGTAGCGATGCCCGAAGGTGCTGGCCTTGCCGGTGAGGCGGGCGAGTTCGCCGTCGGTGTGATCGGTGAACACCGCGGCCATGAACAGTGCCGCCGCGAGACCCGCGTGCTGCATCCCGCCGACCGCGAACACCCAGGCGGCCCCGAGGCCGAAGCCCAGCGACAGCGAGGTCAGGTGGTTGGGGTGCACGCCGGTCCGGGCGAGGGGCTCCACCACGCAGCGGGCGAGCCGCTGGTCCCAGGGCTGGAAAGCCGGATTGCCGTTGGAATCCAAGAGGTTGAATACCTGACGAAAGCCGCGGGAAGTCCCAAAAAAAGTGCGCGCACTCTAACCCGCTCGCGAGGTCCCTGCAATGATCGTGCGCAGGTCTGCACGGGATGCCGGTCAGCGGGCCTGCTTCAGGAACCAGTCCACGGCGTCCCGCAGTGCCTCGGCCGGAGCCCGCCACTCGTACCCGAGTTGCGCGCGGGCCCGGGCGCTGGAGAAGAACATCCGCTTGCGCGCCATCCGGACGCCGGAGACGGTCGCCCGCGGCTCGCGGCCGCTGACGAACCTCGCCCACAGCTCGCTCGCCACCGCGACCGGCAGCACCGCGCCGTGGGGCAGGCGCAGGCGTGGCGGGCGCCGTCCGGTCAGGCGCGCGACCTCCGCCAGGATGTCCCGGAGCAGCATGTCCTCCCCGCCGAGGATGTAGCGCTCGCCGATGCGCCCCCGCTCGAAGGCGAGCAGGTGGCCCCAGGCGACATCCTCCACGTGCACGACGTTGAGCCCGGTGTCGACATAGGCCGGCATCCGGCCGCGGGCGGCGTCGAGAATCATCCGGCCGGTGGGCGTCGGCTTGATGTCGCGCGGTCCGATGGGCGTGGACGGGTTGACGATCACTGCAGGCAGGCCCTCGTCCCGGACCATGGACCGGACGACCTCCTCGGCCAGGAACTTGGAGCGCTTGTAGTCGCCGATCATGTCCTCCAGCCGGACGGGCGTGCCCTCGTCGGCCGGGGTGCCGTTCCGGTGCAGCCCCAGAGTCGCCACGCTGCTCGTGTAGACGATGCGCTCCATGCCGGCGTCGAGCGCCGCGCGCATCAGCGCGCGCGTGCCCTCGACATTGCTCTCGTAGAGATCTGCCGGCCGGAGCGACCACAGGCGGTAATCGGCGGCGCAGTGAAACAGCGCCCGGCAGCCCCGCGCCGCGCGCGCGAGGGAGCCTGGATCGCGCAGGTCGCCCTCGACGGTCTCGATCGGCAGGCCGGCGAGGTTGGTCCGGTCCGAACCGGGCCGGGCGAGCGCGCGTACGGCGTGGCCGGCCTGCACGAGCTGGCGGACCAGCGCCGCGCCGACGAACCCGGTTCCGCCGGTGACGAGGGTCGTCATGCCCGGGTGCGCCGGAAGCGGACGTACTGCGCGATCACGACGACGGCCGCCAGGGGGGCGCCGATGGCGGCGGCGACCAGGAACTCCTCGAGCCAGCCGCCGAGCGTGACGACCGGCAGCAGGTAGAAGACGTCCTCGGGCTCGAACCCGGCGAGCGCGGGCTGCTTCGTCGCGCTCTTGCCGATGCCCGACTCGATTTCGTTGCGCAGGTGGAACATGAGGGCGATGGCGACGCCCGAGACGCCGCCGAGCGCCAGCGCCGCGTTCCCGAGTTCGCCGCGCAGCCCGATCCCGATCCCGAAGAAGAGGGCCATCATGACCAGGAAGTCCCCGACGAGATCGTAATAGTGCCCGAACCGTGACGACAGGCCGCCGATCCGGGCCAGTTCCCCGTCGGTGTGATCGAGGAACGTCGAGATGGCGGTGAGCACGGCGCCGAGGGTCGGTGCCGTGCCCGAGGCGAACGCTCCAGCGCCGGCGAGGCCCACCACCAGCCGCAGCGTCGTCAGGTGGTTGGGCATGATCGCGGTGCCCAGCAGGGGCCGGACGAGCCAGGCGGCGAGGCGGGCGTCCCAGGGCTTCATGCGGTTGCGCCTGTGGGCGCGGACCCCCGGCTGCCGACCAGGCGCAGCAGGCCGGGGAGCAGGACGAGCGTGCAGACGAGCGTGGACAGGATGCCGAGCGTGAGCAGGATCCCCATGTCGGCTGTTCCGGGATGCTGCGACAGCGCGAGCGTACCGAAGCCGCACATGTTGGTGAGCGCGCTGGTCACGATCGCGCGCGCCGTGCTCGTGCCGAGGATGGCGCCTGTGCCGGGGGGCGCCGCGCGGAACCGCAGCAGCATGTGGATGCTCGCATCGACGCTGGTGCCGAGGAGCACGGGCAGGGCGATGATGTTCGCGAAGTGGAAGGGCATGTCGAGGAGCACGGTGACGGCGCCGGTGAGCAGCCCGCCGAGCAGGATCGGCGTGAGCACCAGTGCCACGTCGACCCAGCGGCGCACCGACAGGTACACCACGATGGTAATCACCACGAGCGCCGAGGCGAACGCCTGCTCGAAAGCGGCGATGACGAGGCGCTGGGCCTCGAGATTGACCACCGGCGTTCCGGTCGCGGCGTCGCCGAGGACACCGCGGATGGCGGTGACGAAGCGCTCGAGCGCGCTGTTGTCGTCGAGGTTGGCGCTCGGGAACACCTCGACGCGCCAGTGCCCGTCGGCGGAGATCCAGCGGCTGCGAATGTCGTCGGGCAACCGGTCGATGCCGAAGGCCTCAGGCTGCAGGCTGTCGCCCAGCGCCGCGAGCCGGCCCGGGAGGCTGCGCAGCAGGTTGTCCTGCAGCAGCGCGATGCGCGCGCCGGCGAGCGCCCGGTCGGCCAGCAGCGCGTCGAGTGCCGCGAGCAGGCGCTGCGCGCCGGCGGCCGGCGCCTCCGGGTCGCCCGCGAGATAGCTGCGCAGGGACGAGGCAAGGTCGGCCAGCGCCGCGACCTGGATCGCGGCATCGGGCGCCGGCGTGTCGGCCTGCGGTTCCAGATCGGTGCCGAGCGCGAGCGCGAGGTCGGCGATCACCGCCAGCTTCGCCTCCTGGTCCCCGGGCACGAAGTTCTCGATCGTCAGCACGCTGTCCACCTCCGGCAGCGCCTCCAGGCCGGCGGCGGTGCGGCGGGCCTCGTCGGGGCCGCTGCTCAACGCGACCGCCGACAGCGGCGACCGGGAGGACTGCGCGAGCAGATCGAGGTACGTCCTGACCGACTCGCTGTCCTGGTTCTGCAGATGGATGGGATTGTGATCGAAGCGCGCGCCCGGCAGCAGGGTCGCCGCCGCGATCGCGGCGATCACGGCGAGCGTGCACACGCCGCGCGCGTGACGTTCCGGGAATTCCAGCCAGCCCGGGGTGCGCTCGGCTCCCGCCGCCGGTCCGGGGCGCACGGGCAGCAGCCGCAACAGCGCCGGCAGCAGGGTCAGGCTGAGCCCGAGGCAGATCACGATGCCGGCGGCGGTGATGATGCCCAGTTCCGCGACCCCGGTGTAGGACGTCGGCACGTAGGCGCAGAACCCGACCGCATTCGTCAGCGCGCACACCGACACCGCGCCTCCGACATGCCGGCTCGTCGTCGCGAGCGCCTGCGAGACGCCCTGGCTGGCCCGCAGTTCCCTGAAGTGCATGCAGTAGTAGGTGGCGTAGTCCGCGCCGAGTCCGATGAAGATCGCCGCGAACGCCACCGAGATGAGGTTCAGCTGGCCGACGGCGAGCGTTGCGAACGCGGTGGTCAGCGCCAGCCCGGACACCAGCACCGTCTGGGTCGCGAGCACGAGCCATGGTGAACGCAACCCGACCGCGAGCACGACGGTCACCAGCACGAACGCGAGCACCGACGAGAGCAGTCCGCCGGCGCTCACGCTCAGCATCTGCTCGTAGCCGAGGGCGGCGCCGCCGGTCAGGCGGACGCGGACGCCGCGCTCGGGGGTCAGCCCCAGGCTGGCGGCCAGTGCCCGCGTGCGCTCGATGGCGACCCTGCCGGGCAGGAGCGTGTCGAATTCGAGCCGCGGGTGCACCGTGAGCAGCACGCGGCGGTCGTCGGCATCCGGTTCGCGTCCCTGCATCAGCGCCTGCCAGGACAGCGGCGCGGAGCGCCCGTCGGCGGCCGCCTCGACGGCGCCCGCGACGCGCGCGTACGCGTCGCCCATGCGGATGTCGTCGCCGTCCGCGAGCGCGTCGGTGGCTTCCTGCAGCGCCCCGGCCACGCCGCGGACGCTCTGGTCGGCCGCCAGTCGCGCGAGAAAAGGCTGCACCGCGACCAGGTTGTCGGCCAGGTCCTCGAGTTCCTCGGAGTCGAGGTACAGGAGCGCATTGTCCCGCATGAACTTCGACAGCTGCGGGGCGTAGACCGCCTTGAAGATTTCGGGTTCCGCGGCAAGGGCGCCGGCGAGCACGGCGGCGGCGTCGAGCGCCAGGTCCGGGGTGTCGCCGTCGATCACCACGACGATGTTGTCGCTGTACTGCGGAAACGCCCGGCGATGCGCGAGCTGCACCTGGCGCCAGGGCAGGGCTTCGGACAGCAGTTCCGCGGTGTCGGTGTCGATGCGCAGGTTGTCCTGGATGTAAAACGCGCTCGCCACGGTCGCAATGATGCTCGCCAGCACGATGGCGACGGCATGACGCTCGATGGCGAGCTGCCAGCGGGCGAGCGGGTGCCGGTTCTTGTCGGCCGCGGAACTGGACAACCGGTGCGCTCCGGAAACGTTACGCCGGGGGCCCCTTCGAGCGGGCCGGATGGATGCGGGAGCGCGGTGCCGCCGGGACGCGGCACGGGGCGCTCAGACGCGGAACACGTACTCCTTGCCGGCTTCCCGCTCGCAGTCGGGCGGGTAGCTGCGGCGCTTGTCCGCATAATACAGTGCCCGGCTGTCGCCCTCTGACAGCCGGTTGTAGGTCACGTACAGCACGCGCCGGTGCTGGTCGGTGAGGTTCGGGCCCGAACGATGCGGCGCGAACGAATCGAAGAACACGCAGTCGCCAGGCGACGTCGGGCAGTACACGAACTGCATCCCGGCCATCTGCGCGTCGCCGAGCGGCTCCCACAGCGAGCCGACCAGCCCGCGATCGTGGCGTCCGGCGACCACCTCCAGGCAACCGTTCTCGATGGTCGCCTCGTCGATGCACACGAGCACCGAGATGTGCAGGCTCGCGTAGCGGTTCCAGCCTGCCTGGACGTCCTGGTGGGGCTTGAAGCCGTCGCCGCCCGGCAGCTTGAAATTGATCTTGTCCTTGAACAGGACCGAGCGCTCGCCGAACAGCTGGTCGCAGCTGCCCCGCAGCCGCTCGCCGTCGAACAGGGCGGCGAAGCCGCGGTGGTAGGGGTAGAAGTTCTCCATCCGCGAGAGGATGCGCCGGCCGGGAGCCAGCTGGCTGTCCTCGAAGTACATCATGTGCCGGCCAGGCGTCTCGCGCCAGGCGCCGACCTCGTCGGTCCAGGCGATGAGGCGCGCGGTGTCAGCCGGATCGAAGAAGCCGGGGCACACCAGGTAGCCGTCGCGGTTGAACGCGGCGATCTGTTCGGAAGAGAGCGGACCGCTCTGGCTCATGACCGGGGAAACCTCGCAGGCGGGTGGCACGACCGGGCGCTCTTATATCCCACGCCCCGGGGTGGCGCAAGAAGAGGGGCTCATGGTTTCCCGCCCCAGGCGAGGTCGGGGCCGGCGCGGTGCCGCACTGCCGCCAGGCTGCGCAGCGCGCGGCGGAAAGCCAGGCCCAGCCGCGCCAGCGCGATGATGTCGGCCGGCGCTCTGGCGAGTCCGCCGGCGAGCCGCAGGGGATGGGCGCGACCCCATGCATCGACGGCGCTGGCGATGACCGGTGGCAGCCGGTGACCGGCCTCGTCGGCGACGGCGCGGACCACGAGCAACGGCAGGCCGCTCTCGGCTGCCACGTCGGCGATGGCCGCGGTTTCCATGTCGACCGCGACCGCGCCGCTCGCGCCCGCCAGGCGGGCCTTCGCCCGGACGTCGGTGACGACCTCGTCGCTGTGCGCGAGGCGGCCCTCGCTGTCGGGCGCGAGGTCCTGCAGGCATGCGAGCACCCGTGCGTGCCAGTCGGCCGCGATCGCATGCCGGTCTCCGCGACAGCCGCGAACCTCCCGCGGCAGCAGCAACTGGCCGGCCGCGAGCCCGGGCACCAGTGCCGCCGCCGTGCCCCAACTCACCAGCGCAACGGCGCCGCGCGTCCGGACCGCCTCGAGCGCCGCCGCCCGTGCCCGGGCCGGACCGATGCCGCTCAGGCAGACCAGCGTCGCTCCGACGCTGGCCGGGGCGAGGCCCGGTCGCGGGCCGGCCGCGCCGGCCGAGCGTGCTTCGGCGACCAGCGCGGCGATGATGACGACGGGTGACATCCCGGTGGGCGCGGCGACCGGCGGCGTCGCCCGCGGCTATTCCTGCGGGGCGAGGCGGGGCTGGGGGGGACGGTCGGGAAGGCCGCGGGCGGCGGCTGCGAACAGGAGCCGCAACGCGGTGTCGCAGCGCACGGCGACGCTCGTCGCCAGCACGGTCAGGCGTACCGCGCGTCGCGAGATCTTCACTTCTTGGCCAGAGGAAAAATCGCGGCGGGCGTCGATCCTGCGCAGGGTCAGCACCGCCATGCCCAGCGCCCACAGGCAGAACCGGCGCAATCCGGCTTCGTGCGCCGGCAGCAGCAGCGTGTAGGTGAGGGCGTCCTCGAGGTGGCCGCGGGCGACGGCGATGAGGTCGCCCAGGCCGGCCTGCCAGCCCGGATCGCTCGACCCCGGGGCCAGCCGGCGCAGATCGAAGCCGCGCGCCGCGAACACGCTGCGCGGCAGCCAGCACGCGCCCCGGCGCCGATCCTCCCAGATGTCCTTCAGGATGTTGGTCATCTGGAGCGCCTGGCCGAAGGAGACGGCCAGTTCCGTCAGCCGCTCGCGCCGGGCGGCGATTTCCGGCGAGTAGTCGCAGAACAGATCGGTGAGCATCTCGCCCACGACGCCGGCGACGAAATAGCAGTAGCGATCCATCGTCTCCAGGTCGGGCAGCCCGTCGAGGGTCTCCTGTTCCTGGAAGTCGGCCATGCCGCGCGCCATGATGCGCACGCAGCGGGCCATCGCGCGGCGCTGGTCGGGGTTGAAATCGTGCGTGACGCGGATGACCGCCGCGGTGTTCGCGATCAGATCGCGTTCGTCGGCCGGTGTCATCCGGGCGAGGCGCGGTGCGAGATCGGCGGCGAAGAGTGCGGCGTCCTCGGCGCCCTCGACGATGCGGATGAAGCGCTCGGAGTAGGCGCGCTTGGTCTGCGCGTCCAGCCCCGCGTCGTCCTCGATCGTGTCCGCGATGCGGCACAGCAGGTAGGCGTTGCCCACTGCCCGCCGCAACTGTGGTGGCAACTGGGGAATCGTCAGGGCGAAGGTGCGCGAGACCCCCTGCAGGATGCGGTCCTGGTACGCGGCGTCGGCTGCGGTCGCTGAGGGCATCGCTGGTGCCGTCGAGTCTGCGGGTATCGGCGCGGCGTTTCCCGACGTTCCCGCCGCCGGCAGGCGCGGCGGAAGTGTGGTCGGGGTGAGAGGATTCGAACCTCCGGCCCCTACGTCCCGAACGTAGTGCTCTACCAGGCTGAGCTACACCCCGAATCGTGCCTGCGCGCTGCGGTGAGGCGGGCCCGGCAGCCCGTCATGCGCGCCTGGCGACCGCGAATCGCGCCAGCTCGTCCAGCGCGTCGCGGTACACCGACGAAGGCAGGGCGGACAGCGCCTCCCGGGCGCTGCGGCTCTCCTGCTCCGCGAGCCGCGCAGTGTAGGCGATGGCACCGGTTGATTCAATCGTGGCCAGGACGCGATCCATCTGGTCGCGCCCGCCCTCCTCGATCGCCGCGCGAATGACGGCCGCCTCGGCGGGGGGCGCCTGCCACATGGCATAGAGCAGCGGCAGCGTCGGCTTGCCTTCGGCCAGATCGTCCCCGGCGTTCTTGCCGGTTTCCCGGGCCGAGCCGCTGTAATCCAGCACGTCGTCGACGAGCTGGTATGCGGTGCCGAGGTGCATGCCGTAGCGGGACATCGCGTCGCCGCTTTCGGCCTCGCGTCCGCCGATCACGGCGCCGAGGCGGGCTGCCGCCTCGAACAGCTTCGCGGTCTTGTTCCGGATCACCTCGAGATAGCGCACCTCGCTCGTGTCCGGGTCGTGGCAGTTCACGAGCTGCATCACCTCGCCCTCGGCGATCGTGTTGGTGGCGTCGGCGAGGATTTCCATCACCCGCAGGTTGCGGATCTCCACCATCATCTGGAAGGCGCGGGAGTAGAGGAAATCGCCGACCAGCACGCTCGCCTGGTTCCCGAAGACGAGATTGGCGGTCTGTTTGCCGCGCCGCAGATAGGAGCCGTCGACGACGTCGTCGTGGAGCAGCGTCGCGGTATGGATGAACTCGACGATGGTCGCCGCGTCGATGTGGTGCCGGCCCGCGTAGCCGTGGGCCCGCGCGGCGAGCAGCGAGACCACGGGCCGCAGCCGCTTGCCCCCGCTGCCGATGATGTAGTGGCCGAGCTGGCCGACCAGGGCGACGTCGGAATGCAGGCGCTCGCGGATCATGCGATCCACGGCCAGCAGGTCGTCGGCGACCGGGGCGGCAAAATCCTCGCTGGCGGCCCGGCCGTGGGTGGTCGAGGTGGGCACGAAGAGGCTCCGCGGGAGGCTCGGGGCGGCAGGCTGCCCGGAAACGGCGCCATTGTGCCAAAGCGCGGCGGAAATACCAACGCGCCCTACCCCGGACGCCCCCTGGAAGAGCGCTCGAGCCTTGAGGGTCGGGCGGTCATTCCGTACAATTCCGCCTCTTTCGGTGGCCGGTTCCTGTTTCGGGGCCGGCCACCGGCGACTCATCCAGAGGAAACCCAGCGATGTACGCGGTAATCAAGACCGGTGGCAAGCAGTACCGGGTGGCCCGGGGCGACGTGCTCGAAGTCGAGATGCTGCCGGAGGCGGCGGGTGCCGAGATCGCATTCGACCAGGTGCTCATGCTCGTCGATGGCGACCAGGTGCGCCTCGGCGCACCGCTCGTCAGCGGCGCGGCCGTCCAGGGCAGGGTGCTCTCCCACGGACGCGGCGAGAAGATCCGGATCATCAAGTTCCGCCGGCGCAAGCATCACGTGAAGCGCCAGGGTCACCGGCAGTGGTTCAGCCGCGTGGAAATCACCGGGATTCACCCCGGCGCCTGAGGGCGCGCAGGGTTCAGCGCAGACAGGCCGGAGACAGCCATGGCACACAAGAAGGCAGGCGGCAGCACCCGTAACGGGCGCGATTCGGAATCCAAGCGCCTCGGCGTGAAGAAGTTCGGCGGCGAGAAGGTGGATGCCGGGAACATCATCATCCGGCAGCGCGGGACCCGCTACCGGGCCGGGGCGAACGTCGGCATCGGGCGCGACCATACGCTGTTCGCGCTGACCGGCGGGCAGGTGCAGTTCATCAATCGCGGCCGTGAAGGCCGCGTCTACGTGAGCGTCCAGCAGGCCTGAACGCCGCCGGGCGCCGCCGCCAAAACCCCGTCGCTGACGGGGTTTTTTATCGGTGCCTGCGCCGTCCCGGGCTCACGGGGCGCGTACGCTGCGGGCGAGCCGGGCCATGAAGTTCGTAGACGAGGCGACAGTCAGGGTCGAGGCCGGCCATGGAGGCCGCGGCTGCCTCAGTTTCCGGCGCGAGAAGTTCATCCAGTTCGGCGGACCCGACGGTGGTGACGGCGGCGATGGCGGCAGCGTCATCCTCGAGTGCGACGCGAGCCTCAATACCCTCATCGATTTCCGCTACCAGCGGCTGCTGCGCGCGAAGAACGGGCAGCCCGGCAGCGGCAACCAGCGCAGCGGCCGCAGCGGTGAGGATCTCGTCGTGCGCGTGCCGAGCGGCACCGTGGTGCACGATGCCGACACCGGCGAGACGATCGGCGATCTGACCCATCCCGGCGAGCGTCTGGTCGTCGCCCGCGGCGGCGCACACGGGCTGGGCAACCTGCGCTTCAAGAGCAGCACCAACCGCTCACCGCGCCGCACGACGCCGGGCTACCCCGGTGAGGCCCGCAACCTGCGGCTGGAGATGCGCCTGCTGGCCGATGTCGGCCTGCTCGGGATGCCCAACGCCGGCAAGTCCTCGCTGGTCCGGAAGGTCTCGGCGGCCCGCCCGCGCGTGGCCGACTTTCCGTTCTCCACCCTGCACCCGAGCCTCGGCGTCGTGGACGTCGGGATCGGCGCGAGCTTCGTGATCGCGGACATCCCCGGCCTCATCAGCGGCGCCGCGGAAGGGGCGGGCCTGGGCTCCCGGTTCCTGCGCCACCTGTCCCGCAATCGCATGCTGCTGCACCTCCTCGACGCCTCGGATGTCGATCCCGGGCGCGATCCGGTCGCCGAGTTCCGGGCAGTCGAGGCGGAACTGCGCCTGTACAGCGAGGATCTCTATGCGCGTCCCCGCTGGCTGGTGCTTAACAAGCTCGACCTCCTCCCGCCGGAGGCCCGCGACGCGCGGGTGCAGGCGCTGACGGCGGCCATCGGCTGGCAGGGCGAGGTGGCGGCAATCTCGGCATTGACCGGGCAGGGGTGCCGGGAACTCATGCAGAGAGTGCATGCCGCGCTGGTCGCATCGCAGGCGGACGAGGTGCCGGAGCCGGCCCCGGCGCCGCAGGACCTGGAGCCGGAGAGCCGCGATGAGTGACGACGGACGCCAGATCCTGCGGGCCGCGCGTCGCTGGGTGGTCAAGCTCGGCAGCGCGCTGGCGACCAACGACGGCCATGGCCTGAACGTCGACTCCATCGATGCATGGGTGGCGGACCTGGCGGCCCTGGCGCGGGCCGGCCACGAGCTGGTCGTGGTCAGTTCGGGCGCCATCGCCGAGGGAGTGGTGCGGCTCGGCTGGAAGCGCCGCCCGCATGCGCTGCACGAGTTGCAGGCAGCCGCGGCGGTCGGCCAGATGGGACTCATCCAGGCGTATGAATCCTGCAGCCAGCGGCATGGCCTGCACACCGCGCAGATCCTCCTCACGCGCGAGGACCTGGCCGATCGGCGCCGCTACCTCAACGCGCGCAGCACCCTGCGCACCCTTGTCGGGCTGCGGGTGCTGCCGGTCATCAACGAGAACGACACGGTCGCGACGGACGAGATCCGCTTCGGTGACAACGATACGCTCGCGGGCCTGGTCGCCAACCTCGTCGAGGCGCACGCCCTGGTGCTGCTGACAGACCAGGAGGGGCTGTACACGGCCGACCCGCGGCTCGACGCCGGCGCGCGGCTGGTGCCGCTCGCTCAGGCCGGAGACCCCGCGCTCGAGGCGATGGCCGGTGACGGCGGACAGTGGGGCCGGGGGGGCATGCGGACCAAGCTCGGCGCGGCGCGCCTCGCTGCCCGCTCGGGCACGGCGACCGTGATCGCCAACGGCCGGCTGCCGGGGATCCTGGGCCGCCTCGCGGCGGGCGAACCGATCGGGACGCTCCTCCTGCCAGGCGAGGGACGGCTGGCGGCGCGCAAGCGCTGGCTGGCCGGGAACCTGAAAGCCCGCGGTGACCTGACCCTGGACGACGGCGCCGTGCGCGTCATCCGCGACCGCGGGCGCAGCGTGCTCGCCGTGGGCGTGACGCACGTCAGTGGCGATTTCATGCGCGGCGAACTCGTGCGTTGCCTCGACGCCGCCGGGACCGAGATCGGCCTCGGTCTCGTGAATTACTCGGCCACGGAGGCCCGGGCCATCATGGGCCAGCCGAGCGACCGCATCGAAGCGGTGCTCGGCTACGCGTACGAGGCCGAGTTGATCCACCGCGACAACCTGGTCCTGGCCTGAACGCGCAGCGTTCCGCGCCCGTGCCGGTCGTCATGGCTTCAGGTAGCGATTGCGAGCGGGCGCGGCAGGTCGGCCGCGGTGGCGTCCGGTCGGGCGTCGTGGCCGCCGGCCCGCGGCCGGCCGTCCGGCTCGCCGGGGCGGCCCCGCAGGCGCGGCCGGCGACCGGGCTCGGGAATCCGCAGACGAAAGGACCGGCGCGAGGCCGGTCCGGGTGGCGGGCGGCCGGTGCCGCCGGCGGAGCGGGGTTACTGCAGCGCGCGGATGCGCGCGGTCAGGCGTTCCTTGTGCCGCGCGGCCTTGTTGGGATGGATGATCCCCTGGCCGGCCATGCGGTCGATGACCGGCTCGGCGGCGAGGTAGGCCGAACGGGCGGCAGTGGCGTCGCCGCCCTCGATGGCCTTCACCACCTTCTTGATCGTGGTGCGCATCATCGAGCGGCGGCTGGCATTCTGCTGCCGGCGCGTTTCATTCTGGCGGGCCCGCTTGCGGGCAGAGGCTGTGTTGGCCAAGGGAATTCCGTCCGGGGAGAGGTCAGAAAAGGGCGCGTAATGGTGCTGCCCGACCGTGCTTTTGTCAATGTCCGGATTCCGCACGCCGCTGGTCCGGCGCGGGTGTCGCCGCGACCGCAAGGACCTCCCGGCGGACGCGGCCACGCGCCGGCCGGTTCCGCCCGCCCCGGCCGCGGTCGGCGTGGAGCATGACGATGCGCCTGCTCAAGGCCTCGCTCGCGGTCGGCCAGATGACACTGCTGTCGCGCGTCGCCGGGTTCGTGCGCGACATCGTGATCGCGAACGCGTTCGGCGCCGGGGCGGCCGCGGATGCGTTCTTCGTCGCCTTCCGCATTCCCAACCTGTTCCGGCGCCTGTTCGCCGAAGGCTCCTTCTCCCAGGCCTTCGTCCCGGTGCTGAGCGAGTACCGGGAGCGCCACGACCACGACGCGGTGCGGCTCCTCGTCGCGAGCGTCGCCGGCGTCCTCGGGGCCGTTCTCGCCCTCATCACGGCCGCGGGTATCCTGGCGGCGCCGCTGCTCGTGCTCCTGTTCGCGCCGGGGTTCGCCGACGAGCCCGACCGCTACGGTCTCACGGTGGAGATGCTTCGCATCACCTTTCCCTACCTGCTGTTCATCTCGATTGCCGCCCTGGCGGGCAGCGTGCTGAACACGTTCGGCCGCTTCACCATCCCGGCCTTCAGCCCGGTGCTGCTCAACCTGGCGATGATCGCCGCGGCGCTGCTGGTCGCGCCGCGGATGGACCGTCCGGTCGTCGCACTCGCCTGGGGCGTGTTCGCGGGCGGCGTGCTGCAGCTCGGGATCCAGCTGCCGGCGCTGCGACGGCTCGCCCTGCTGTCGTGGCCGCGGTTCACCCCGGCGCATGCCGGCGTGCGCCGGATCATGCAGCTGATGCTGCCCTCGCTGTTCGGCGCCTCGATCTCCCAGGTCAACGTGCTCATCAACACGCTGCTCGCCTCGTTCCTCGTCACCGGCAGCGTGTCCTGGCTCTACTACTCCGATCGCCTGATCGAGTTCCCGCTGGGCGTGTTCAGCGTCGCGCTGGCGACGGCGATCCTGCCGCACCTGTCGAGCCGGCACGCGCGCGGGGCGGGCGAATCGTTTTCGCACGCGCTCGACTGGGCCCTGCGCTGCGTCGTCGTCGTCGTGCTGCCGGCGGCCGCGGGGCTCGCCGTGCTCGCGCTGCCGCTCATGTCGACGCTGTTCCAGTACGGCGCGATGACGGCGCACGACGCCGCGAATGCCGCGCGCAGCCTGGCGGCCTACGCCCCGGGGCTGCTTGGATTCAGCCTCGTCAAGATCCTCGCGCCCGCCTTCTTCGCGCGCCAGGACACCCGCACGCCCGTGCGCGCCGGCGTCATTTCGGTGGCGTGCAACGTCGTGCTGAACCTGCTCCTGGTCGGCCCGTTCGCGCACGTGGGGCTCGCGGGCGCGACGTCAATCGCCGCGTTCGTCAACGCCGCGATCCTGTTCCGGCAGCTGCGCGGCGACGGGAGCTGGCAACCCGGCGCCGGCTGGACGCTGCACCTTGCCCGGGTGGCCGGCGCCACGGCCGGGATGGGCGCGCTGCTGCTGCTGTTCAGCCCCCCCGCGGAGGCCTGGGCCGGGTGGCAGGCGGCGGAGCGGGCGCTGCGGCTGGGCGGCCTCGTCGCGACCGGCGTGCTCGCGTACGCGGCGCTCCTGTGGCTGAGCGGACTGCGCCCGCAGCAGCTGCGCGCGCCCGATGCCTGAGTCCGCCGCGGCGGGCGGCTATAATCCCGCGACCCTCGCACCGGAGTGTTCATGGAGCTCATCCGCGGCCTGCACAACCTGCGCCCCGCGCACCGGGGCTGCGTCGCGACGATCGGGAACTTCGACGGCCTGCACCTGGGCCACCGTGCCGTGGTCGACCAGGTGCTGTGCCTCGCTCGCGAGCGGGCCGTGCCCGCCGTGGTCACCATCTTCGAGCCACAGCCCCGCGAGTTCTTCCAGCCGCGCGCCGCGCCCGCCCGCCTGACGCGCCTGCGCGAGAAGTGCGAGCTCCTCGCCGGCTGGGGCGTCGATCGCGTGCTGTGCGCGCGGTTCGACGCCGCGCTCGCGGCCCTGGAGCCGCAGGAGTTCGCCGGGCGCCTGCTGGTGGACGGGCTCGCGGTGCAGGCACTGGTGGTGGGCGACGATTTCAGGTTCGGTCGCCGCCGTTCGGGCACGGTCGGCCTGCTGCGCGAGATCGGGGCGGAGCGCGGCTTCGAGATCCTGCACGCCGACACCTTCTCGGTGGGTGGCGAGCGGGTGAGTTCGACGCGCGTGCGCGAGGGACTCGCCCGCGGCGACTTCGCCGAGGTGCGCCGGCTGCTCGGACGGAATTTCAGCCTGAGCGGACGCGTTGCGCACGGGCAGAAGCGGGGCCGCACCATCGGCTATCCGACCGCGAACCTCGAACTTCACCGTCGCGCGGTCCCGCTCGCCGGGATCTTCGCGGTGCGCGTCGCGGGTCTCGCCGCCGGGTTCGTCGATGGCGTGGCCTACGTCGGCACGCGTCCGATCGTCGGCGGGCTGAAGCCGCTGCTGGAGGTGCACCTGTTCGATTACGCCGACGACTGTTACGGCCGGCAGCTGCGCGTGGAGTTCATCGCCAAGGTCCGCGACGAGATGAACTTCGACAGCTTCGAGGCGATGCGGGCGCAGATCGACGTCGATTCGCAACGCGCGAGATCGCTGCTCGCGAGCGCAGCATGAGCAGCGGGTCCGCGCCACGGACGGCGTTGCGCTGGCTGTGGTTGTCGGGAGCGGTCATCGGGCTCGACCGGCTAACCAAGCTCCTGGCGCAGGCCCACCTCGATCCGTACGCGCCGGTCCCGCTGGCGCCGTCGCTCAACCTGACCCTCGCCTACAACACCGGCGCGGCGTTCAGCTTCCTGCGCGACGCCGGAGGCTGGCAGCGCTGGCTGTTCGTCGCGCTCGCGCTCGCGGCTGCCGTGCTGATCCTGCAGTGGCTGCGGCAGCTCGACGCCGGGCGCGCCTGGCTCGCCTGCGCGCTCGCGCTCGTCCTCGGCGGGGCCTTGGGCAACCTGTGGGATCGGCTCATGCTGGGGCACGTGGTGGACTTCATCGACGTCTACCTTGGCGCCTGGCACTGGCCGGTGTTCAACGTCGCCGACAGCGCGCTGACGGCGGGAGCGGTCATGATTCTCGTCGACGCGCTCCGCGACCGCTGAGCCCGGCCCGTCCGCCGCGGTTCGCCGGGCGGGTTGCGGTGCGGTAAACTGCCCGGCGCCCCCGTTCCCGATGCCCGCCACGGCGGGCCGCAAACTACTTCAGGAGCCGCCATGGAGATCCTGCTCGCCAACCCCCGCGGTTTCTGCGCCGGCGTCGACCGTGCCATCGGCATCGTCGAGCGGGCGCTCGAACTGTACGGCGCCCCGGTACACGTCCGCCACGAGGTCGTCCACAACAAGTACGTGGTAGAGACCCTGCGCGAGAAGGGGGCAATCTTCGTCGACGAACTCGACGAGGTTCCGGACGACGCGATCGTGATCTTCAGCGCTCACGGCGTCGCCAAGGCGGTCCGCGAGGAGGCCGCCCGGCGCAACCTGCGGGTGTTCGACGCCATCTGCCCGCTGGTCACCAAGGTCCACATGGAGGTGGGGCACTATCAGGACGAGGGACGCGAATGCGTCCTCATCGGCCATGCCGGGCACCCCGAGGTCGAGGGCACTCTCGGCCAGTACCGGCGCGACGACGGCCGCGGCGGCATGTACCTGGTCGAGTCCGTGGACGACGTCGGCCGGCTGCAGGTGAAGAATCCCGACTACCTCGCGTTCGTCACCCAGACGACGCTGTCTATGGACGACACCGCGCTCGTCATCGACGCGCTGCGCAAGCGGTTTCCGAGCATCGTCGGACCGAAGAAGGAGGATATCTGCTACGCCACGCAGAACCGGCAGGACGCGGTGAAGCAACTGGTGAGGCAGTGCGACCTCATCCTGGTCGTCGGCTCCCAGACGAGTTCGAATTCGACGCGCCTGAAGGAAATCGCCGAGAAGCAGGGCCTGCCCGCCTACCTCATCGACAACGCCGGGGAGATCCGGCGCGAGTGGCTGGAAGGCCGGCGGTGCGTCGGCGTCACCGCCGGCGCGTCCGCCCCGGAGGTGCTGGTCGAGGCGGTCGTGGCGCGCCTGCGCGAGTGGGGCGGCTCGGTCGTCAACGAGGCGCCCGGCAAGCGCGAGCAGGTGGTCTTCAGCCTGCCGCGCGAACTCGCGCGCGCCGGCGCCTGAGCGGCGCGTCCCGGCACCCGGTCACGGCGGCTCAGGGCCAGCAGGGATCGTTCGGTGGCGGATCGTTCGCCGCGCCGCCGGCACGGGTGGACGAGCGGGTGCCGTTGCTGGTCTGCGTGAAGGTCGCGCAGGCGCCGTCGTCCGTTTGCGGCGCCACCGCCGTTGCCACCAGGGCGAAGCACGTCGCGATCGGGCAGCCCGCGGTCGGCGCAGCGACATCCACGCTGTAGAGCGCCCGCTGGGTCACCATCGGATCCGCCGTGTACTGCAGCGCGGTCATGTCCTGCGTGTAGGTGTTGTTGTTGGACGCGAAGCGCTCCTGGCGGGACGCGGCGTCGGCCAGCGCCGCGTGCGCCTCCGAACGGTTCGAGCGCAGCACGTGGTTGCGGTAGTTCGGATAGGCGATCGCCGACAGCACCCCCACGATCAGAACCACGATCATCAGTTCGATCAGCGTGATGCCGGACTGGCCGCCGGGTACCGCTCTCCTCGGGGTGCACGTCATGGGTGCGTCTCCTTGCTGTCCTGGTTCCCGATGCTCGGATTCTAGGCGAAATGTCCCCCGCCGTTGCCGGCGGGGGACTTCGCGGCCGGCCTACTGGCCCTGCTCGTACCAGTAGGTGCGTTCGCGCGGCAGGGCGATGCCCGGGTCGACCGCGGTCGCGCCGCCACCGCCGCCGACGATGATCGTCACGCCTTCCTTCTGGAAGATCGGGACCGCGTCCGACGGGATGCCGCCGCCGAGCTGCAGCGACCGGTCGGCCGTATCCGGGTTGACGCCGCCATCGGCGTCCCAGTCCGCGAACAGGGCGGCGCCGGTGAGGACGTTGAGCCCATACAGACGCCCCGCGCCCTCGGCGAGCTGGCAGGCGTTGATCAGTTCATCGTCGACCTCCGGCGTGTAGGTCGTGAAGAACAGCTTGCCGGCCAGCACGACGGGCTTGGACAGCACCTTCTCGCCGATGTACTGCCCGTCGGGCTCCTTCAGGTCAATGTACCAGCCGAAGCCGTTCTCGTCGCTCGTGATGTCGGCCTCCGCCGCCGCGAAGGCGTCCGGGTCCTCCGGCGAGCCATCCAGGTTGAGCTGCAGCGGGTTGCCGGTGAGGTCGGTCATGTCGTCCCGCACGATGGTGTGGAAGCTCGGGTCGTCGTTGTCGACCAGGCCGTCGTCGTTCTCGTCCTTCAGCCCGTCGACCGCGCGGTCGCGGAATGCCCAGAAGGTGTCGTGCACGGCCGAGCTGAGCGGATCCTCGCGCGCGCCGGAGCCGATGAGGATGAGGTCGTAGCGGGCGAACCCGTTCTGCCCGAAGTCCTCGTCGAAGACCTGCACCACGTCCGGGGCCGCATGGAACTTGCGGGTCTCGGCCGCGTGCACCGAGCCGTCCGTCGCGCCCGCGGACTTCGAGATGTCGGCGAGCTTGCCCACCGTTGCCACCTCGTGGCCGGTCGAGGCCGAGGACAACCCGTCCACGAGGTCGACCCGCCAGACCTGGCCGCCGAGATCCCCGAAGTACAGCCGGTCGGCGGAGTTGTCGCCGTTGGAGTCGAGGATCGCGATGTCCGACGGGACGGCATAGGTCATGTCCGGCACTTCCAGCCTGGCGCCGGTTCCCGGCCCGCCGATGGAGGTGATCAGCTCGCCGGTCGCCGCATCGATGATGAAGATGCCGTTGCCGATGCTGCTCGTGTTGAACTCCTTGTCGAGGTTGGGATCGTAGCCGGCGGCGAAGATCGCCACCGCCTTGGCGACGTTCACGCCGCCCTCGGTCACCCGCAGGCTGGTCACCTTGGGCTGCGACCAGGTCTGCGACAGGAACTCGAAGCCCGCCGTCACGCCGCCCAGGATCTCCCAGCGCAGCCGCGGCAGCACGTTGCCGGTGGCGGTCGGGTCGGTCAGGGCGCTCGTCGGCGTCGCCTCGATCGAGTAGATGTTGTTGCCGCCGCGGCGCATGGCCTGGAGGATGCGGACGAAATCGCCGTCGTTGCCGGCGATTTTGCCGTCGTTGTTGTCGTCGTGCAGCCAGACGGTCGGGGTCAGGTCGAGCCCGTACAGGTGCTCGCCCTCGGCGTTCGCGCGGAGCAGCCGCTGCAGCGGGAGCAGCTCCTGGGGAATGAAGCCCCATTCCTCGATGCCGCTGGTGGCATTGATCATGCGCAGCGCGCCGCCGTTGGTCGCGATGAAGAGCTTGTCCACGGGCAAGGCCTCGCTGCCGCCGTAGGAGACCGCCACCGGGCTGCCGTGCAGCGGATCCTCGAACTTGAAGCGGTCCTCGGTCAGGTCGCCGTCGGCATCCTCGTCGGCATTGTCCTTGCCCAGCATCCAGTCGAGCAGTCGCAGCCGCTCCAGGTCACTCATGCCGGCATTGCCGAGCATCGTCTTGGTCAGCACCGTGTCGGAGATGGAGGTCGTGACCGTGTGTTCGGTGGTGTCCAGGTCGACGTCCGCGGGCACGGTCGCGCCGGTATAGGTGTAGAGCAGCCGGGTGCTCGACGCCGGAACCTCCACCGCGGCGCCGCCCGCGTCGATGGCGATGCCGTCGATCGAGTCGCTCCACTCGCTGAGCGCGGAGTCCTTGATGCGGAAATCCGCGCCGATGGCGGGATCGGCGTTGGCGTCCAGGATCTCGCCGAGCGTGCAGTCCGTGAACTCGATGAGGTCGCAGACGTTGTACTTCTTCACATTGCCGATCCAGCCGACCTTGGTCGATGGCTCGAACAGGGAGAAGTACACCTCGTTGCGGTTGAACAGCTTGTTGAACGCGTTCACCGACAGCGCCGGGGTCGCGAACGACGTCGGCTTGGCGAGGATGTCGGCGATAATCGTCCGGAACACGCTGGCCAGCTGATCGGCGCTCTGGGCCTCGAAGAACTCACCGCCACCCAGCGACGCCACGTCCTTCAGGTAGGTGACCGCGCCGGTCGGGGGGATGACGCTCGCGCCGGGGCAGGTGTCGAACGTGCCGTCGCCGTCGCTGTCGGTCGCCTGCCCTTCCACGCAGCAGACACCGGAGACGAGGTCGCCGTCGCAGAGGTTGAAGCCGATGGTGTAGGTCTTCACCGTCTGGTCGCCGGACAGGTCGGTGCGCTGGTCCTGCGTGGCCATGAACTCGGCCAGGTCCCGGCCGCACTTCTCGCCGGCCGGCACCGCGCCGCCGCCGGGCTTGGTCGCCATGCAGGCGCCGCCGACGAGGGTCTGCGCGAGGCTCACCTGGTGATTGGTGCCGTCGTCGTTGGCGTTGTGGTTCGCCTCGCCGTCGGTCAGCAGCACGACGTAGTTGGCCTGGCAGCCGACGTCGATCGGACTGATGTACTCCGGGCTGCCGCTGATGTACTCGGTCTGGCAGGCCGCCGAGCTGAGGTTGGCGTCCGTGCAGCCGGCCTCGCGGACGATCGTGCCGCCGGTCCAGGACTTGGGATGGCTCAGCCGTGTCACCGGCTTTTCCGACGCGCGATGGCTGCGGGTCTTGCCGTGGACCACGGCGTCGCCGCGGTAGTAGCTGGCCGCCTCGAAGAACTGGCCGACCAGCGGCGTGAAGCCCGCATGGGTGAAGCCGTCCACGACCTCCTTCAGGCGATCGCGCACCGTCTTCTCGTACGGTTCCGGCGTCGTGCCGTCGTAGCCGACCTTGACCCGCAGCCGTGGCGCGAGCGCCGGCTCGCCGTTGTAGGAGACCGCCTCGCGCACCCCGCCCGCGGTGGAGATGAACAGCGCCAGTTCGTTGCCCTTCGCCCAGCTCGCCTGGTCGACGATCTCCTGGATGACGGCCGACAGGTTCGGGGACCGGTAGCTCTCGCCGATGGCGTCGAAGACCGGCGTGCTCCAGGCGACCGCCGCGGACGTCTTCGGCCGGTCGGCGATGTCGTCGGCGTTGGAGCGGAACTGCAGGGCGTTCGGCTGCAGCTCGCCGTTGATGGTCATGGTCGTCGCCGTCAGGTTGTCGTCCACGTTCGCGACCAGGGTCAGTTCGGCTTCGAGGATGTTGGCGCCCTGCGGGATGCCCAGGTCGCGGAAGCGCACGCCCACGGTGAACCCGTCGTCGA
>CAYOJP010000020.1:0-25745 GCA_964404305.1 uncultured Gammaproteobacteria bacterium
GGGCGAGGACGCCGCCGCGCTGCGCTGCGCGGCGTTCGTGACGGTGCGCCGCCAGTTCACCCGCGGCACCCTGCGGGAGAACCTGGCCCACTTCACGCCCGGCCTCGACGTCGATGCGCTGCTGGCGCCGTTCGCGTCGTCGCCGGCGGGGCGGCTGCTCCTGCAACGACTCGATCGGCCGGTGGCCGGCGCGGCCTGGGACGAGCTTCCGGAAGGCGCGCGCGCCCTCGCGCGCCTGCTGCAGCTGCATGCGGCAGGCACGCCGATCGTCGTTGCCGACATGGTCCTGTGGCGGCGGCTCGACGAGGCCGATCGCCCGCTGCTGCGGGCACAGTTCGCCGACCGGTTCCTGATCGTGGCCCTCGACGCCGGCGAGCTGTCGCCCGACGACGCGGCCGAGGTCGTCGTTTCGGGGTCCGGCACCGCGCTCACCGGGACCGGGGATGCGGCATGGTTCAACGCCGAGCGCGGCACGCTCGCGAAGGCGCGCCAGCGCGAGACCGAGGCGGCCGCTGCGATCGACGAGACCCTGATCGGATGAGTACTCCGTCCGCGGAACACCCGGCCGCTGGCGTGCCCGTGACCCGGAGCGGCGCCGGCGCGCGCGTGTGCATCCATCAGCCGACCTACCTGCCCTGGCTCGGGTTCTTCCACAAGCTCTCGATCAGCGACACGTGGATCGTCCTCGACGACTGCCAGCTCACACGGCAGAGCTGGATCAGCCGGGTGCACGTCAAGGGCGCCAATGGCAGGGTCCTGCTGTCCGTGCCGGTGCGTTACCGCTTCGGCGACCAGGCGCCCCTGCGCGACATCCGCATCGACGACAGCCACGGCTGGCGCCGCAAGCACGAAGCGACGCTCAGGCAGGCCTACGGCCGCAGCCCGCATTTCGCCGCCATCGAGCCGCTGCTCGAGATCACCTTCGGGCGCCGGCACGAGTTCCTCGCCGACCTCGACCTGGCAGGCATCGAGTGGCTTGGCGCGACGCTGGGCGTGGCGCCGCGCCGGTGCGCCAGCACCACGCTCGGGCTCGCACACCTGACCGGCTCCGAGCGGCTCGCGGCGCTGACCCGCGCCGTCGGCGGCGACACGTACGTGTCGGGGCGCGGCTCGGACGAGTACCTGGAGCCCGGGGTCTTTGCGGCCGCGGGCGTGGCGCTGGAGTACCAGGACTTCGTCGCGATGCCCTACCCGCAGGCCGGCGGCGGCGAATTCCTGCCGGGCCTGAGCGCGCTCGATGCGATTGCCAGCGTCGGCGTGGAGGCGGCGGCGGCGCTGGCGCGCAACGCGGCGGCAGGCGCGGCGGCCGGCCGCGAACGCGCTGGCGCCGACTGAGATGGCCGTGCCCCGCTTCCGGCTCGTGCCGGACCCCGCGGCGGAGTCCGCGCTCGTGACGGCGTTCCGGGCCAACGCGCTGGTCACGGGGCCCGCCATCGGGCAGTTCGAGCGCCGGCTCGCCACGCTGTCCGGCCACGCCCACTGCGTCACGTCGGTCAACGGCTACTGCGCGCTGCTGCTGGCACTCGACGCGCTCGGCGTGCGTGGCCGTCCCGTGATCATGCCCGCGCTCTCCACCTGCTTCGCGCCGCTGAACGCGGTGCTCGCGGCGGGTGCCCGCCCGGTGTTCGTGGACGTCGACGCCGACGCGCGCATCGACGTCGCCGCGGTACGCGACGCGCTGCCGCGGCTCGGCGCGGAGCGCCCGGTCGTGCTGGCCCCGGCGCATTTCGGGGCGCCCGTCGATGCCGCCGGGCTCCTTGCGCTCGGCTGCGTCGTGCTCGAGGACGACGCGCAGGCCGCGCACACGGTGCTCGCGACCCGGCCGGCAGCGACGCTGCGCGCGCTGTCCTTCTACCCGTCCAAGCACCTGCCGGCCATCGACGGCGGCGCGGTGCTGACGAACGACGACGAGCTTGCCCGGCGGATGCGCGATCGACGCTATTACAGCCAGCAGACCGAGCCCGACGGCGTGCTCCGCTACAACGCCCGCCTGCCGGCGCTGCACGCGGCGGTCGGACTCGCGAGCCTCGACGGCGCGGGGGTGACGGCGGCGCGACTGCGGCTGCTGGCCACGCAGTACCGGGACGCGCTCGGGCGGTACGGGAGCGTGCGAGTGCTGGCGCAGGCGGGGGACATGGTGCCCTCCCGCTGCGTGATCGCGCTGCCCGATGCCGCACTCGCAGCGGGAGTGCTCGCCGGCCTGCAGGCGCGCGGCATCGGCGCCAGCCGCGAGCTGCTGGCGCTGGCATCGTCGTCGGCGCTCGCGCAGCATCACCCCGTCGCGCGCGACCTGCTGGAGCGCACGCTGTCGCTGCCGTTCTATCCGGATCTCGGTGTCGCCGAGCTGCGGGAGGTCGCCGCCGCGCTCGGCGACGTGCTGGCGGGGGCGGACCGGTGAGCGGCGACGGCGCGGATTTCGCGCTGCGGGAGCTCGCGGCACGCGGCGGCGACAGCGCCCCGCTGCTCGACGATCTCGCCTTCCTGCGGGCCCTGAACGCCCACCTCGCGGAGCGCTTCGAGCACGACTGGCCGGCGCGGACCGCCAGTCCGCCGTCGCTGTTCATGATCGGACTGCCGCGGTCGGGCACCACGCTGCTGATGCAGGTGCTCTGCGCCTGCCTGGACGTCGGTTACATCGACAACGTCGCGGCCCGGTTCTGGCGCGCTCCGCTGACCGGCATCCGGCTGTCGCGCGCCGTGCTCGGCCGCCGTCGCGACCGTTCCTGGCGCTCCGATCACGGCAAGACCCCGGATCCGGCCGGGCCGCACGAGTTTGCCTACTTCTGGCACTGGCTGCTGCGCATGGAACGCATGCCTCCCTACGATCCCGACGTCGACGGCCGCGCCATCGACTGGGACCTGGTGCGCCGGGTGCTCGACAATGTCAGTGACGCCTTCGGTGCGCCGACGATCCACAAGGCCATGCATGCCGGCTACCACGTCGCGCGGCTGGCGCAGGCGCTGCCGGACAGCCTGTTCATCCACGTGCGCCGGCCCCTGCTCGACGTGGCCGCGTCGCTCGCGGCGGCCCGGGTGCGCTACTACGGCGATCTGCAGGCGTGGTGGAGCCTGTTCACTCCCGACTACGAGGCGCTGAGGACCGCGCCGTGGTGGCGACAGATCGCCGCACAGGTGACGTGGCTGGCGCGACGGCAGGCACAGGGGCTCGCGGCGGTCGATCCGGCGCGCGTCGTGACGGTGCCTTACGCGTCGCTGTGCGCGGCCCCCGCGGCGGTGGCGCAGGACATCGCGACACTGCTCCGCGTCCGCACCGGTCGGGCGGTCGGGCGGATCGGCGAGCCGCCGGCGCAGTTCGCGCCGTCGGTACCGGCAGTGACGGGCGAGATCCGTGCCCAGCTCGCGCGCGGGCTCGCGGAGCTGGGCACGGCGGGGGAGGGGACATGACGACACCCGACGCGGGCGGACCGGCGTTTCGCGACGAGGTGCTCGGCTGGACCGGGACCGGGCTGCACGACGCCTGGCCGCTGCTCGAGGAGCGGCGCGACCAGCCGGAGCAGAACCAGGAGGCGTTTCGCGCCGGGGGCACGCGCCAGCGCCTCCGCTCGGCCGACCCGCACCAGTCCGGCTACTACGATCTGCCGCGCTACCGGGAACTCGTGGCCCGGGCGGTCGCGCTCGCCGGGGGCGCGCAGTTCGCCGTGGATCTGGGTTGCGGCGACGGGCGGGGCGTGCTGCAACTGCTGGCTGCCGGCGTGCCCCGCGTGCTCGGCGTGGATTTCAATCCAGCGGAACTGCGGGCCGTCTGGGACTCGCTCGATGCCGGGCAGCGCCAGCGCACGGCGCTCGCATGCGCCTCGGTGCGATCCCTGGGGCGCTTCGGCCGCGCCGCGGACGTGGTGCTCGCGCTGGAAGTGCTCTCGACGCTGGCGGAGCCCGACGAGGCCGTCGCGCACGCGGCGGCCATGCTGCGCCCCGGCGGCATCCTGCTGGTGAGCGATCCGGTGGCCGAATCGCTGTTCGTCCATGCGCTGCTGAACGGTGACTGGAACAACGTCGAACGGCTGGCGCGCGAGGGGATCTACACGGACGCGGTCGCCGGCCGGCAGATCCCCCTGTACCTGCGCAGCGCGGCGCGGACCGCGCAGCTGATGGCGGTCCACGGGCTCGAGCCGGTCGAAACGACCGACCTGCCCGCGCGCCACGCGCTCCTGCTGCACGCGTTGCGGCGGCACGCGGCGCTCGAGTCCCAAGGGCACCTGCTCGAGGCGCTCGAGCGGGCGCCGATCGCCATCCCCCGCATCCGCGTGTCGCTGTACCGCCGGACGGGCGTGGCGCGATGAGCGCGACGGAGCACTTCTCGCTGGCGGCGTACCGCCGCATCCTGCGGGCGGTGCTCGCGCGCGGCTACCGCATCGTGCCGGCCGGGGACGCGCCCGTCACGTTCGACCGCGTGCTGTACCTGCGGCACGACGTCGACTTCAGTCCCGCCATCGCGGCCGAACTCGGCCGCGTCAACGCCGAGCTCGGCGTGCGGGGCGCGTTCCACGTGCCGGTGTGCAGCCCGCTGTTCAACCTGGCCGCGGAGCCCTGCCAGGGCGCCCTCGCCGAGCTGCGGCGCGCCGGGCAGCCGCTCGCGCTGCATTACTACCTGCCCGAGGCCTGCCGTTCCGCGCCGATGACGTTCGCCGGGATCGTGGCCGACATCCACCGCCAGCACGCCCTGCTCGCCGCCGCGGCCGGCAGCACCGTGCTGCCCGCCATGAGCTGGCACAATCCGAGCCTGCTGGAGGGCCAGCACGCGGACTGGGTGTACGCCGACGTCCCCGGGCTCGCGAACCTGTACCGGCTCGGCCGGCACGGCGTGAGCTACCGCTCGGATTCGAACAACCGGCTGACGGTGGCCGAGTGGCTCGCCGCCGCCGAGGCGCTCGACGGCCCGGCCCAGTGGCTGTTCCATCCCTTCCAGTGGGTGTGCGGCGATTCCGACATGCGGCGCGTGCTGGCGCGCACCTGGGCCGCGATCGTCGGCGCCCAGCAGCCGACCTTCCTCACCAACAAGGTCTACCGCGAAGCGTTGCCGGATGGCGTGCCGGCACAGGCGTTCGAGCGGCTCGTCGAAGCCTGGCTGCAGGGTGCCGCCGATGAGTGAGGCCGGCCGTGCCCGGCTAGCGCCGGCGCAGGACGTACACGCCTGCGTAGTCGCAGTCGTCGAAGCTGCCCTTGTCGCTCATCTGCGCCTGCGCGAGGGCGGCGACGCGGTTGACCGGGTGGTCGTGACGCGGGGACTCCGGGGCCACCAGCAGCGGCTGGAAGACGCGCGACATGTACAGGTAGAAGCCGAGGCTGACGTAGTCGAGGATTTCGAAATGCCGGCGGGCCTCGGTCTCGAAGGCCTGGCGGCCCATGAGCACGTTGTAGCGGACCACCTGGATCGGCGCGAGCCCCGCGCGGGTGCGGCGCAGGTTGAGGCCGTCCATGCCCTCCTGCCAGCCCTCGCTGATGAGGAGCAGTCCCCCCGGGCGGACCGTGGCCGCGATCTCCGCCAGCCCGCGGCGCTGGTTGTCCCAGTTCGCCAGGTTGATGAGGCAGCGGATCGAGACCGCGACGTCGTGCTGGCCGTGGCGCGCGACGAGCGGCCCGAGATCGAGCACGTCACCCTGATCGAACGTGACGTTCGCGGCGCCGCGCGCGCGCGCGTAGCCGCGCGCGCGCTCGACGAACTGCGCGATGTAGTCGATGCCGGTGACCCGGCCGGCGAGGCCCGCGAAGCGCAGTGTCGACAGCCCGTCGCCACAGCCGATGTCGAGCAGCGACACGCCGGGGAGCAGCCGTTGTTCGATGGCGGTCTCCACCGCCTCCTGCAGCCAGGGATCGCGGGCGGTCGGGCGCATGCCGTCGGCGTCGCGGTCGACGCCGGCCGCGTCGCTCCAGTAGGTGCGGATGTCGTCGAGCGTGGGGTCGGCGCGGTCAGTCACGATTCAGGCTCCGGAAGTCGGGGTGCGGTGCGGGCGCAGCGCGATGCCGGCGATGGTGCGGAATTCGCGCGTTCCGCGCTGCGCGAGCAGCCGGCCGAGGAAGTCCCGGGTGCCGCCGCCTTGCGCATGCGCGCCGATCGTGGCGGCATCGAGCGTCCCGTAGGCGACGCCGGCGGTCGCGGCGCGCAAGCCGCGGTACGCGGCCAGTGTACTGGAGTTGAGCGCGACGTGGATGGGGTGGAAGGCGTAGACGTTCAGGCCCGGTCGCGCGACCGGTTCCTCGCCCCAGCGCCACGTCGCATCGATGGCCGCGACGTCGTCCTCCCAGCCGTACGGGACCCGCACGAGACGACGGGCGGACGCGCCGAACGGCTGCTCGAACGCACGCAGGTCGCCGCAACCGTAAAGGAGCAGCGACGCGTCGACGCGCAACTGCGGATAGTGCTCGGCGATGCACTCGAAGATGGGCGTGGCCTGCACCAGCGAGTGGGATCGCAGGCTGACGGCCTCTGGTACAATTTCGAGGCACGTGTCGAGCACCCGGCGGTGGGTGTCTCCGTGCGAGGAACCGGGCAGGAAGTTCGGGTGGATGCCCAGCTCGAACAGCCCGGTTCCGCGCAGCGCGGCAAGCACCGGCGACCGGTGGGTCGCGAAGAAGGTCGCGGGCACGCCCGCCGTCGCGCACATCCCGGCGCACAGTTCCACGGTCCAGTCGGGCGCCCAATCGACGTCGAACGTCACCGCGGTCATGGTTGCGGCGGGCGGCTGGGCGTCGCTGGCGGGTGGCATCATCGGGCTGGCGGTCCGGGGCGGCACGCGTCGCGCGGCGGGATTATACATGCGGGCCCGCGGACTCGTGCGGGACGGCACTGACAGCAGGGGAATCCGGATGGCGAGTGCGCGGACCGATGACCGTGGTGGCGACGGCGCAGCGGTGGCGGCGTGGCTGCTGGAGGAGAATGCCAGCCGCACGGCGGCCTATCGCAAGGATGTCGCGACCGAGGAATTCCTCGCGCGGCTGAACGCGGCGCTGCAGCCGTTCGAGGAGACGCTCCCGGCGCCGGCCGCGCCGACGGCGCCGGTGCTGCTGTTCTTCGGCGTCCCCCGCTGCGGCAAGACGTTCTTCTCCCAGCTGCTCACGCAGGGCCTGGACCTCGGTTACGTCAACAATGTCGCGGCGCGCTTCTGGCGCGCGCCGGTCACCGGCATGCGCCTGTCCCGCCTGCTCGGGCTGGACCATGGCGAATCGGCCTTCGAGTCCGACTACGGCAAGACCGGGCGCCTGACCGATCCCCACGACTTCCATTACTTCTGGCAGCACTGGCTGCGCATCGATCGCTTTCCCTACGACGCGCAGGCGCGGCGCGCCGTCATCGACTGGGACGGCTTCGGCGCGGAGCTGCGGCGGATGAGCGCATTCTGGGGCCGGCCGGGCATCTTCAAGGCCATCGATGCGACATGGTTCATGAGCGAGGTCGTGGCTGCCTATCCGCAGGCGGTGTTCGTGTACCTCGAGCGCGACCCGATCGACTGCGCCTGCTCCCTGGCGAAGGGGCGGATCGACAACTACGGTACCCCGGAGCGCTGGTACGGGCAGGCGCCGGCGCCGGCCGACTACGAACGGCTCGCCGGACTGCCCTGGCCCGACCAGGTCGCCGGGCAGCTCCGCAGCCTGCTCGACCTGTTCGACGCCGGGCTCGCGCGGCTGCCGGCGCGCAACGTCCTGCGCTTCCGCTACGACCGGGTCTGCACCGCTCCCGAAACGGTGCTCGAGGCGGTCGTGGAGCGCTGCGGCGAGTTCGGTGCCGGGGTGCACCGCCGCCCGGGCGCGGCCCCGGCCGCGATCCGCTACTCGCGCCACGCCGGCTCGGAGGCGCATTACGACGACCTGCTCCGGGCGCTCGCCCGCCACGGCGTGCCCGCGCGGCTCTGACGTCCGCATGGCCGACATCCTCTATCTCGCGCTCGCACTGCTGCTCGGCACGCTCCTGCGGCTGCCGTTCCATGCCCTGATGCCGATGCGGTTCGAGGCCGGACTGCCGGCCGGCGACTTCTCCGGCGTGCTCGGCAAGATCGAGTTCATGCGCCGGCACCGCTGGGTCGCCTACGACGTGGAGGACTCGGTGGTGCCCGGCACGTTCGGGTACCCGGTGTTCTTCCACTGGGTCGTGTCCCGCTTCCCGCGGCGCTGGTGGCGGCGCGCGTCCGTCGCCCTGAACGTCGTTCCCGACCTGGCGGCGGCCGCGGGCGTCTATGCCGTCGTTCGCGGGCGGCTTCCCGCGGCGGAGGAGTCGCCAGCCGCAATCGCCTTCCTCGCTGCGCTGCTGCTGCTCACGGCGCCGATCCTGCTGCCGGTGACCGCCCGCCTGAAGGCCACCAACGGGCGCGCCTTCGGGCTGCTGTTCGTGCTGACGGCCCTGGTCGGCACCGCGCTGGGGATCCACGGCGCCGGGTGGGGCTGGTACGTCGTCGCCGTCGTCGCCACCGCCCTCACCGCGCTCACCTCCATGTTCGGATTGCAGGCGCTGGTGTTCTTCGCCCCCGTTCATGCCCTGCTGTACCTGCATCCGGCCCCGCTCGCGGTGGTGGCCGTCGCGCTCGCCGCCGGCCTGGCGGTGCCGGCGCTGGGCATCCGCGAGGTACTGCTGTTCAAGCTGAGCCACTACTACTGGTACCGGCGCATCAAGACGACCATGAGCACCACGGCGTCGAACCGCACGCTGCTGCGTTCGCTGCGGGATTTCCTCGCGGCACTGCGCGGCAACCGCGCGCTGGCGCGCCGGATCGCGCTGTACGATGCACCGCTCGTGATCCTGGCCTATTCGCTGCCTGCCCTCGCATTGTTCGGCTGGGGCATCATCGCAGGGCCGGGACCCGCGCAGGTGCTCGCCGATCCGGTGCTGCGCTTCTGCCTCGTGACGACCGTCGCCGCCGCGGCGGTCTTCGCGGTGACGTCGACCCCGGCCTTCGCGGAGTGGGGCCAGTCCGAGCGCTACTTCGAATACGCGGCGCCGATGGTGATCGCCGGGGCCGTGCTCGCCGGCACCGCGGCGGGTGCCGCCTGGACGGTGCTCCTCGTGCTGCTGTGCCTGCAGCTCGTCGTGCTCGCCTGGATGCATCTCTACGGCGAGCTCCCGGTGATGCGGACGCTCCTCGATTATCCCGCCGAACCCGACGAACTCGAGGTCGCGGGGTTCCTCGCCGCCCGGCCCGGCGAGGTGCGGATGACGGCCCTGCCCCAGCAGATGCAGCGCTACTGGCCGCGGCACTTCCGCGCGCTGCCCGACAACCGCGTGCGGCACCTGTTCGGGCTCATCCGCCAGCCGGGGCTGTCCCCGCGGCTCGGCTTCCCCTACATGGAGGAACTGTTCGGCGAGCACTACCAGGTGCCGGCCGTCAGCCTGGCCGAACTGCACGCCCGCTACGGCATCGAGTGGGTCGTGGCGCTCAAGCGCTTCCTCGACAGCATGCACGGGGCACCCTTCATCGTCGCGCTGCGGGAGCAGTGCGACGTCGCGATGGAGAACGGCAAGTACGTGGTCTATCGCTACCGCGACCCGGCAGGCGCCGCCGAGCCGCGAACCGGCGCCGCACGGCAGGAGGACGGTCGATGAGCTTCACCTACGGCAACTTCGGCATCGACGAGGATGCCCTGAAGGACATCCGCCACGCGTTGTACCACAGCAGTGGCGACGGCTACGTGGTGCTCAGGCGCTTCATCGAGCCGCAGATCGCGAATCACATGCGCAGCGTCTGGGGCAGCGTGGAGCCCTGGTACAAGCACGTGAAGCTGGAGGGCTACGACAACCTGCGCATCGGTGACCCGAACCTGGAACGCTACAACCCGGGGTTCAACCGCGCGTTCGAGAACTTCTTCTGGAACGAGCCGCTCGACGACATCACCATGACGGTGTCCATGTACATCGCGGTGCTGCGCAACCGGGTGGAGGGACGTGCGCCGCTGTTCCAGCTCTATCCGCAGCTCGATGCGCGCAAGCCGCAGCGGGTCGTGAGCTACCGGGTGCTGGTCGGCTGGAACCAGGATGTCGGGGCGCCGCCGCACCGGGACTGGCTCGAGCCGGATACCTACGATCTCGCCCGCCTGCAGGCGACGTTGATGCTGTCCGAACGCGGCGTGGACTACGACGGCGACGGGTTCGTGTTCGAGACCAACGCCGGCCGCCGGATCGTCATCGGCAGGGACGTGGCCATCGCCCCGGGGGATCTCGTGCTCTGGCGCTACAACAACCAGCACGCGATCCTCAACCTGAAGGCCGCGGACGGGCAGCTGGGGTTCATGCGCATCATCCACCCGCCGCACCTGTTCGGCGCGGTGCCGGAAGCGGCGAAGGGTGCCGATAACCGTTACGCGATCTCGCCGCAGTACGTGCCCAAGCAGGGTTCCTGGAAGGGCGGGCCGGTGCCGCTGCCGGCAAGCGAGGCGCCGGCGGCACAGACTGCGGTCGCGATGGCCGCCGGCGTTGCGGCACCGGGCTTGCGGGAGCGGCTGCGGGATACCGCCATCGGCCGCCGGCTGCTCGTGCCGGTCTGGCGTGCGCTGCGGGGAAGGTTGCCGCGATGAACATCCCCTGGCTGCTGGACCTGGCCGCGGACTGCAATATCCCGCCCAGTTCGTACTTCTGGGAGTGGAACGAGTACGCCGAGTGGCAGTTCCGGCTGGCGAGCCGGCACATGAAGGTGCAGCCGCACCATCGCCTGCTCGACGTCGGCTGTGGCGCCATGCGGTTCGGGCATCTCGCGGTGCCGTACCTGGACGACGGCAACTACTGTGGTATGGACGCATTCCCGCCGTTCGTGGAGTTCGGTCGGCGCCTGATGCGGGAGCTCGCGTACGGCAGGCGTTTCGGCCTCGAATGCTCGGACCGGTTCGATTTCGAGATCTTCGGTCAGCGGTTCGATTTCGCAATTGCACAGTCAGTGCTGGGGCACCTGTCCCGTGAGGAGATCCGGCGCTGCCTGCTGTCCGTGCAACGGGTGCTCGCGCCCGGAGGCCGCTTCTACGCGACGGTCAATTTCGGCGGGCGGTCGCGACAGAAGGTGGGTTTCTACTACGGCGGCATCCATCCGTTCCGTCACCCGGTGCTGCGGGACATGAGCTTCTACGAAGGACTGTGCAGCGAGATCGGGGCCAGCTTCGAAGTGACCGACATTGCGCACCCGGCGCAGCGGGTCGTCATCTTCCGGTTCGACGACGTGGGCGGGCCGACGCCGGCGCCGGAGCCGCAGCCGGTGGAACTGCAGGACTGACCCGCGGCCGCAGCGCACGTATCCAGAGGAAGGCGACAGCAACATGATCCAGATCTCGCAGCCCGTGTTCGGCCCGGAGGAGTACGAGGCCATCCGCCAGGTGCTCGATTCGGGCTGGGTGACCCAGGGCCCGAAGGTCGGGGCCTTCGAGCGCGCGTTCGCGTCGCGCCACGGCGTGCGGCACGCGGTCGCGGTCACCTCCTGCACCACCGGGCTGCACCTGGCGCTGGCAGCGACGGGCATCGGGCCGGGCGACGAGGTGATCGTCCCCGCGTTCACCTGGATCACGACCGCCAACGTGGTCATTCACACCGGCGCCACGCCGATCCTCGTGGACGTCGATCGCGAGACCTACAACATCGATCTCTCGCAGGTCGCCGCGCGCGTGACCGCGCGCACGAGAGCCGTCATTCCCGTGCACCTGTTCGGGCTGTGCGTGGACGTGGAGGCGTTGCGCGCGCTTCTGCCGGCCGGCGTGCGCATCATCGAGGACGCGGCCTGCGCCACCGGCGCCGCCTGCCGGGGCCGCAGCGCGGGAGCGCTCGGGGACGCGGGCGTGTTCTCGTTCCATCCGCGCAAGTCGATCACGACCGGCGAGGGCGGGATGATCACCACCGACGACGACGATCTCGCCGAACTGCTGCGCTCGCTGCGCAACCACGGCGCGACGATCTCCGAGGAGGACCGGCATCGCGGGCCCCAGCCCTACAGCCTGCCGGACTTCGCGCACGTCGGGTACAACTACCGCATGACCGACCTGCAGGGCGCGCTCGGACTCGTCCAGCTCGGGCGCCTGGACGGTTTCATCGCCGAACGCAACGCGGCGGCGGACCACTACCGCGAGCGGCTCGCCGATCTGCCGTGGCTGCGGACGCCGCGGATCCCCGACGGTTGCGTGCACGGCTGGCAGGCCTACGTCTGCTACGTCGATCCCGGCCGCGCGCCGGTGCCGCGCAATCCGCTGATGAAGTTCCTGCAGGACGAACACGGGGTGAGCACGCGGCCGGGCACGCATGCCGTGCACACCCTGGGCGTGTACCGGGAACGGTTCGGGTACACGGACGACGACTATCCCGGCGCGCGCGACTGCCACGCCAACGCGATCGCTCTGCCGCTGCACAACCGCATGACCGCTGACGACTACACCCGCGTCATCGACGCCCTGCACGCCGTGCGCTGAGCGGTCCGGGAATCCGCGTGAGTTCCGAGTCGGCCGATCCGGCCCCGCCACCGTTCTTCGTCGTCGGCTGCGCGCGCTCGGGAACGACGTCGCTCGCCCGCATCCTGGACGGCGCCGACAACGGCGTCTGCCTGGTCGAGCCGGCGCCGAACCTGAACCGGGAGACCCGCCTGGCCATGGACGGTGTGCCGCTCGACCGGCGCCAGGTCGTCCGTGAGCTGCTGCTGCCGCGCTTGCGCGAGCACGCCCGGCCCGGGCGCGTCTACGGCGAGAAGAGCATCACGCTGGCGCCGTTCCTGGAGGAGGTGCATGCGGAGACCGGCTGCCGCTTCATCTACGTGCACCGGGACGGGCGCGATGTGGTGCGCTCGCTCATGGACTGGCACGAACTCGTCTTCGGCACCGTGTACCGCGAGGCCCGGGAACCCGGCCAGCTCGCTCCGATCGCGCTGGCGCGGGCCGCCGCGCTGCCGGCCTGGCTCGACATGTCCGACTACTCGCGTCCCCGGCCGCTGCCCGGCTCGGCGCTGTACGTGGAATGGGAGGACCTGCACCGCGAGGACATGTGCGCGTGGTACTGGGCGACCGTGAACGGGATCTACCTGGACCAGCTCGCGCGGCTGCCGCGCGAGGCGTGGATGAGCATCGATTACACCGCGCCCGCCGCCCCGGAGGTGCTGGCCGCCGCGCAGTTCGCGGGCCTGTCCGGGCTGACCGAAGCGGGGGTCGCGAAGTCGCTGTCGGCGCGGATCAACTCGGCGATGGACCGCGAGCAGGCCTCGGACCGGTACCCGCGCTGGCCGCAGTGGTCGGCCGGGCGCACGGCCAGGTTCGAGCGGCTGGCGGGCGGAACGATGCGCCGGCTGGGCTATGGAACCACCGGTCCGCAGGGAAGCGCGGCGGCATGAACGGCTGGCGCCGCCTCGGCGAGCCGGCGTTCTGGCGCCGGGTGCTGGCCAGGGTCCAACTGCTGGTGCTGCGCGTGCGCAACCGCATCGGCCGCTGGGCGAGCGAGCGCGAAGCCCGCACCGTGCCGCAGGTAGGCACGCCCTACCAGGCGGGCACGGCCCGCGACATGGACAACTACTTCGCCCAGGTCGCGGCCAATTACCGCGATCTCGGCAGCGGTTTCGAGCATTACGCCGAGCTGGTGCACGGGTTGCGGGCGCTCGCCGGCACGCGGGTGCTGCCGCTGGCCGAGCTGTTCGCAGCCGCTGCCGGTGACGAACGGGTGATCGGGCTGCGGCACGACATCGACGCCGATCCGGTCGCCGGGATTCGCTGCGCGCGCTTCCTGGCCCGCTACGCGCTGGGCGGGAGTTTCTATCTCCTGCACACCGCTCCCTACTACGGCGACGTCATCCGCAACGTCTTCGTCCGCAACCCGCAGGTGGCGGGATGGGTCCGGGACCTGATCGTGGCCGGCTGCGAGATCGGGCTGCACAACGACGCACTCGGTCTCTACAAGCAGCACGGGCTCGACGGCGCGACGGGCCTCGTCACCGAACTCGAGTGGCTGCGCACGCAGGGCGCCCGCGTGCGCGGAACCGTGGCGCACAATTCGGCACCCGTGTACGGCGCCGACAACTTCGAGGTCTTCCAGGGGCGCTCGCTGCAGGGCCGTCGCTGGCTGCGGGAACCCTGGGGCAGCGTGCCGCTCGGGCGCCTGTCCGAGCCGATGCTCGGGCTGGAATACGAAGGCACGTTCGCGCAGCCGCGCCCGGGGCTGGAAGCGGCCGTCATCGATGCCTACTGCCGGCAGGATCCCGCCGCGCTGAGTGTGCGGTCGGCCGCCTGGATGCGCACCTACCTCGTCGACAATCCGTGCCTCGACTGGCGCACGGACCTGCAGGTGTGGCTCGTCGGGACGCGGCACTGGGTCGCCGGAGGGCGCCTGGCCGGACGCCCCCTGTTCGAGCCACGCCTGGAACTGGCGGACGTCCTGCGACTCCTGGGCGAGATGCCGCCGGCCAGCCGGACAGTCGTCCTAGTGCACCCCGAGTACGTAAGGTGACCCGGGACGACGCGCAGGCTGCGGTGCCGGCGGCATTCGACGAGCTCGCCGAACTCGCGCGGATCTGCGCCGACCGCTGCGGGCGACCGCCGCGGGTGCTGCACATCGGCAACATTGCCAACAACGCCTACAACAACGCCAAGCTGCTCAACGCCGCCGGGTTCGATTGCGATGTCATCTGCTACGACTACTACCACATCATGGGTTGCCCGGAGTGGGAGGACGCCGATTTCGACGGCGATGCCGGCGATCATTTCCATCCGGACTGGGCCAGCCTGGACCTGCGCGGATTCGAACGACCGCGCTGGTTCGCGCAGGGGCCCCTCAAGCTGACCATTGCCTACCTGGTCGCCAGGCGTTCGGAGCGCGCGGAGCTCGCCGAGGAGCTCTGGCACACGCTGTCCTGCCTGAACGGCACCGGCGTCGCAGCTCCGGGCGACTTCCGCGTCTGGTGGATAGGGGTGCGGCTGTTCCTGTGGCGCTACCTGGTGGAAGCCCTCAACCCCGTGACCGTCGAACGCAAGCTTGATCAGGCGCGGGCCGCGGTCGTCAGCGCCTACGTGCGGCTGCTCGGGAGGTTCGCCGCGAAGTCCGAGCAGAGGGTGCCGGAACGTCGCCGGCCGCCGGCCGGCGGCCTGTTCGGGGTGCTGCAGTTCGTCGTCGGTGCGCGGGGCGTGGGGCGGTACACGGCCGGCGTGAAGGCGGCGCGCGGGGGCGGCTCGGGACTCAATCTCGGCGTGGCCGGCGCGTTCTGGCTCGTCAAGCGCGTGCACTGGGCGGTGATCACCACGGCGCGCACCGTCCTGCGACGGCTGCGGCTCGTGGCCTCGATCCGCGCCGATCACGAGCTCTACGAGCGCCTCGCACCGCAGTTCGCGAGCGACTTCCCCGAGCGGCGCGACCAGCTCTCGGCGAACGACACGCTGCCGCTCAGCCTGGTGCTGCCATACTGGAAGGAACTGCTCAGGCACTACGACCTCGTCATCGGCTATTCGACCGACCCCATCATCCCGTACGCGGCCGGCAAGCCGTATTTCGCCCTCGAGCACGGGACCCTGCGCGAGATCCCGTTCAAGCCGGATCGGCAGGGCCGGCTCACCGCGCTCGCCTACCGGCACGCCGAGCACGTGTTCGTCACCAACTACGATTGCCTGCCGAACGCGCGGCTGCTCGCCGGCGAGCGCCACTCGTTCATCAATCACCCCTACGACGAGGACCACGGCCTGCGGATCGGCGGGGTCGATCTGCTGCGCGGGGAACTGCGCCGGGAGCTCGACGCCGAGCGGCTGATCTTCTACCCGACCCGGCACGACTGGGTGCAGGGAACCGGCTACGCCGACAAGGCGAACGACCTGTTCCTGCGCGCCGTCGCGCGCTTGCGGGAGCAGGGGCTGCGGATCGGGCTGGTGTGCTGCAAGTGGGGACGCAACGTGTCGCAGAGCCAGGCGCTCATCGCGTCGCTGGGCTGCGCCGGCGCGGTCCGCTGGGTCGAGCCGATGGGGATCATCCGTTTCGAGCGCACGGCACGCGCGTGCGACGTCGTGGCCGACCAGTTCCTGCTCGGGGCGTTCGGCGGCGTGACCTTCAAGGCGCTGGCGGTGGGAGTGCCCGTGTGCACCTACATCGAGGGGCGGCTGCTCGAGGGCCTGTTCGGGGAACTGCCGCCGGTCATCAACTGCCGCACGGAGGAGGACATCGTGCGGGAACTGGGCGGCGCGCTGGCCGATGGCGCGCGCCTCGCGGACCTCGGCGCGCGCGCGCGCGCCTGGACCAGGGCGCACCACTCCGGCCGGGCCACCATCACCACGCAGGTGCGTGAATTCCACCGCCTGCTGTCGAAGACGACGGAACGCAGGGCCTGAAGAATGCGAAGAGACCTGGTCGGAATGCTGTGCGGGCGTCGCGGCGAGCCGCTGGCGCTGGAGGTGTACGAGGAGCGCGACGGCCACGTCGTGGAGGGCGTGCTGCGGGAACCGGGCGGCTACTGGTACCCGGTCACGGCTGGCGTGCCCTGCCTGTTGCGCGGCGGCATGCGGCCCGCGCACGCGGAGTTCCGGCAGCGCCACGGACTGCCGGCCGTGGCGGACGAGGCCCGCTCGGCGGCCGCCGAATCCCAGCTTGCGACCACCACGACCTTCTCGGACAAGTGGCGGCGCTTCCGCAACTACGGCATGGAGGGGGGCCACCAGCAGTTCCTGTTCGGCTGGTACTGCAGGAAGCTCGGCCTGGCCGATCTGCCGGCCCTGGAGGCGTTCTACGGCCGCAAGCAGTGCATCCTCGAATGCGGCCCGGGCTCGGGATTCAACAGCCGGTTCATGGCGCAGCACGCCGGGGGCACGGTCGTCGCGCTCGACATCTCCGAGGCGGCCTTCACCACCTTCGGCAACACTCGCGACCTGCCGAACTGCCACGTCGTGCAGGCCGATCTGATGGATGCCCCCTTCGCCGACGGCGCGTTCGACTTCGTCATCGCGGACGGCGTCCTGCACCATACCCCGGATACGCGCAAGGCGGTCGAGGCGCTGTTCCGCAAGGTCCGGCCGGGCGGGGAATTCTATTTCTACGTCTACCGGCAGATGGGGCCGCTGCGCCGGCACGCCGACGAGTTCGTCCGCGCCGCGTTCACGAAGCTGTCGCCGGAGGACTGCTATGCCGCCTGCGAGGGGTTCACCGAACTCGGTCGCGCGCTGTCGGGCCTCGGCGCGACGGTGACGCTGGAGAAGGGCATCCCGATCCTGGGCATCCCGCCGGGCACGCACGACGTCCAGCGCCTCATCTACTACAACGTCGTGAAGTGCTTCTGGAACGATGCCTTCGACTTCGAGACCAACAACATGGTCAACTTCGACTGGTACCACCCGCACGACGCGTGGCAGCACACGGAGGAGGAGGTGGCCGGCTGGCTGGCCGCGCTGGGCGTGCGCACCTGGCGTTTCAACGCTTCCAACCCCAATGGCATCTCGGTGCTGCTGGAGCGGCCGGCCTGAGTCCGGGGGCGGTTGCGCGCATGAGCGTCCGTATCGCGGTCATCGGCTCGGGAGGCTACGTCGGCGCGCACCTGTGCCGGGCGCTGCGGGCCGCCGGCGACGCCGTGCTCGCGTATTCGTCCGCCGCCGCCGGCGGCATCGACCGGCATTCGGGACTGTTGCCGGCCGACTTCGAGTTGCCGCGCGAGGTCGAGGCGGTGGTCTACCTCGCGCAGTCGCCCTGGGTCACCCGCGGCAGCGAGAACCCGGGCCACGTGCTCGCGGTGAACGTGGTGAGTGCCGTGGTGGCCGCGACGGCGGCGCAACGCGCGGGCGCGGCCCGGTTCGTCTACGCCTCGACCGGCAACGTCTATGCGCCGTCGTTCGAGGCCCTGGCCGAGGATGCGCCTGTGCGCACCGACAACTGGTACTCGCTGTCGAAGGTGCACGCGGAGCAGGCGCTCGCGCTGTGCGCGACGCCCGGGTTCACGGTGCACAGCCTGCGGCTGTTCGGGGTCTACGGCCCCGGACAGACCGATCGGCTGGTTCCGCGCATCGTCGAACGGGTCGCGCGCGGCGAGGCGATCACGCTCGCACCGGGGACCGGGGACGCGCACGAATCCGGCGGCCTGCGGCTCTCGGTCACCTACATCGACGATCTCACGGCGGTGATTGCGCAGGTCGCGCGCCGTGGCGGGCCGGGGCTGCTCAACGTCGCCGCGCCACAGGTCGTGTCGATCCTCGACATCGCGCAGGCCGCCGGTCGCCTGCTGGCGCGCGAGCCGGTGTTCGAGCCGGCGGCGCAGGCGCGCGCGGGCGATCTCGTGGCCGACACCCGCCTGCTGCAGCGGACCTTCGAGCCCCGCTTCCGGAGTTTCCAGGCCGGGCTCGAATCGATGCTGGCGACGGCGGGAACCGCGGTCTGATCGCGATCGCCGCCACGCGGGTGTCCGCACATGTCGCGCTGGTCCTGCTCGACATCGCCGAGCTCGGCGGGGGCGGCGGTGCGGAACGCTTCTTTGCCGATGTCCACGCCGCCTGGACCGCGCAGCCGCGAACGACGCGCCTGACCCTCGTGACCGACGCGCGCTCGGCGGCCCGCCTGCGCGCGGTCGGCCGGGCCGTGGCCGGCGACGTCGTCATTCTCCCGGGGGCGGGCCGGGGCGCCGCCCTCAGGCAGGCCCGCGCGCTGGGCCGCTGGTGCGACGACGCACGGGTGCAGGTCGTGCACGTGCCGCTGCTGGCGCCCCAGTGCCTGCCCTGGCTGTGGGGCGTCGGCCGGCCGCGGGGCAGCCGCCGGCCGCTCGTCACGGTCACGCAGGTCGATGCGAATCTCGCCCGGGCCTGGTTCGAGCCGTCCGCGCGGGTCGGCCGGGAGCAGTGGAAGAGCCTGCTGCTGCACTGGCTGTACTTCCGCACGCTCCGGCTGGACGGCGTCTACACGTGGTACCGCAGTTTCGCGGAGCGGTCCGCGGACATCGCGCCGCGCGGCTCGCCCCTGGTGCGCGCCGCCCGCTACTGCTTCGTCGACACCGCGCGCTACGCGCCGGCCGCGGCCAAGTCGCGGCGCATCGTCTGGGCGGCGCGGATGGTGGAGGGCAAGCGACCGCTGCTGTTCGTGCAGGCGCTGCAGTGGCTGCTGCGCCGGGCGCCCGACGCGCTGGACGGCTGGCGGGTGGACATCTACGGTGCCGGTGCGCTGCTCGATGCGGTGCGATCGGCCGTGGCGAGAGCGGGTCTCGCCAGCCGCGTCGCGGTGCACGGGGGCGCGGACCTGCGGCCGGTGCTGGCGGACTCCATGATCTTCGTCTCGACCCAGGACAGGGAGAACTTCACCTCGCTCGCGATGCTCGAGGCGATGGCGGCGGGCAATGCCATCGTGGCCTTCGACGTCGGGCAGACCCGCATGTTCGTGCGGCCGCGCGCCAACGGCGCGCTGGCCGCGGAGGTCGCTCCCGGGGCGCTGGCGGACGCGCTGCTCGGGCTACTGACCGCTCCGGAGCATTGCCTGGCGCTGGGTCGCGAGAGCCGCCGCATCACGCTGGAGGAGCATTGCGCCGCGAACTTCCTGGCCGACATCGAGGCGTTCTGGCTCGATGTCATCGGCCGCGCTCCACACCGGCGCGGCGCGGGAGCGAACTGAGCATGTGCGGGATCGCGGGGCTGCTCGGACCCGTCGGCCAGGATGACTCGCGGTTGCGCGCGCTCGCGCGACGACTGGCCGACACGCTTGCGCACCGCGGGCCGGATGCCGCCGGGGCCTGGGTCGACGCGACTGCCGGCATCGCCTTCGGCCACACGCGGCTCGCCATCATCGACCTGTCGGCGGCCGGCGCCCAGCCGATGCATTCGGCCGACGGGCGCTGGGTCGTCGTCTACAACGGCGAGATCTACAACCACCGCGAGTTGCGTGCGGAACTCGCGCGCGGCGGGCACGCGTTTCGCGGCCACAGCGATACCGAGGCGCTCGTCGAGGGCGTCGCCGCCTGGGGTTTCGCCGCGACCCTGCCGCGGCTGAACGGCATGTTCGCGCTCGCGGCCTGGGACCGGCTCGAGCGCCGCCTGTGGCTCGCCCGCGATCGGCTGGGCGAGAAGCCGCTGTACTACGCGAGCGCGGGCGGTGCGGTGCTGTTCGGCTCGGAACTGAAGGCGCTCGCCGCGCATCCGGAGTTCGACCCCGGGATCGACCGCGGCGCGCTGGTGCAGTACCTGCGCTATGGCTGCGTGCCGGCGCCGGGCTGCATCTACGCCGGCGCGCGCAAGCTGCCGCCCGGCACGCTGCTGTGCCTGGAGGCGGGGCGGCCACTGCCGGCGCCGCGGACCTGGTGGTCGATGCCGGTGCCGGGTACCGCGGTCGGGATCGATCCGGACGAGGCGATCGCCGCTGCCGAGCGGCTGTTGCGCGACTCGGTGGCGCTGCGGCTGGAGGCCGACGTGCCGGTGGGTGCGTTCCTGTCCGGCGGCATCGATTCGTCGCTGGTGGCAGCCCTGGCCCAGGTCGCCGGTTCGCGGCCCGTGCGCACGTTCAGCATCGGGTTCGATATCGCCGGCTACGACGAGGCGCCGTTCGCGCGTGCCGTGGCGCGACACCTGGGCACGCAGCACACCGAGGTGTACCTCGACGCGGCCGACGCGCTCGCGGTCATTCCCGACCTGCCGCGGATCTGGGACGAGCCGTTCGCCGACGCCTCGCAGATCCCCACCGCCCTGGTGGCGCGGATCGCGCGCCGCGACGTCACGGTGGCTCTCTCGGGCGACGGCGGCGACGAACTGTTCGGCGGGTACAACCGCCACGTCCTGGGCGGTCGGATCGCGGCGCTGAACCGGCACGTGCCCGTCGCGCTGCGCGGAGTCCTCGCGCGCCTGCTGTGCGCGCCGTCGCCGGAGCGCTGGGATCGCGTGCTGCGCGGCATCGAGCGGGCGCTGCCGGCGCGGCTGCGACCGCTGCCACCGGGCGAACGCATCCACAAGCTCGCGGCCTGCCTGCGCGCGGAGGATGCCGCCGTGCTGTACCGCCAGCTCCTGACGCTGTGGCAGGCGCCCGAGGCCCTGGTGGCCGGCGCGGCTGCCCCGCCGGCGGCCGGCACGACGTTCGCGCCGGGCAGCGACGTGGCTGCCGCGATGATGTACCTGGACACCATCGGTTACCTGCCGGACGACCTGCTGGTGAAGCTGGACCGCGCGAGCATGGCCGTCGGCCTGGAGGCGCGGGTGCCGTTCCTCGATCACAGGCTAGTCGAGTTCGCCGCCACGCTGCCGACCGCGCTGAAGATCCGCGGCGCGGCGGGCAAGTGGATCCTGCGCCAGGTGCTCGCGCGCCACGTGCCGCCGGCGCTGTTCCGGCGGCCGAAGATGGGCTTCGGCGTGCCGCTCGATCACTGGCTGCGCGGCCCGTTGCGGGACTGGGCGGAAGCGCTGATCGACGAGCGGCGCCTCGCGCGCGAGGGCCTGTTCGTGCCGGCGCCGATACGGGCGGCGTGGCGCGAGCACCTTTCGGGTTCCCGCAACCTGCAGTACCCCTTGTGGGCCGTGCTCATGTTCCAGGCCTGGCGCGAGGCCTGGTGTCCGTGAGCGCGCATGCCGCCCGTCGCCTCCTGTACGTGGTCACCGAGGACTGGTACTTCGTCTCGCACCGGCTGGCACTGGCCCGCGCGGCGCGGGCGGCCGGCTGGGAGGTGCACGTCGCGACCCGCCTCGGGGCGGACGGCGATCGCATCCGCGCCGCGGGCCTGCACCTGCATCCGCTGCCGTGGGTGCGCTCGGCGCGCCGGCCGTGGCGCGATGCCGCGGCGATCGCCGCGCTCGCGCGCCTGTACCGGCACCTGCGGCCGGACGTCGTGCACCACGTGTCGCTCAAGCCCGTCGTGCTCGGCTCGCTCGCGGCGCTGGTCGCGCCGCCGCCCGTCGTCATCAACGCGCTGACCGGGCTGGGCTTCGTCTATGCCTCGCCGGGCCTGCGGGCGCGCCTGCTGCGGCCGGCCGTCGCGCTGCTCCTGCGCGCCCTGCTCGGGCGTCCCGGCGCCGTCACGCTGCTCCAGAACCCGGATGATCGCGACACGCTGGCGCGCGCCGGCATCGCCGCGCCGGCGCGCTGCGCGATCGTGCGGGGCGCGGGCGTCGATCTCGACGCCTTCGCCCCGCCGGCGACGCGGCCGGCGGGGCCGCCGCTCGTCGTGCTCGTGGCGCGGATGCTGCGGGACAAGGGGGTGCAGGAGTTCGCGGCCGCCGCGGCGATGCTCAAGGCGCGCGGTGTCGCCGTGCGCTGTGCGCTGGTGGGCGACACCGACGCCGAGAACCCGGCGGGCATCGCGCGCGAGGCGCTGTCCGCGCTCGCGGGCGGCGGCGCAGTCGAGTGGTGGGGGCGACGCGACGACATGCCCGCGGTGCTCTCGCAGGCGCACGTCGCCTGCCTGCCGTCGTATCGCGAGGGCCTGCCCAAGGCGCTGCTGGAGGCGGCCGCGAACGGGCTGCCGCTGGTCGCGACCGACGTGCCGGGGTGCCGCGAGATCGTGCGTGACGGCGACAACGGGCTGCTCGTGCCGGCGCGCGATCCGCAGCGGCTGGCGGAGGCGATCGCGCGGCTCGCGGGCGACGCGGCGCTGCGCGAGCGCATGGGCCGGCGCAGCCGGGAGCTGGCGGCGGAGTTCGGCCTGGACACCGTGATCCGCACGACGCTCGCGCTGTACGGCGCACCGGCATGACGAAGGCATCCGCATGCGCGTGCTGGTGACCGGCGCGGGCGGGTTCGTCGGCGGTGCGCTGGTGGCGCGCCTCGCGGCGACCGGCCACGCCGTGGTCGCCTGCGCGCGCACGCTGCCCGCGCGGCCGGTGCCGGCGGCGCGCTGGATCGCCACGGGCGACCTGGAGCATGGCCGGGACTGGGGGGCGGTGCTGGACGGCATCGAAGCCGTCGTGCACCTGGCGGCGCGGGTGCATCGTCCCGGCGATCGCGACGAGGCTGCCTGCGTCCGCGCCAATGTCGACGTCGCGACCGCCCTCGCGCGCGCGGCGGCCGGAGCCGGCGTGCGCGCCTTCGTGTTCGCGAGCACGGTGAAGGTCCATGGCGAGCGCTCGCCGGTCCGGACCGATGGCTCGCCGCGGCCGTTCACGGAGGCCGATCCGCCGGCACCGCAGGACCCGTACGCGCGCAGCAAGTGGCAGGCCGAGCAGGCGCTCGCCGCCATCGCCGCGGACACCGGGCTCGCGGTCACGGTGCTGCGACCGCCGCTCGTGTACGGCCCCGGCGTGCGCGCGAACTTCCTGGCGCTGCTGCGGGCGGTCGACCGCGGCTGGCCGCTGCCCTTCGGCGCGGTCGATAACCGGCGCAGCCTCGTCTACCTCGGCAACCTGGTCGACGCCCTCGCGCGCTGCGTCGAGGACGCGCGGGCCGCCGGCCGCACGTTCCTCGTCTGCGATGGCGAGGATGTCTCGACCGCGCAGCTTGCGCGCCGGCTGGGCGAGGCGCTCGGACGTCCGGCGCGCCTGCTGCCGGTGCCGCCCGGGCTGCTGCTGCTCGGCGCGCGGCTTGCGGGCCGGACCGACGCCGCTCAGCGCCTGCTCGGATCGCTGTGCGTGGACGCGGGCGCGCTGCGCGCCAGGCTCGACTGGCGGCCGCCGGTCGACCTCGCCACGGGCCTCGCGGAGACGGTGCGTGCCTACCGGGCCGACACCATGAGTCGCCAGCCGTGCTGACCGCGCTGCTCCTCGCCGCCGGAGTGTACGCCGCCAGCGTGGCACTGGTGGGCGCCGTGCGCCGCTATGCGCTCGCGGCCGCGGTCCTCGATCGGCCCGGCGAACGCAGCATGCACAGCGTGCCGACGCCGCGGGGCGGGGGACTGGCGATCGTGGCGGCGGTGCTCGCGGTGACGATCGCGCTGGCGCTGGCGGGCGCGCTCGCGGGTGGCGATGCGCTCGGGATCCTCGGGGCGGTGGCGGCAGTCGCCGCCATCGGCTGGCTGGACGATCGCCGTTCGCTGCCTCGCGCGCCCCGCCTGCTGGTCCAGGGGCTGGCGGCACTGTGGCTGCTCGCCTGGATCGGCGTGCCATCTCGGCTCGTGCTGGGTGACGTTGCGGTGCCGCTCGGCCCGTTCGCGTGGCCGCTCGGGGTGCTCGCCATCGTCTGGCTCGTGAACCTGTACAACTTCATGGACGGCATCGACGGGATCGCAGGGCTCGAGGGTCTCGCCGTCGCCGCGGGCGCAGCGGTGCTGTTCGCGGCCGGCGGGCAGCCCGGCTGGGCGCTGCTGTGCGTGGCGGTCGCGGCCTCGTGCGCCGGTTTCCTCGCCTGGAACTGGGCGCCGGCGCGGATCTTCATGGGCGACGCGGGCAGCTACGCCCTCGGCTGCACCTTCGCCGCCTGCGCACTCGCCGGGGAGCGCGGGGGCGCGGCGCCGGCTGCCGCCTGGCTGCTGCTGCTGGGGGTCTTCGTGGTGGATGCGACGCTGACGCTCGCGATGCGGGCCGCCGCCGGCACCCGCTTCTGGGTACCTCACCGCGACCACGCGTACCAGCGGCTGGCACGGATCGGCGCCGGCCACGCGCGCACGGCCGCCGGCGCGGGCCTGCTCACGGCCATCGTGGGCTGGCCGCTGGCGGCCCTCGTGGTGCTGCGGCCCGGGCTCGCACCATGGGCGGTCGCCGCCGGTACTCTTATAATGGCGGCGTCATGGTTCGCGGTTCAGGGTATCTGGCGTACGCGGCGGCCGGCTTCGGCGCCGGCGGGCGACCGTCCCCCGGGCGCCGCCACCTGAGCAGCGGGTCCGCCGTCCGCGGGGTGCATCCGTCGGCACGGCGGCCGGCCTGAGCGCCATGCGCATCAGCCGGCGCACGGCCGTCATCCTCCACGACCTCGCGGTCGTGGCCCTCGCCTGGGAATGCGCCTGGCTGGCGCGGTTCAACTTCCACTGGCCGCCGCCCGAGTTCTGGTGGCCGAACCTGAAATCCCTCCCGCTGATCGTGCTCACCCAGGGCCTGGTGTCCTGGTACTTCGGCCTGTATCGCGGCGTCTGGCGCTTCGCGAGCGTTCCCGACCTGTGGAACATCATCCGGGCCGCGTTCGTCGGCGCCCTGGCGGCGACGCTGGTCCTGTTCGTCGCCACCCGGCTGGAGGGCGTGCCCCGCTCCCTGATCATCCTGTACCCGATCTTCCTGGTCATCCTGCTGGGCGCCCCGCGCATGGCCTACCGGGTGTGGAAGGATCACGCGCTCTCTCTGCGGCAGCTCGCTGCCGGCACGCGGGTGATCGTCATCGGCGCCGGCCACGCCGGGGAGGGGCTCGTGCGCGAACTGCTGCGCGGCAGCGACTACGTGCCGATCGGCTTCGTCGACGACAAGCAGCGGCTGCAGCGCTCTCGCATCCACGGCGTGCCGGTGCTCGGCGGCGTGGACGACCTGAAGGCCATCGCACGGGAGGTGCGGCCGGATCTCGTCATGATTGCGATCCCGTCGGCGACGAACGCGCAGATGCAGCGCCTGGTCGCGGCGTGCGAGGCGACCGGCCTGCCGGTGCGCACGCTGCCGCACCTGCGCGAGATGGGCTCGGCGGCCGCGGCGCTGTCGGCGCTGCGCGAGGTGTCGATCGAGGACCTGCTCGGCCGCTCGAGCGTCGCCCTCGACTGGGCGGCGATCGGCCGCGGGCTCGCCGGCCGCACGGTCCTGGTCACCGGCGGCGGCGGCTCGATCGGCTCGGAGCTGTGCCGCCAGCTCGCCTCGCTCGGCCCCGCGCGCCTGGTGGTCGTGGACCGGTCCGAGTTCAACCTGTACGAGGTCGACCGCGAACTGCGCGGCCGCCACCCGCACCTGCCGATCGCGGCGAGCCTGCGCGACATCTGCGACGCGGAGGGCATGCGGGCCCTGTTCGCGACCGAGCGCCCGGATGTCGT
>CAYOJP010000021.1:0-7460 GCA_964404305.1 uncultured Gammaproteobacteria bacterium
CGGGCCCGCCGCCGGCACCGCGGCGTTCATCAGGGGACCGGCACGGCCGCGACGAGCCGCTGCGCGAGCGCGCTCGCTCCGCCGCCGGCGCTGTCGTCGGCGGCGCGCAGCCGGTGGCCGACGACGCTCGGCAGCACCGCCTGCACGTCCTCGGGCAGCACCGCGCGGCGGCCGCTGACCAGCGCCCACGCGCGCGCCGCGCGCAGGACCGCGAGGCCCGCGCGGGGCGACAGTCCGCCGGCGAACTCGGGCGCCCGGCGGCTGTACTCCAGCAGATCCTGCAGGTAGTCGAGGAGCGCATCGGAAATGGCGATGGACTCCGCCAGCCCCTGGAGCACGAGCACCCGCTCGGGCGAGAGCGTGGGCACCATCCCGGCGAGGAGCTGCCGGCGGTCGCGTCCGCGCAGCAGCGCGCGCTCGGCCTGCGCGTCGGGATAGCCGAGCTCGATGCGCATCAGGAAGCGGTCGAGCTGCGACTCGGGCAGCGGGTAGGTACCCACCTGGTGCGAAGGGTTCTGGGTGGCGATGACGAAGAACGGCCGCGGCAGCGGATGGGTCGTGCCCTCGATCGTGACCTGCTGCTCCTCCATCGCCTCGAGCAGGGCGCTCTGCGTGCGCGGCGTCGCCCGGTTGACCTCGTCGGCGAGCACCACCTGCGCGAACACCGGGCCGGGATGGAACTCGAAGCGCGCGGCGTCGCGGCCGTAGACGGACACACCCACGATGTCGGCGGGCAGGAGATCGCTCGTGAACTGGATGCGACGGAAGGTCAGGCCCAGCATCTGCGCGAGTAGCTGCGCGAGCGTCGTCTTGCCCACGCCGGGCAGGTCCTCGATCAGCAGGTGTCCGCGGGCGAGCAGGCAGGCCAGCGCCAGGCGCAGTTCGCGCTCCTTGCCGAGGATCACCTCGCCGCCGGCGGCCACCGCCGCTTCGAGGCTCGCCCGGGCCCCGGCCAGCTCGTCGATGTGTCGAACCAGGTCGTTCATTTGCTTCGCGCCGTTTCGGCCGTATGCTAGCCCGCAGGATAACCAAGATGCCGGGGGGCTGACGAGGAACGGCTGCGCAACCTGCCAGCCCCCGTCACCCCGCCCGCCACGCCCGCATGGAGCACCTCGATCTCCTCGTCCTCGGCAGCGGCCCGGCCGGCCAGCGCGCGGCCATCCAGGCGGCCAAGCTCGGGCGCAACGTCGGGCTCGTGGAGCGCAACACCGCCATCGGCGGGGCCTGCCTGCACACCGGCACCATTCCGAGCAAGACGCTGCGCGAGGCCGTGCTGTACCTGACCGGCTGGCGCCAGCGCGGCTTCTACGGGCGCAGCTACCGGTTGAAGGAGCGCATCACCGCCGGCGACCTCGTGCAGCGGCTCGACATCACCATCCGCCACGAGATCGAGATCCTGCAGCACAAGCTCTACCGCAACCGCGTCGCCTCGATCGTCGGCGAGGGCCGCTTCATCGACCCGACCCACGTGCGGGTGCGAATGTACGACGACTCCGAGCGCGACTACTGCGCCGGGCGCATCGTCATCTCCACCGGCACGACGCCGGCCCACCCGCCCGGCATCCCGTTCGACGGCGAGCGCGTGCTGGACAGCGACCAGATCCTGCACCTGAAGCAGCTGCCCCGCTCCCTCGTGGTGGTCGGCGCGGGCGTCATCGGCGTGGAGTACGCCTCGATCTTCAACGCCCTGGACATCGAGGTCACGCTGATCGACACGCGGCCGACGATGCTCGACTTCCTCGACCGCGAAATCACCGACGAGTTCACCCACCACCTGCGCGACCGCGGCATGAACATCCGCCTCGGCGAGAAGGTGCTCTCGATCGACAACAGCGGGCCGACGGTCAAGGTGCAGCTCGAGAGCGGCAAGCAGGTGCGCAGCGAGATGGCGCTCGTGACCGCCGGCCGGCAGGGGGCGACCGCCAACCTCGACCTCGCCGCGGCCGGACTGACCGCCGACGAGCGCGGCCGCATCCCGGTGAACGACGACTTCCGCACCGCGGTGCCCCACATCTACGCGGTGGGCGACGTCATCGGCTTCCCGAGCCTCGCCTCGACCTCGATGGAGCAGGGCCGCATCGCCGCCTGCCACGCGTTCGACCACCCGGCGCAGGCAAGCTTCACCGCCTTTCCCTTCGGCATCTACGCGGTGCCGGAGATGAGCGTGGTCGGCATGACCGAGGACGACGCCACGAAGGCCGGGATCCAGTTCGAGACCGGCACCGCGCATTTCCGCGAGACCTCGCGTGGACAGATCCTGGGCCTGCGCGAGGGACTGCTGAAGCTCCTGTTCCGCCTCGACGACCGCCGCCTGCTCGGCGTGCACATCGTCGGGGAGGGCGCGACCGAGCTCGTCCACATCGGCCAGGCGGTGCTCGCCCTGGGCGGAACGCTCGACTACTTCATCCAGGCGGTGTTCAACTACCCGACGCTTGCCGAGGCCTACAAGATCGCCGCGCTGGACGCCTACAACCGCTTTCCGGAGTGACTGCCGCCGCCGGCGGCGCCCGGCCCGCGCGCGGGCCGTTCACGCTGACCACACCAGGGGAGACGACCATGAAGTTCCTGAATTCGCTCGGCCCGAATCCGCGCATGGTGCGCATGTTCATGCTGGAGAAGGGCATCACGATCCCGGCCGTGAACCACGACATCATGGGCGGCGAGAACCGCCAGCCCGCCTACGTGAAGAAGAACCCCGGCGGCCAGATGCCGGCGCTCGAGCTGGATGACGGCACCGTGCTCGGCGAGACGGTTGCGATCTGCGAGTACCTGGAGGAACAGCACCCCGGCACGCCGCTGATCGGCAGCAACGCCAGGGAGCGCGCCGAGACACGCATGTGGATCCGGCGCGTGGAGTTCGGCATCACCGAGAACCTGTACAACGGCTTCCGCTACGCGGAGGGGTTCGAGCTCTTCAAGAACCGCATGCGCTGCCTGCCGGAGGCGGCCGCCGGTCTGAAGGCCAAGGGCCAGGACGGCCTCGCCTGGCTGGACGGGCTGCTCGCCGGCAGGCAGTACATCTGCGGCGACCGCATGACGGTGGCCGACCTGATCCTGTATTGCTGCCTCGACTTCTGCAATGCCGCGGGCCAGCCGCTCGATCCGAAGCTCGCGAACGTCAACGCCTGGTTCGCGCGCATGAACGCCCGGCCCAGCGCCACCTCGAGCCTCGACGCGAATGCGGTCGCGGCGGGCATGCGGGCGTGAGGGCCGCCGCCCCCTGCGGCGGCGCTACCGCCACAGGGGGTGACTGGGGGCTGGGGATCCGTGATCCGTGATCCGGTGCGAGTATGTACGTTCATGCGCACTACTCGCGATTTGCACGAAACTGCACATCACCACGCACCCATTACCAATCCCCAGCCGCCGCCGGCGTCATTTTCCCGCTACCGTCATGCGGTCGATGAGGATCGAACCGGTGCGGATATTGCCGCGCAACTCGAGGTCGCCGGCGACGCGCACGATGCCGTTGAGCATGTCCTTCAGGTTGCCGGCGATGGTGATCTCCTCCACCGGCCAGGCAATCTCCCCGTCCTCCACCCAGTAGCCGGCCGCGCCGCGGGAGTAGTCCCCCGTCGTCGCGTTGACGCCGAACCCGAGCAGCTCGGTCACCAGCAGCCCGCGACCCATCTCGCGCAGGAGCGCGGCGCGATCGATCCCGGCGTGGCTCACCACCAGGTTGTGCGCCCCGCCGGCATGGCCGGTCGGCGCCAGGCCCAGCTTGCGCGCGCTGTAGGCCGACAGCAGGTAGGTGGACAGCACCCCGCCCTCCACGATCGGGCGGGCGCGCGTGGCGACGCCGTCGTCGTCGAAGGGCGCGCTGCCCAGCGCCCGGGGCAGGTGCGGTTCCTCGCGGATGTCCAGGTGCGCGGCGCATACCGGCTGCCCGAGGCGGCCGAGCAGGAAGGACGACTGCCGGTACTGCGCGCCGCCGGAGATCGCGCCGGTGAGATGGCCGATGAGCGAGGTGGCGATCGGCGCGTCGAAGACGACCGGAACGGTGGCGGTCTGCGCCTTGCGCGCGCCGAGCCGGGAGAGGGCACGCGCACCGGCGCGCGCACCGACCGCCGCGGCGCTCTCCAGCGCCCCGGCCATGCGGGCGACGCTGTACCAGTGGTCGCGCTGCATGCCGCCCGCCCCGCGCGCGATCACCCGGCAGGACAGGGCGTGGCGCGTGGCGTTCCAGGCGCCGGCGAAGCCGTGGCTGTTGCCGTAGGCCACGAGGCCCGCGCGCGTGCTGACGCTCGCGCCGTCGGAGTTCTCGATGGCGGGTCCGACGGCGCGTGCCGCGGCCTCGCAGTCGCGCGCGAGGTCGGCGGCACCGGCGACGTCGATCGACCAGGGATGGTACAGGTCCAGGTCCGGCACGGCGGCGGCGAGGTAGCGGGGCTCGGCGAGGCCGGCGCACGGATCCTCGCTCGTGTGCCGGGCGATGTCGCAGGCGGCCGAGACGGTAGCTGCGATAGCCGCGGGGGCGAAATCGTTGCTGCTCGCCGAGCCCTTGCGCGCCCCGAAGTACGCCGTCACCCCGAGCCCGCGATCGCGCGTGTGCTCGACCGTCTCCACCTCGCCCAGCCGCACTGTCACCTCGAAACCGCGCGCCACCGAGACCGAGGCCTCTGCGGCAGTCGCGCCGCGCGCCAGCGCCGCGTCGATCACCGCGCGCACGAACGCGGTGGCGGCATCACGATCGGTGACGTCGGCGATGACCGGAAGGCTGGCGGGGACGGCGCTCATGGCTGCGAGCCGATCTTAACGCATGCGCGCGCCACGCCCGCCCCCCTTTACAATGCCGGAATGGACGTTTCGCACCTCATCGACGGACTGAACGATGCCCAGCGCGAGGCCGTCGCGGCACCGCCCGGCCACCTGCTGGTGCTGGCCGGGGCCGGCAGCGGCAAGACGCGGGTGCTCGTGCACCGCATCGCCTGGTACGTGCAGACGGGGCAGGCGACCCCGCACGGCATCCTCGCGGTGACCTTCACCAACAAGGCCGCGGCCGAAATGCGCGGGCGCATCGAGCAGCTCCTGCGCGCGCCCGCCGGCGCAATGTGGGTGGGCACCTTCCACGGTATCGCGCACCGCCTGCTGCGCCTGCACTGGCGCGAGGCCGGCCTGCCGCAGGGCTTCCAGATCCTCGACAGCGAGGACCAGCTGCGGGTCGTCAAGCGCGTCATCCGCGGACTGGGCCTGGATGACACCCACTGGCCCGCGCGCGATGCACAGTGGTTCATCAACGCGCGCAAGGACGAGGGACTGCGGCCGGGGCACCTGGAGGATCATGGCGACCAGGCCCAGCAGACACTGATCACGATCTACCGCGCCTACGAGGAGGCCTGCGCGACCGCCGGCGCGGTGGACTTCGCCGAGCTGCTGCTGCGCACGCACGAGCTGCTGCGGGACGATCCGCACCTGCGGGCGCACTACCAGCGCCGCTTCCGGCACGTCCTGGTCGACGAGTTCCAGGACACCAACGCGATCCAGTACGGCTGGCTGCGCCTGCTCGCGGGGCCCGACACGCAGATGTTCGTGGTCGGCGACGACGACCAGTCGATTTACTCCTGGCGCGGCGCGCGCGTGGAGAACATGCACGACTTCATTCGCGACTTCCCCGGCAGCCGGCTGCTCCGGCTGGAGCAGAACTACCGCTCCACGGGCAACATCCTCGCCGCCGCCAACGCGCTCATCGCCTGCAACAACGCGCGCCTGGGCAAGGAGCTGTGGACCGCTGGCGGCGAGGGCGATCCGATCGCCCTGTACGCGGCCTACAACGAGCGCGACGAGGCGCGGTTCTGCGTGGACGGCATGCGCCGCCTGCACGCCGACGGCGCCGCCTGGCGCGAGTGCGCGGTGCTGTACCGCACGAGCGCGCAGTCACGCGTGTTCGAGGAGGCGCTGCGAGGCGCGGACGTGCCCTACCGGGTCTACGGCGGCATGCGCTTCTACGAGCGGGCCGAGGTGAAGGATGCGCTCGCCTACCTGCGCCTCGTCGCCACCCGCGAGGACGACACGGCCTTCGAGCGCGTGGTGAACACGCCGGTGCGCGGGATCGGCAACCGCACGCTCGACAGCCTGCGCGCGACCGCGCGCGCCGAGCGCATCCCCCTGTGGCGCGCCGCGCAACGCCTGCTCGAGCACCGCGAGCTGCCGGCGCGCGCGGGCGGCGCCCTCACCGCGTTCCTGCAGCTCATCGAGCGGATCGCGCGCGAGACGGCGGGCCTGCCGCTGGGCGAAATGCTCGAACACGCCATCCGCGCGAGCGGGCTGCCGGATCACTACCGCAAGGAAGGCGCGGACCGGGCCGCGGACCGTCTCGAGAACCTCGACGAGCTGGTCACCGCCGCGGGCGACTACACGCCGCGCGAGGACGACGAGGGCCTCGATCCGCTCGCCGCCTTCCTCGCCCACGCGGCGCTCGAATCCGGCGAGGGCCAGGCCGACCCGCACCAGGACAGCGTGCAGCTCATGACGCTGCACTCGGCGAAGGGACTGGAGTTCCCGAACGTGTTCCTGGCGGGGCTGGAGGAGGGATTGTTCCCGCATCAGCGCTCGGCCGAGGACGCCGCCGGGCTCGAGGAGGAGCGGCGGCTGTGCTACGTCGGCATGACCCGCGCGCGCGCGCGGCTCACGCTCACCTACGCCGAGGCGCGCCGCATGCACGGCGCGGACTTCTATCCGCAGCCGTCGCGGTTCCTGCGCGAACTGCCGCGCGAGCGCCTGGTCGAGGTCCGCCTGGGCGGCGACGTCGCGCACGTGCCGGTGCAGGAGGACTACGCCGGCGCGCCCGGACTGCGGCTCGGGCAGCGTGTGCTGCACGCACGCTTCGGCGAGGGCGTCGTCCTCAACGTGGAGGGCAGCGGAGCGCACGCGCGCGTGCAGGTGAACTTCGCGGCTGGCGGCGCCAAGTGGCTGGTCGCGGCCTACGCGGGGCTGGAACCCATCGTGTGACGCCCCGCGTCCGGGGCGCGGAAACGCGAAGGGCGCCCGCAGGCGCCCTTCGGGCCCGGCGCCCGGGAACGCCGCTACTGCGCGGTGCCCGCCATGTAGTCCACGGCCGCCTTGACCTCGTCGTCGGTAAGATCGGCGCGACCGCCCTTGGGCGGCATCAGGCCCTTGCTGCCCATGTAGCCCTTGATGGCATGCTCGTGCAGGAGGTCGGTGCCCTGCGCGATGCGCGGCGCCCACTCCTCCTTGCTGCCGAGCTTCGGCGCACCCGCGGCACCCGACGCGTGGCAGATGAAGCAGGCCTTGTCGTAGACGCCCTTGCCGTCCACGCCCGCGGTCGCGGTCGCCTCGGCAGCGGGCGCCGCGGGCGTCTCGGCTGCAGCGGGCGCCGCTGCGGCTTCCCCGGCCGGCACCATCGATTCGCCGCCGCTCGACTCGACCATGTAGTGGACCGCGGCCGTGATGGCGTCGTCGGAGAGATCCACCCGTCCGCCCTTCGGCGGCATCACGCCCTT
>CAYOJP010000021.1:7560-25466 GCA_964404305.1 uncultured Gammaproteobacteria bacterium
CCCGTGTTGACCGCACCGACCGGCGCGATGTTCTGGGCGACGCTCTCGCTGTCGTGCCTGACGCCGTAGGTGGCCTGGAGCCAGCCGGCGATCAGGTACACCGCGACGCCAAAGGCCGTGATGATGCCGATGACCATGGAGAACTGGCGCACGAACTGCGAGTCGGTGGTTTCGCTCATCGATGACTGCCTCTGCGTGGACGGGCGGGCAACCGCTTGTTCCGGTTGGGCAATACAGCCTCTTCGCCGCGGTGCCGCGGCGGGGCGCCATTATAGCCAAAAGGCCTCCGCCGACCAGCTTGCGCACCCGGGCCCGCGTGGCCGGTGCTGCCGCGCTTCACAGCCCCGCCCGCAGGCCTCAGAATTCCCCTTACGCGCCCGTAGCTCAGCTGGATAGAGTACAGGCCTCCGAAGCCTGGGGTCGTGGGTTCGAATCCCGCCGGGCGCGCCATCCCCTCCTCCCGTTGTCCGCCTGTCGCGGCACCGGCACGGGTGGGGGCCCCGGGCGCCGGATCGTCCGCCCGCGGCTTCCCTTGCCGGTCGGGCTTGGCCATCATGGCGACGACGCCAGCGAGATCCCCCGCAGTGCTGCCATTCGCGCCAACGCCCGCCCGGAGGCCGCGTTCCCGGACCGGGCACCCTCGTTTCCCGCGTCGATGACCGCCCCGGGGCGCCACGACCCGTCGCCTCCCGGCCAGGCCGCCCGGGACCTGCACGAGCTCGGCGTACTGCTCGATTCGCCCGCCCGGATCATCGCGATCGAGACGCACGAGGAGAACCGCGTCCTCGCGCTGCTGGTGCAATGCGCGGTGCGGCGCCAGCAGCCGGCCTTCCGCTGGACCCTCACCGACGGCCTTGAGCGGATCGACGTCGAGGTGGCGCGCGGCAACCGGCTCAGCGACCCGGGCGCGGCCCTCGCCGAGATCCGCAGGACGGCGCAGCCCGGGATCTACATGCTGATGGACTTCCACCCGTTCCTCGACGAGCCCCTGCAGGTGCGGCAGTTGAAGGACATCGCCCTCGACCGCAAGCTCGCGCACACGATCGCGATCATCGGCCACGCAGTGACCGTGCCGCCGGAACTCGCACGGCTGTCGGTACGACTGGAACTGTCGGTGCCGGACCGGGAGGAGATCGAGCGGCTGGTGCGCGAGGAGGCCCAGGCCTGGGTGCGCGAGCGCGGGCCGGAGCGGGTGACGACCGACCGCGGGTCGCTCGACCGGCTGGTCGAGCACCTGCTCGGCCTGCCCGCCGACGACGTGCGCCGCCTCACCCGGCGCGCGATCGCCGACGATGGTGCGATCTCGGCCGCCGACCTGCCCGCCATCCAGAAGGAGAAGTTCCGGCTGCTGAGCAGCGAGGGCGTGCTGACCTTCGAGCACGACGCCGCGCGCTTCGCGGACATCGGCGGCCTCGCCGGACTCAAGGCCTGGCTGGAGGTGAGGCGCGAGGCGTTCCTGGCAGCCGCGGGACAGGGCCCGGACGACCGTCCGAAGGGCCTGCTGCTGCTGGGCGTGCAGGGCTGCGGCAAGAGCCTGGCGGCGAAGGCGGTGGCGGGTGCCTGGGGCGTGCCGCTGCTGCGGCTGGACTTCGGTTCGCTGTACGACAAGTTCTACGGCGAGAGCGAGCGCAACCTGCGCGATTCGCTGCGCACCGCGGCGGCGATGGCGCCGTGCGTGCTCTGGATCGACGAGATCGAGAAGGGCGTCAGCGCCGATGCCAGCGACGGCGGCACCTCGCGCCGGGTGTTCGGCAGCTTCCTCACGTGGCTGGCGGAGAACCGCGAACGCGTGTTCGTGGTGGCCACGGCGAACGACATCAGCGCGCTGCCGCCGGAGCTCGTGCGCAAGGGGCGCATGGACGAGATCTTCTTCGTCGACCTGCCGGACGCGGCCGAGCGCGAAGCCGTGCTGCGCGTCCACCTGCGGCGCCGGCGCCTGGACCCGGACGGGGTAGACCTCGCGGCGCTCGTCGCGGCGACCGACGGGTTCTCGGGCGCGGAACTGGAACAGGTGGTCGTCTCCGGCCTGTACTGCGCCCGCGCGCAGGGCATCGCGGCGGGCTCCGCGCACCTGCTCGCCGAGGCGGCGCGCACGCGCCCACTGGCCGTGGTGATGGCGGAACCGATCGCGCGCCTGCGCGCATGGGCGCAGGGGCGGACCGTGCCGGCCCGTTGAACGGACGACTCCCGTTCAGGCGGCGTCGAGGCCGACCTCGGAACAGCAGCGGTTGCGGCCGCTGCGCTTGGCGTTGTACAGGGCGAGGTCAGCGCGCTGGAACACGGTCTCGGGCTCCTCGCCCGGGCGGAACCCGGCGACGCCGCACGAGACCGTGACCGGCACCGGCGAGTCTCCATAGCGGAACTTGCACTGCTCGACGTTGTGCCGCAGCTTCTCGGCGAGCGCGATGGCATCCTCGACCCGGGTTTCGGGCAGCAGCAGCACGAACTCCTCGCCGCCGTAGCGGGCGAAGAAGTCGCTCTCCCGGATCTGCCGGCGCAATTGCTCGGCGACGGTGACCAGCACGCGATCGCCGGCCTGGTGCCCGTACTGGTCGTTGATCGACTTGAAGAAGTCGATGTCGAACACGACCATCGACAGCGGCCGCCCGTGGCGGCGCCAGCGCGAGTATTCCTGCGCAAGGCGCTCCTCGTAGCCCATGCGGTTCGCCACCCCGGTGAGCGCGTCGCGCACCGCCTTCTCGGCGTGCTCGCGCAGCGACTCGCGCAGGTGCAGCGTCTCGCTCTCCAGATCCTGCAGCTGCGTGGACAGCTCGGTCACGGCCTTCTCGGTCTCGTCCTGCCGGCGGCGCTCGGCGTCGATGAACGCGCGGATGTCGCCGTCGATGCCGTCCAGCCCCTGCACCACCGCGGCCTTCAGGTCGGTCAGGCTCGCGGCGCCGTCCATGCTGCTGCGAATCGCGCTCATGTGCGACTGCATCAGTGTGTTGACCCGCTCGCTGTCGAGCAGGGTTTGCGAGCGCACGCGCTCGGCGCTGAGCAGGTGCGCATGCAGGCTCTGCAGGCGCAGCAGCGTCTGGCGCAGGAAGGTCGCGACCTCCTCGGTTTCACGTCGCAGCCGGGCATGGAATTTCGCCAGCAGCCCGGCCACCCTGGCGACGAGCGGCCCGCGCGCCGTCGTCCGCGCGCTGGCGGCCAGGTCGGCCCGCAGGGCCGCGACCTCGGCGCCGAACTCTGCGGGCAGGGAGACCCGTTCCAGCAGTTCGACCAGCGCCTCGGTCCAGGCAGGCGAGGTACTCTCGCCCTGCAGCTCGCGCGACAGCAGCGTGACGATTTCGTCGAGCAGCACCGTCGCGTCCGCCTGCGCCGCGACGTCGTCGAGTCGGCGCCGCACTCCGGCGAGGTTGGCGATGAGATCCGGCGGGCCGTCCAGGCGGTCGAGCATGCGCACGAGGGAACGCAGCGAGCCGGCGCTGCCGGCATCGGCAGACGTTGCCGGGCGGGAGAGGCAGGCATTGACGAGGTTGCCGAAATCCGTCACGGCGGACGCCAGGGTGGCGCGAGTGCCCTTGCCGTCGAGCAGGCTCTGCACCCGTCGCAGGTCGAAGATCTGGTCCTCGGGCCAGTTCACCTTGCCCGCGAGCGCGGCGAGAGCGGCGAAAGCGCCGTCGTCGCCTCGACTGCGCATCTCGGGCTCGAGCCGCATGATCGTCGCGATCGCTTCCTCGATCGCCTCGGTGATCTGGTGCGGCCGCCGGTTGACCTTCAGCTTCCCGCGCAGCAGGTTCAGCTGCTGGTCGAGTTCCGGGTGGCGGCCATGCAGGGAGAAGGCCAGGCGCAGTGCGCTCTTCTGCAGGCGCGTCAGCGAATCCAGGTGCTGGCGCTCGGGGTCGTCCCGCGGCTGGGACCGCCTCTCGCCAGCAACGTCGTCCAGTCGGCGACTGTCGATCGTGTCCATCCGACTTCCTCGATCCGGAACTGTTGCACGCCGTGCGGGCATGCGCCGTGAGGAGCCGGGGACCCGGCGCAGCAGAGCCGCGCCGGGAGGTCGGGCGCGACTTATTGCGCGCCCGCTGACTCCTCGCGTTCCTTATCGACCAGGAAGGCGACTACCTTTAGGAGTTCGTCATACCCGCCGGCCAGGGTGGCCGAGGTACGGTACCTGCCATTGACGATCACGGCCGGGACACCGGTGATGCCGTAGCCCTTGGCCAGCTTGGCGGCCTTCAACACCTTGCCCTCGACCGCGAAGGAGTCGTACTCGCGGTTGAAGGCCTCCTTGTCGACGCCCTTGGTGGCGTAGAAGTCGGCCAGGGATGCCTGGTCGAACAGACGCTGGCGCTCCTCGTGAATGGCGTGGAACAACGCCGAATGCGTCGCTTCCAGCCCGCCGAGCTTCTCGAGCGCGTAGTACGCCCGGGCGTGGATGGCCCAGTTCTCGTTGAAGACGCCCGGCAGGCGGCGGAAGAAGACGTCCGCAGGCTTGTCCTGGAGCCACCTGGACAGTGTCGGCTCGAAATCGAAGCAGTGCGGGCAGCCGTACCAGAAGACCTCGACAACCTCGATCTGCCCGGCCGGCGCCTCGGTGGGCTGGGCCGGCGCAATGCGTTCGTAGTGGACGTCCTCCTCGTACCCGGCGGCGCCGGCGGCCGGCGCCACGGCGACGAGCGCAGCCAGGAGGGGCACGCACAGGGCACGACGGATGGAAATCATCGGAGGTCTCCGCAACGGTCGGGTGGGATCTGTGCCCCGGCAACAGGATTCGACAGCACTGGACGGACGAGGTTGCCGCGCCGGACCGGGCTCAATGCAGGCCGGCGACGTAGGAGGCGACCGCCGCAATCTCCTCGGCCGTCATCCGTGCCGCGATCGCACGCATGATGGACGCGGGATCGGTGCTGCGCGCGCCGCTCCTGTAGGCCTCGAGCTGCCGAGCGGTATAGGTCGCATGCTGGCCGGACAGCGCCGGGTAGGCCGCGCCGGGATTGCCGGCGCCGCGCGGGCCGTGGCAGGCCATGCAAGCCGGCACGCCGGTCGCCTTGTTGCCGCCCCGGTAGAGCGCGGCGCCGGCCGCAACCAGCGCCTCGTCGGCGGTGCCGACCACGGGCGGCTGCGCCGCGAAATGATTGCCCAGCGCCCGGATGTCCTCGTCGGTCAAGCCTGTCGCCATCGCGCTCATGAGGTCGTTCTTGCGCTTTCCGTCCCGGAAATGCGCCAGTTGCAGCGCGGTATAGCTGGCGTGCTGCCCGGCCAGATTGGGCCACTCGGGATTGGAACTGATGCCGGCGGCGCCGTGACACGCAGCGCACGATGCAGCTTTCTCCGGGGCACCCTGGGCAAGGGCAAGCGCCGGCAGGAACAGGGTGGCGAGTAGAGCGGCACGTGCGATCGACATGGCTGGACTGGCTTCCTGGGTCTGGGGCACGGGAGGAAGCGCGCGGCAGCCGCAGTTCACAGACGCACCGCGCGAGGCGGCCGAAGGATACACTAATCGACTAGCTCATGGCAGCGTCGCGCTCATCGGATCGGGAACGTACGGAACACTTGCCGGCGCGGGTGTTGCGCACGGCGACGTTTGCGCTGAGCGTCCCCCGGCGCAGCCAGTTGCCGCCCGATCGCGGCCTGGAAGTCGCGTTCATTGGACGCTCGAACGCCGGCAAGTCGTCGCTGCTGAACGCCGTGACGGACCAGCGCTCGCTCGCCCGCACCAGCAAGCTTCCGGGGCGGACGCAGCACTTCGTCGTCTTCGACGTCACCCCCGGGACCCGCCTCGTCGATCTGCCCGGCTACGGCTACGCGGCGGCGGCGCGCGAGATCCGCTCCGTCTGGACGGAGGAGATCCCCGCCTACTTCGCCGAGCGCCGCAGCCTCGCGGGGGCGGTCTGCGCAATGGACGCGAGGCGACCGTTGCTGCCGGTCGATCGACAGGTCCTTGAACTGCTCTCCGGGGCCGGAGTGCCGTGCCTGGTCGCCCTGACCAAGTCGGACACGCTCTCGCGCAGCGAGCTCGCCGTGACCCTGAAAATGGTGAATGCCACGCTGGCGCCCTGGGGCACGGGGCTCGCGAGCTGCTCGGCCAGGCGGGGCGAGGGCATCGCGGCCATTGCCGGGGTGGTGGCTGAATGGCTCGGAGTCGCGGCGGGACCAGACGAGAAAAAGAGAGGGTCCCGGGCAATCCTTAAGGGGGAGTGAGTTGTCCGGGACCCATGTCACCCGGTAGGGGAGACCGGGTGTGTGCTGCAAGCCCGCCTTGGGAGGGGGGTGGCGGGCACGTTCATGCGAACGTGAGCGTGTGACCGCGGGTCGCCCGGGAGAGTTCCGCGCCCAGCATTATTCACACCGCCGCGTAACCACCTGTTTGGCAAGGAACTTCCACGGGGCACCCCGATTTGGCTCGGAGCAATATCGATAACTCGATGATCTGAATGATGATTCATCGATCGGTCAAATTTTGTCACGTCCGCAATGCGCTGGTGTTTACCGCGGGAATCGGCTGAACTCCCCACTCTGTCGACAGACTTGTCCACAGATTGTGTGGATAAGGACTTCCGGGCTGCACCCTGAGTCCGCGCAGGGAGAATCTGCAGGTCGAGTTCGTGGCGCACTCGCATCGACAGACCCCGTCCGGCGTGGGCTATCCAGCCGCGCGCCAGGACCTGCCGGCCGCGCAGTCCGTCCAGGAATCCCCGCGGAAAGCGGCTCGCGTCGGCGGTCCCGATGCGCACCGTCAAGCGGCCTTCTAGCCGCAGGCGGACGCCGCTCCCGTCGCGGGCGACTGACTTCACTTCGCCCTGTACGAGCCGGTAGCCACGCGTGTCGCGCCGGACCTGTCCGGCCGAGAGCGGCCCCCGTTCCGGCCGGCTCCACAGCCCCTTGCCGGCGGCCCGGGCCTGCGCCTCCAGACTCCGATAGCAGGCCGCCAGCGTGTCGTTGGGGGGAATGATGATCGCGACCGCGAGGCCGGCGGAGAGCAGATGCGACTGCGCCGTGGTGCCATCGGCCAGCACGGCGTGCGCAAGGGTGCGACCATAGCGGTCGCGCGGCTCCGGGTCCCGCACGACCGCAACGGCGGTGCCCGATGGCAGGAGTCGCCCCAGCAGTCGCCGCGCCTCGTGCGCGTAGGGCTGGGCCGGCTGGCCTTCACGTGCGAGCTCTGGCGTATCGACCCCGACGAGGCGCACTCGCGTGCCGTCGTCGAGGGAGAACGTGTCACCGTCGTGCACGGACCGGACGATCGCGCTGGTGCCGGGTACGGCAGGCGCGCAGCCGTCGGCGGCGACAGGTAACGCCGCGAACAGCAGGGCACCGGAAACGAACAGGCACCCGGACGGGCGCCTGCGATGCATGCGGTCGGCCTGCGCCTCAGCGCATGCCGTACTTGCGCCGGAACTTGTCGACGCGGCCACCGGTGTCGAGGAGCTTCTGCTTGCCGGTGTAGAACGGATGGCAGGCAGAGCAGACGTCCAGGTGCAGGTCGCGGCCCGCCGTCGAGCGCGTCACGAACGTGTTCCCGCAACTGCAGGTCACCGTGACTTCGGCATAGTTCGGGTGGATTTCGGCTTGCATGCGGGAGTCCTCGACCAGGCGTACTGCGCAGGGGCGCGGATTCTAGCCCTCCGCCGGCGAGGGAGGCAAGGGCGCGCCGTCCGGGCCGGGTTCAGCGGCGGGGTCCGGAAACGGCATGACGGTCGCGCAGACGGGATCCGGGGCGGACGCGCCCAGGCGACTCAGGTAGGCCAGCAGGCCTTCCGGACCGGTCATGGAATCCCACATTCCACTGTACATCCGCAGGCACGCCGCCATCGGGCCGCCGGACAGGCGTCGCTCCTGGTCCAGCCGCCACTGCAATCCGGAGAGCCGTTGCTGCAACCGGGCCGGTGCCCGGGCGATGACGTCCGCCAGCGCTGCCGCGCGCGCCCGCTCGAATTCCGCGGGATCGGAACGGGCGAGCGCCGCCCAGTGATCGAAGTCGAATTCGGCGGTCATCGGGGAGACGGTCGTGGCATCCGAAACAGGCGGTAATGCTGTGTCGGTCGATCCCGACGGAATCTTTACGCCGGTCGCGGCCAGTCGAGTTCGGCGGTCACCGGCGCGTGATCGGACGGCTGCTCCCGGCGCCGCGGCTCGCGGTCCACCGCGCAGGCCCGCAGGCGGGCCGCCAGGGCCGGGGCGAGCAGGATCAGGTCGATGCGCAGCCCGAGGTTGCGCCGGAAGCCCCCCGCGCGGTAGTCCCACCACGTGTAGCCGCCGTCGGCAGGCTCGAGCAGACGGAAGGCGTCCTGCAGCCCGAGGTCGACGAGCTTGCGCAGGCGGTCGCGCTCCGCCTCGCTGACGAGCACGCTGCCGGCCCAGGCGGCCGGGTCATGGACGTCGAGATCGGTCGGCGCGATGTTGAAATCGCCGACCACCGCCAGCGGTGGGGCGGCGGCTAGGAGCCCGGCTACCCGCCCGTGCAGCCGGTCGAGCCAGCGCAGCTTGTACGCATACTTGTCGCTGCCGACGCTCGAGCCGTTCGGCACGTAGAGATTGAGCAGCGTCAGACCGCCAGCGCGGACCGCGAGCACGCGTCGCTGGGGGTCTTCCTCCGCATCGAGCTCGGTGAACAGCACCTCCAGCGGCGTGCGCGACAGCACCGCGACTCCGTTGTAGGACTTCTGGCCGCTGCAGGCCGCGTGGTAGCCCAGATCGGCAAAGGCCGCGGACGGAAAATCCGCGTCGATCGTTTTCGTCTCCTGCAGCGCCAGGAGGTCCGGCTGCACGCTCGCCAGCCAGTCGCACACGTGCCCGAGGCGCGCCCGGACCGAATTCACGTTCCAGGTGGCGATCTTCACGCCGGCGCTCAGACCCGGAAGCCGCCGTGGCGCTTGCGCTGCAGGTAATCCATCACGACGACCCCGGCCACGAAGGCGCCGGCAACCAGCAGGAGCACGACCACGGCGAGCGGCTTGGAGCGCAGGAGCCGGCGCGCGAAGGCGGCCAGTTCCTGCAGCGCAGTCTCGGGCGGCGCTCCCCCCAGCGCGACCGCGGCATCCAGCCGCTCCTGCACCGCTGCGATCTGCGCCTTGAGGGTGGCGCGTTCCGGATCCTCGCCGCTCGCTGCGGCGGCGGCCTCCAGCGACGACACCCGCGCCTGCAGTTCGCCGACGCGCAGGCGCTCGGAGGCGAGCCGCTTCTGCAACTCGGCGTTTTCCGCGGCGAGGGACCCGGGCGGCGGTGGCGGCGCGGAAGGATCGCCGGGCGGCCCGCCCGCCGCTGCCCCGGCCGTGCGAGCCTCGGCCCTGGCGAGCGCGGCCTCGAGTGCCTTCGCCTGCTGCTGCAGGGCCTCGACCCGCGCCGCCGCGGGCTCGTCGGCCATGAGGTAGCTGGCATCGACCCAGCCCTCCACGCCGGCCGGATCCTTGACGAGCGCGATCTCGCCCTCCCGCTTCAGCACTTCCAGCCGCGTGCCGGTGGGCAGGACCTTCAGGATGGCGCTGTCGCGCGCCTTGTCGGCATGCACGCCGACGAGCAGCTTGTCGATGACGTAGGCGGTCTCGGCCGCGAGCGGCGCGGCGACCAGCAGCAGCGCGCACGCGAGCCACGGGCGTGCGTTCATGCCGTGATCCCGGCGCGCCGCAACAGCGCATCGATGCGCGGAGGGCGGCCGCGGAACTCGACATACAAGTCCATCGCGTCGCGCGAGCCGCCCTGCTCGAGGATCGTGCGCAGGAAACGCTCGCCGCACTCGGGATCGAATACGGCGGTCTCCTCGAACGCGCCGTAGGCGTCCGCCGCGAGCACCTCGGCCCACTTGTAGCTGTAGTAGCCGGCGGCGTAGCCGCCGCCGAAGATGTGGGTGAAGGCGTGCTGGAAGCGATTGAACGGGGGATAGGGGATGACCGCGACATCGGCGCGCACCGCGTCGAGCAGGGACTGGACGCCCGCGCCGTCGGGCGGCCGCACCTCCATGTGCAGCAGGAAGTCGAACAGCGCGTATTCGATCTGGCGGACCATCTGCATTCCGGCCTGGAAGCCGCGCGCCGCCCGCAGCCGCCCGACCAGCGCCTGCGGCAGCGGCTCGCCCGTGCGGCAGTGGCCTGACATCAGTGCGAGGGCCTCCGGTTCCCAGCACCAGCTCTCCATGAACTGGCTCGGCAGTTCCACGGCGTCCCAGGCGACGCCGTTGATGCCGGCGACCGCCGGCCGATCGACGAGCGTGAGCAGGTGATGCAGGCCGTGGCCGAACTCGTGGAACAGCGTCACGACCTCGTCGTGCGTGAGCAGCGTCGGCGTGCCGTCGAATGCCGGCGCGAAGTTGCAGTTGAGGTAGGCGACCGGCAGCTGGGTGCGGCCGGCGTCGCCGTGGCGGGTGAGGCAGTCGTCCATCCACGCGCCGCCACGCTTGTGCGGACGCGCACAGGCGTCGAGGTAGAACATGCCGCGCGGCGCGCCGGTGCGATCGTCGATGCGGAAGCAGCGCACATCCGGATGCCAGGTCGCGACGTCGTGCTGCTCGACAATGGCCAGGCCGTACAGCCGGCCCACGATGGCGAACAGGCCCTCCAGCACGCGGGGCAGGGGAAAGTACGGGCGCAATTCCTCCGCGGAGATGGCGTGCCGCTCGACGCGCAGGCCTTCGGAGTGGAAGGCGACATCCCAGGCCTCGAGCGAGTCCGGACCGCCGCGGCTGCGCGCGAAGTCGGACAGCTCGGCGAACTCGGCCTGCGCGAGCGGCCGGGCCCGCACGGCCAGGTCGCGGAGGAAATCGAGCACCTGCGCCGGCGACCCGGCCATCTTGGTCGCGAGGGACAGCTCGGCGTAGTTCGCGAATCCCAGGACGTCCGCGAGGCGTGCACGCAGCTCGAGTATCGCCGTCATCGGCTCCCCGTTGTCCCAGCGCCCGGCACAGGGGCCCTGGTCGGAAGCACGCGTGACGTAGGCGCCATACAGGTCGCGCCGCAGCTCGCGGCTGTGCGCGTACATCATGACCGGCAGATAGGAAGGCGCCTCGAGCGTGAACACCCACCCGTCGGTGGATGCCCGGCGCGCGTGCTCGGCGGCCAGGGCGAGCGCGCTCTCGGGCAGTCCCGCCAGGTCGGCACCGTCGGTCACGTGGCGCCGCCAGCCGTGCGTGGCATCGAGCACGTTCTGCTCGTAGGCGGTCTCCTGCCGCGACAGGGCGGAGCGGGCCTCGCGATAGCAGGCCTGGGCCGCCTCGGGCAGGTCGATGCCGGCGAGGCGGAAATCCCGCAGCGCGTCGTCGACGACCTTGCGCTCGGCGGCGCCGAGCGTGCGGAACGCCGGCGCCTCCCGCACCGACCGATACAGTCCGTGCAAGCCGGGGTGCTGGTACAGCTCGGTGTGGTAGGCGGTGATCTTCGGGAGTGCCTCGTTATAGGCCGCCCGCAGCGCGTCGTCATCGGCGACGGCATGCAGGTGGCAGACGGGGGACCACACCCGTTGCAGCCGCAGTGAGAGGTGCTCCAGGGGCAGCAGCGCGCTCGCATACTCGGGGGCTGGCGCCGTGGCCACCAGCGCCGCGATGGCGGCACGGTTGTCGGCCAGCACGGCGTCGACTGCGGGCCCGACGTGCCCGGGCGCGATTGCACCGAACGGTGGCAGGCCCCGGTAGTCGAGCAGCGGATTCGGCATGCGGTGCTGAAGTGTCGGGACGGGTGGCTGCAGACGTCCCGGCGGTACCGCAGGGGTGGCGCCAGCCGGTGACCGGGCTTTATAGCACGGGGCTTACGGAGCACCAACGCCGGGCCGGTCGGCCGACGCTGCTGGTGGCGGGAACGAGAATAGGAATCAATCGGTTAGTTTGCATTGGCGGGCGAGCCGCGTGTAGCCTGCCCGCGAACCAGGCGGCGGGCGCGCCACGCCGGCGGCGCCGATCGGTCACGAACGGTGTGGAGGTGGAGACCATGAAGGGCGACGCGAAAGTCATCGACTACCTGAACAAGGTGCTCAGGGGCGAACTCACTGCCATCAACCAGTACTTCCTGCACGCACGGATGCTGCGGAACTGGGGTTACCGCAGGCTGGACGAGCATACGTTCAAGGAATCGGTCGACGAGATGAAGCACGCCGATGCGCTGACGCAGCGGATCCTGTTCCTCGACGGCCTGCCGAACCTGCAGGACCTGGGGCGCCTGCGGATCGGCGAAAACGTGCCGGAGGTGCTGGCCTCGGATCTGGCGCTGGAGCACGAGGCGATTCCGTTGCTGCGCGAGGCCATCGCCTACTGCGAGGGCAAGGTCGACTTCGTTACGCGAGAACTGCTCGAAGGCATCCTCGAGGCGGAGGAGGAGCACGTCGACTGGCTCGAGACGCAACTGTCCCTCATCGACCAGGTCGGGTTGCAGAACTACCTGCAGTCGCAGATGTAGCGGTCGCCAGGCCAGCGGTTCCCCGGGTCCGGTGGCCTTTCTTTGGGGCATGCGTTGCGAACGGTTCTCATTTCGACTACGATTCCTGTCACCGCTCCGACCGACCAGGAAGCCGCCGTGTACGTCTGCATCTGCAATGCCGTGACTGAACGCGATATCCATAGCGCGGTGGCCGAGGGCGCGGCCAGCCTGGACGACCTGCAGGAGCGCCTGCGCGTCTCCACTTGCTGCGGCTCCTGCCGCGACGAGGCCGAGGCGTGCCTCGACCGCTGCCGAGGCGCGGACGCGCGCATCGCCGTCGCACGGGTCACTGCCTGCGCCTGACCGTCCCGGCCGTCTGACCCGGCGCGTGCCGGGTGGAAAGCGCCGGACTTTCCGATTGAACGCGTGCAGCGCGGCAAGCTTTGCTCATGTACTGTAAATGATTCTTACTTCCGAAAATACCTCGAGCGGCTGCAGCCGCTAGAGCCGCAGTGAATACTGACTGACGACTAAAGGGAAATACGCCGATGAGAATGCATCCGGACTACCGGGGCCGGCCGCACCGGCTGGCGGCGACGTTGGCGGCGATGCTGGCGGTGACCATGACCGCGACCGCACAGACGCCGTCCGTCGAGGAACTGTGGAAGATCGTCCAGGCCCAGCAGCAGACGATCGAGGCCTTGCAGGCGCGACTGGCGGCCACGGAGCAGAAGACCGACACGACTGTTGCCGCCGTGCAGGACGTGGACCGCAAGGTCGCCAGCGTCGACGAAAAGGCTGAAGCGACCGCCGAGGCGGTCGAGGCTGCCGGCAGCCGGCCCGCCGGCGGCGCTGCCGCGTGGGCGGAGCACACCCGCATCGGCGGCTACGGCGAACTGCACTACAACAACCTCGACAACGACGGGGCGGGCGGTGATCGCGATCGCACCGATTTCCACCGCTTCGTCATGTACCTCAGCCATGACTTCACCGATCGCCTGCATTTCTTCTCGGAGCTGGAGCTCGAGCACGTGCTCGCGGCCGACGGGGAAGCGGGCGAGATGCAGCTCGAACAGGCATGGCTGCAGTACGACCTGAACGAGCGGCACCACCTGCGCGCGGGCCTGGACGTGCTTCCGATCGGCATCATCAACCAGACTCACGAGCCGCATACGTTCTACGGCGTCGAGCGCAATCCGGTCGAGGTCGAGATCATCCCGACGACGTGGTGGGAGGCGGGTGCGGGAGCAGGCGGAGAACTGGGCGCGGGCCTGAGTTACGACGTCGTTCTGCACTCCGGCCTGAAGGTACCGACGGCCGGCGGCAGCGCATTCCGACCCCGCAGCGGGCGCACCAAGATCGCCGAGGCCGAGGACCAGGATGCCGCGGTCACCGGGCGGCTGCGCTACTCCGGTGTGCCCGGCCTGGAGCTCGCGGTGTCCGGCCAGTACCAGGCCGACGTGACCGGGACGGCCGACGCGGCCGATATCGATGCGACCCTGTTCGAGGCGCACGCGGACTGGAAGCACTCGAGCGGCCTGGGGCTGCGGGCACTCTATGCCCGCTGGGACTATGGCGACGACGGCGTCATCGATCCCGGCCTCGTCGATGCCGACACCCTGGACGGCTGGTACATCGAACCGGCCTGGCGGACGCGCCTGCCTGCCGGGCTGCCGCCGGGCGAGGTCGGGGTGTTCGCCCGCTATGCGCGCTGGGATGCCCGCAACGAACTGGCGCCCCTCGCCTACGAGGAATACGGGCAGACAGTGGTCGGCCTGAACTACTGGCCGCATGAGATGGTGGTGCTGAAGTTCGATGTGCAGTGGGAGGACGCGGACGGCCCTGTGAACAACGAGTTCGACGGGTTCAACCTCGGGGTCGGCTATACCTTCTGAGCCACGCCCCCGGCGGGGCCGGATTCGGTTACAATGTCCAGTAATGAGAATGATTCGCACCACCGTGCTCATTCTTGGGCTGGCCTTCGCGCTGACCGGCCCCGACTCGGCTGCGGCCCGAGGCACCTACCAGGAGCCCCGGGCCTTCATCGCGGAGGTCTTCGGAGGTACCCCGCCAGCGCCCGGCAGCCTCTGGCTGAAGGGTGCGCTCAAGGACGAGGTCCGCCAGCTTCTCGGCCACGACCCCGGCATGCTGCGGGTCCGCTACTGGGCCCGTGACGGCCGCACCGCCTGGATCCTCGAGGAGGTCGGCAAGGAACAGCCGATCACCACTGGCGTCGTGGTGGCCGGGGATCGCATCGAGGAGATGCGCGTCCTCGTGTTCCGCGAAACGCGCGGCTGGGAAGTGCGCTACCCGTTCTTCACCGACCAGTTCCGCGGCGCAACGCTCACCGGCGGGCAGGCGCTCGATCGCCCGGTCGACGGCATCTCCGGTGCGACGCTTTCGGTGCGCGCGATGGAGAAGGTCGCCCGCCTCGCCCTGCTCCTGCACGGACACACCGCCGAGGCCGCCAACGGCGGTCGTATCTCGCAGGCGCGCTGAGGATGCGCGCATTGCGCGTGTGGCATCGGCGCGCCGGCGTCGCCGCGGCGCTGGTGCTGGGGTTCGTCACGCTCACCGGCATCGTCCTGAACCATACCGACAGGCTGGGCCTCGCCGGACGCACCGTGGCGACGGGCTGGGTGCTAGACCTGTACGGCGTCGGCGAACCGCCGGCCCCGATCGCGTTCGCGGTCGCGACGGGCACGCTCGCGCAGATCGGCGACCGTCTTTATCTCGACGCCAGGGAAATCGGCCGCAGCGACGCCGCGCTCGTGGGCGCGGCGGCTGTCGCTGGCGGCTTCGTCGCCGCCACGGGCGAGCGCCTGCACGTCTTCGCATCCGATGGCGCACCCGTCGAAACGCTCTCCGCCTCCTCCGGCGTGCCGCCGGCGATCACGGCCGTGGGCACGGCGGCGGACGGCTCGCTGCGCCTGCGCGCGAACGGCACGGTGCTGGCGGCGGACCTGGACGCGCTGCGCTTTGCACCCGCGGCGGCGACCGGCGAGGTTGCGTGGAGCGTGCCCGTGACGCTCGGGCCGACGGAAGTCACTGCTTTGTACGTGGCGTGGCGGGGCACCGGTCTGTCGCTCGAGCGCATCGTCCTCGATCTGCACAGCGGCCGCATCCTGGGCACCTGGGGCGTGTGGCTGGTCGACGCGGTCGCGCTCCTCACGCTCGCACTAGCGTTCACCGGGGTCTGGATGTGGCTGCGCGAAGGCCGGCTCGCGCGCGGGCGCGGCGGCCGCCTGCGCTGAGAGCTCGCTCAGGACGGGGCTGCCGCCGACCAGTCCGGGGGCAGCGGCACGAACGTCTCGCCATCGAAGACCCACGCCGCGAGCGGCGGGTCGTGCGCGAGGGCGATGATGAAGTAGGCGACCCAGGGGTAGGCGGCCTGCGCGAGATCGGCCGCCGAGGGCGCGGGCGGCCCCCGCGGATGCGAATGGTAGATCCCGCCGAGCGTCTCTCCCGCCTCGCGCATCGCCCGCAGTGCGCCGATCTGGCCCTGCGGCGCCATCGCGAACGCACGGGCCCGGTCGGCGGCGACGTTGGCGACGCGATACAGCGACTGCAGCGCGCCGGCACGCGCGCCGAGCAGGCCGCAGATCTCCTCCCCGGGCCGCTCGCGGGCGTGGTCGAACATCGCCTCGCGCAGGTGCTCCGGCAGCGTCATGGCGCGGCACCACCGCAGGCCGCACAGGCCGGATCGCGCTCCACCCGTGCTTCGCGCCAGCGCATGGTCAGAGCATCGAGCCGCAGCCACCGGCCGCGCAGCGGCTCACCGGCCCCGGTGATGAGCTTCAACGTCTCCAGGGCCTGCACCGCCCCGACGATGCCCAGCAGGGGCGCGATCACGCCGGCACGGCTGCAGCGTTCCTCGGGTTCGTCGGCATCGTCGAACAGGCAGCGGTAGCAGGGCTCGCCGGGACTGCCCGGCGCGAACACGCCGACCTGCCCTTCGAAGCGCAGCGCGGCGCCCGTGACCAGCGGCCGGCGCGCGGCGAGGCAGGCCGCGTTCGTGGCGTAGCGGCTGGCGAAGTTGTCGGTGCAGTCGACGACGACGTCCGCCGCCGCGGCGGCAGTCGCGAGCGCCGCGCCGACCAGGGCTTCCGCGCGGACCGCGATCCCGATCGTCGGATTGATCGCCAGCAGCCGATCGCGCGCCGAGTCCACCTTGCGGCGACCCAGATCGGCGGTCGCGTGGATGACCTGGCGCTGCAGGTTCGACAACTCCACCACGTCCGGATCGACGAGCGTCAGCCGGCCCACGCCCGCCGCCGCGAGGTAGGTCGCCGCCGGGGCGCCGAGGCCACCGAGCCCCAGTACCAGTACGTGCGCGGCGAGCAGGCGGTCCTGACCCGCCAGTCCGATCTCGGGCAGGAGGATCTGCCGGCTGTAGCGCAACAGCGCGCCGTCGTCCATCGCGCCCGGTGCCATCACGCGCCCCGCTCGGCCACGGGCCGGCGACCGTGCGTGACCCGCTCGTGCCCGGCGAGATCACGCGCTGTCGCGACCTCGACGAAGCCGTGCGCCGCGAACAGCGCGCGCACCGCGGCGCCCTGGTCCGCGCCGTGCTCGACGAGCAGTGCACCGGCCGGCCGCAGGTGCGCGGGCGCGGCCCCGACGATGCGCCGGATCGCGGCGAGCCCGTCGGCGCCGCCGTCGAGCGCGAACCGCGGCTCGCTCGCCAGCTCGCGGCCTGCGAGCACCGGATCGTCGCTCGCGACGTAGGGAGGATTGGCGAGCGCCAGATCGAACCGCCACGCGCCGATGGCCGCGAACCAGTCGCTCGCCAGGAACCGCACGTCGGGCAGGGCCAGTCGTCGCGCGTTCGCCCTGGCGACCTCCAGCGCCCCCCAAGCGCGATCAATCGCCAGGAGCCGCCAGCGCGGGCGGGCCTGCGCCAGCGCCAGCGCGATGGCGCCCGAGCCCGTGCCCAGGTCGACCACGTCGCACGCCGAATCCGCCGCCGTACCCGCCAGCGCGAGCTCGACGAGGAGTTCGGTTTCCGGCCGCGGCACGAGTACGCGCGCATCGACCGCGAGCGGCAGCGACCAGAACTCGCGCTCGCCGGTGATGTAGGCGAGCGGCTCGCCGCGGGCGCGCCGCGCTACGGCATCCCGGTAGCGCGCCGCGACCGCCGGCGCGACGGCGCGTTCCGGCGCCGCGTACAACGAAGCGCGGCCGCCGCCGAGAACCGCGGCCAGCAGCAGCTCCGCGTCGAGCCGCGCACTGTCCGAGGTGGCGGCCAGCGCCCGTACCGCCTGCGCGAGCAGCTCCCGGACGTCGGCAGGCGGCGCGTTCAAGTGGCCGTCACCCGGCGAGCGCCGCCATGCGCTCGGCCTGATCCTCCTGCAGCAACGGCTCGAGCACCGGGTCGAGGTCGCCGTCGACGATTGCCTCGAGCCGGTACAGCGTGAGATTGATGCGGTGGTCGGTGAGCCGGCCCTGCGGGAAGTTGTAGGTGCGGATCCGCTCGGACCGATCGCCGCTGCCGACCTGCAGCTTGCGCGAGCGCGCCTGCGCCGGCTCCTGCCGCGCGCGCTCGGCCGCGAGCAGGCGCGCCTTGAGCAGGCGCATCGCGCGCGCCCGGTTCTTGTGCTGCGAACGCTCGTCCTGGCA
>CAYOJP010000022.1:0-24756 GCA_964404305.1 uncultured Gammaproteobacteria bacterium
ACACCTTCAACGACCATTACCTGGAAGTCGATTACGACCTGTCGGAGGTAATGTTCGTGACGACCGCGAACAGCCTCAACATCCCGGCGCCGCTGCTCGACCGCATGGAGGTCATCCGGCTGTCGGGCTATACCGAGGACGAAAAGGTCCACATCGCCCAGCGCTACCTCATTCCCAAGGCGATGAAGAACAACGGCGTGGTGGAACCGGAGCTGAAGATCCCCGAGGCGACGCTTCGCGACGTGGTCCGCTACTACACCCGCGAAGCGGGCGTTCGCAACCTCGAGCGGGAGATTTCCAACCTCTGCCGCAAGGTCGTGAAGCAAGTGCTGCTCAAGCCGCAGACCAGGGGCATCACGATCACGCCCGCTTCCCTCGAGAAGTATCTGGGAGTCAAGCGGTACCGCTTCGGCCGCGCCGAGGAGCACGACCGGGTCGGGCAGGTGACGGGCCTCGCCTGGACCGAGGTCGGCGGCGATCTGCTGACGATCGAGGTCGCGACGGTGCCGGGCAAGGGCAAGGAGACCTACACGGGGCAGCTCGGCGACGTGATGCAGGAATCCATCAAGGCGGCCATGACCGTGGTGCGCAGCCGCGCCAGGTCCCTGGGCATCGACCCCGATTTCTACCGCTCCATCGACGTGCACTTCCATGTGCCCGAAGGCGCGACGCCCAAGGACGGACCGAGCGCCGGCGTCGGCATGTGCACCGCGCTGGTATCCACGCTCACCGGCATTCCGGTGCGCGCGGACGTCGCGATGACCGGCGAAATCACGCTGCGCGGCGAGGTGCTGCCCATCGGCGGGCTGAAGGAGAAGCTGCTGGCGGCGTTGCGCGGAGGGATCCGTACCGTGCTGATTCCGGTCGAGAACGAGCGCGAGCTGGCCGAGATCGCCAAGAACATCCGCACCGAGCTCGACATCCGTCCGGTGCGCTGGATCGACGAGGTGCTGCAACTCGCGCTGGCCCGTGTGCCGGAACCTCTGTCCGTCGATGCCGAGCGCAAGGAGCCGTTGCCGCCGAAGGACGGCGTCGAAGGGGACGACGACGGCGACACATTGCGGCCGCACTGACCGCGGTGCGGACGAAAATGCGGCGTGCGGCCCAATGCCGCACTGGTTTGCTTGACGCTCCGATGGGGGCGTTGGTATAAATTGCGCCCCCCGGATGGCACCATGCGCCGGGGCATCCTTCCATTGTCAGGTTTCTCGCGCGCCGGGCTGTCCCGCCGCCCGTCAGGCCGGTACCTTTCCAGCTAGAGGGCAATTGCATGAACAAGGCCGAGTTGATTGATGTCGTCGCCGAGGCTGCCGATATTTCAAAGACCGCAGCCGCGCGGGCCATCGATGCAATGACCGATGCCATTGCCCGGTCGCTGAAGCAGGATGCGGCCGTGACGCTGGTGGGTTTCGGCACGTTCACGGTCCGGAGCCGCGGTGCGCGATCCGGCCGGAATCCCCGCACCGGCGAGACGATCGAAATCAAGGCCAGCCGCATTCCCGGCTTCAAGCCTGGAAAAGCCCTCAAGGATGCCTTAAATTAACCGGTTGCCGGGGTGCTTAGCTCAGCCGGGAGAGCGTCGCCCTTACAAGGCGAAGGTCGGGGGTTCGAACCCCTCAGCACCCACCAAGGGTGCCTCCGGATGACGGATCGCAGTACAGCGGAGTGGTAGTTCAGCTGGTTAGAATACCGGCCTGTCACGCCGGGGGTCGCGGGTTCGAGTCCCGTCCACTCCGCCATATCCAGCACGGCAAGAAGGCGCACTCGGTGCGCCTTTTTCTTTAGCGCGAGTCGCGCCGACCGGGGCAGGCCCGGCGGGCGACCACAGGAGGAGTCGTCGATGCTGCAGTCCATACGCGATCGGGCCCAGGGCTGGCTCGCTGGCGTCATCATCGCCCTCATCTGCATCCCGTTCGCGCTTTGGGGCGTCAACGAGTACATCACCGTTTCCGGCAAGGTCACCGTGGCCGAAGTCAACGGCACGGAACTGACGCTCGACGACTATCGCGAGACCTACCAGGAGGCCAGGCGCAGGCTCGAAGCGCTGCTCGGCCAGAACATCGACGTCGGCAAGCTCGACGAGGAGGTGTTCAAGGGCGAGGCTCTCAAGGCGCTCGTGCAGGGCGAACTGCTGCGCCAGACCGCGCAGTCGACCGGGATGCGGATCGGTGACGTGCAGGTGCAGGCGGCGATCGCCGCCTTCGAGCCGTTCCAGCGCGAGGGCAAGTTCTCGCGTGACCTCTACGAGCGGCAGCTGCGCGCGAACGGCATGAACCCGGTTGCGTTCGAGGAGCGGATGCGTCGCGACATGCTCAGGGAACAGCTGCGCCAGGGCGTCGCCGACACGGCGTTCGTCACCGAGGCCCAGGCGCGCGCGCTCGAGCGCATCGACCGGCAGAAGCGCGACCTGCGTTACGTCGTGATCGAGGCCGATCCCTTCCGCAAGTCCATCGACGTGACCGACGCCGACATCCAGGCGCGGTACGACGCCAATCCCGGCGGCTACGTCGCCCCCGAGCGGGTCAAGGTCGCCTACCTCGAGCTCTCGCTCGACGCTCTCGCCGCGCAGGTCGGGGTCGACGAGGCGTCGTTGCGCGCCTATTTCGACACGCACAAGGCCACCTACTCGGTCGCCGAGGAACGCAGCGCGACCTACGTTCTGGCGCCGCTCAAGCGGGACGCGGGTGCGGACGCGGCCGGGAAGGCCCGGGAGATCATCGCCGGCTATCGCGACCGCGTCGCCTCCGGCACCTCGTTCGAGGACGTGGTCAAGGAGATCACCGATGCCGGGACCGGCGGCGTGGAGGGCGGCGAGACCGGCTTCGTGCAGCGCGGCGTGATGCCCAAGGAGTTCGACGAGGCGCTGTTCGCCCTCGAGCCCGGCGGCGTGAGCGAGGTGTTCCAGACCGACTACGGCTTTCACCTCATCAAGCTGCTCGAGGTCAGGGCCGGCGGCAGCCGCACCTTCGAGGAGGCGCGGGCCGACGTGGAGCGCGACTATCGGCGCACGCAGGCCGAAGCCGCGTACTACGAACAGGCCGAGCGGCTGAGCAGCCTCGTGTTCGAGCAGCCCGATACGCTCGCCGGGGCGGCCGACGAGCTCGGGCTCACCATCCGCGAGACCGACTGGTTCGGTCGCGACGGCGGCGACGGTATCGCGGGCGAGAAGGCTGTCATCGACGCGACGTTCGCGGACGACGTGCTGACGGGCGGCGCCAACAGCGAGGCGATCGAGCTGGGCGACAACCGGCTGGTCGTGGTGCGCGTGGCCGAGCACCGGCCGGAGCACCGGCGCGACCTGGCAGAAGTCCGGGACCAGATCCGTGGCGAGATCCTGGAGGACCGGGCCCGCGAGCAGACGCGCGCGCGCGGCGAGGAGTTGCTCAGGCGCCTGCGTGCCGGGGAAACGACCGAGGCCCTCGCGGCGGCCGAGGGCGTCAAGTGGGAGGAGGCGCAGGGCGTCGTCCGCACGAGTCCCGACGTGCACCGCGCGGTCCTGCGCCAGGCGTTCAAGATGCCGCGGCCGGACGGCGGTGCTCCGGTGCTCGCCGGGGTCTCCCTCGGCACGGGCGACTACGCGGTCGTGCAACTGCTCGCAGTGGCCGATCCGGACGCCGGCGGGATCGAGGACAAGTCGATCCGCGCGCGTCGCGAGCAGTTGGTCGAAACGGTCGGAATGGGCGACTGGCGCGCCTTCATCTCCGCCCTGGAGCACGGTGCCGACGTGAAGACCGATCCGGACGCGATCTGACGCCCGGTGCTGCATGGGCAGGGAAGCGGCGACGGACGCTCGCGTCCGCGTCCCTGGCGGGGTATCAAGTCTCGGCCAGTCCGACGGTGCTGAAGCCGCAATCGGCGTAGGTGATCTCGCCGGTGACCGCGGACGCGAGGTCCGAGCACAGGAACGCGGCGACGTTGCCGACTTCCTCGATCGTGACGTTGCGCCGCAGCGGCGCGTACTTCTCAACGTATTCCAGGAACCCGCGCATGCCCTTGATGCCCGACGCGGCCAGCGTCCGGATGGGGCCGGCGGAGATTCCGTTCACGCGGATGCCCTGCGGTCCGAGGCTCGCGGCGAGGTAGCGCACGTTGGCCTCCAGGCTCGCCTTGGCCAGTCCCATCACGTTGTAGCTCGGCAGCGAGCGCACCGCACCGAGGTAGGACAGCGTGAGCAGCGCGCCGCGCCGGCCCTGCATCAGCGGCCGTGCACCCTTCGCAAGGGCGGCAAAGCTGTAGGAACTGATGTCGTGCGCCATGCGGAAGCCCTCCCGCGTGACCGAGTCCAGGTAGTCGCCCGCCAGTTCCTCGCGCGGTGCGAACGCCACCGAATGGACGACTATGTCGAGCGCATCCCAGCGACTGGCGAGACCGGCGTACATCGCCGCTATCTCCTCGTCCGAGGCGACGTCGCAGGGGAGAGTGAGGTGCGAGCCGAGCTCGGCGGCGAAAGTCTCCACGCGCTCCCTGAGCCGCTCGTTCTGGTAGGTCAGGGCGAGTTCGGCGCCTTCGCGGTGCAGGGCCTGGGCGATGCCCCAGGCTATCGACTTGCTGCTGGCGACGCCGACGACGAGCGCGCGCTTGCCGGCCAGGAATCCCATGCCCGAGTTCCTCCTCTATGGCGCCCGGCCAGCGGCCGCGCGGTGGCGTGTGAAGAACCGACGTTTATAATGCGCGGGACATGAAAACGCAAAGCGCGCGGCCCGCGTGCGGTCGCAGCCTGTTCCTCGCCGCCGCGCTCTGCGTCGGTGCGACGGGCTGCGGCGAGGGTCCGTGGAACGATCCCTACCCGGCCGGGGAGCGCGACGGCAACGTCATCTACGACACGTTCAACGAGCGTCCCAAGCACCTCGATCCGGTCAGTTCCTACAGCGAGAACGAGGCCGTCTTCACCGGGCAGATCTACGAACCGCCCCTGCAGTACCACTTCCTGAAGCGCCCGTACGAACTCGAGCCACTCACCGCGACGGCGCTGCCCGAGGTGACCTACCTCGATGCCGCGGGCGCGGTGCTGCCCGCCGCTGCGCCCGTCGAGACCGTCGCGCGCAGCGTCTACAGGCTGACGATCCGTCCCGGCATCCTGTACCAGCCCCACCCGGCGTTCGCCCGCGACGCCGATGGCCGGTACGTGAACGTCGACCTCGGCGAGGAGGCGCTGGTGACGGTCAACTCGCTGGCGGACTTCGCGGCCACCGGCACGCGCGAACTGGAAGCCGCCGACTACGTCTACCAGGTGAAGCGGCTGGCGCACCCGCGCCTCCACTCGCCGCTCGGCGGCCTGATGAGCGCGTATATCGTCGGCCTGGGCGACTACGCCGCGCGCCTGACCGAGCGCTATGGGCCGGAGGGACCCCGCGCCGCCGAGCGCTGGATCGACCTGCGGGCGGAGGACTTCGACGGCGTACGCATCGTCGATCGCTACACCTACGAGATCGTCGTGCAGGGCAAGTATCCGCAGTTCCAGTACTGGCTCGCGATGTCGTTCTTCGCGCCGATGCCCTGGGAGGCCGATCGCTTCTACGCCCAACCCGGGCTCGCCGAGCGCAACGTGACGCTCGACTGGTTCCCGGTCGGCACCGGGCCGTACGTCCTGGTGGAGAACAACCCCAACCGGCGCATGGTCCTCGAGCGCAATCCCAACTATCGCCGCGACCCGTACCCGGCGCAAGGCGCGCCCGACAGCGCCGGCGCCGGCCTGCTCGCCGACGCCGGCCGCCCGCTGCCGTTCATCGACCGCGCGGTCTTCAGTCTCGAGAAGGAATTCATCCCCGAGTGGACCAAGTTCCTGCAGGGCTACTACGACACCGCATCGATCAGTTCCGACGTCTTCGACCAGGCCGTGCGCCTGGGGGCGGGCGGCGGCCTGGAGCTGACCGACGAGCTGAAGGCCCGCGACATCCGTCTCCTGTCGGCGGTGGCGGCGTCCACCTCCTACATCGGCTTCAACATGCGCGACCCGGTGGTCGGTGGCAATGCCGAGCCCGCGCGGCTCCTGCGGCAGGCGATCGCCATCGCGGTCGACTACGAGGAGTTCATATCGATCTTCCTCAACGGTCGCGGCATTCCCGCGCAGGGGCCCGTGCCGCCGGGCCTGTTCGGCTACCGCGAGGGCCGCGAGGGGCTCAATCCGATCGTCTACGACTGGGTGGACGGGCGGGCGGTGCGCAAGCCGCTCGCGGAGGCCAGGCGCCTGCTGGCGCAGGCCGGCTACCCGGACGGGCGCGATCGCACGACCGGACAGCCGCTGGTGCTGAATTTCGAGACTGTCACGGCCGGCGTCGACAGCAAGTCGATGTTCGACTGGCTGCGCAAGCAGTTCGGCAAGCTGAACATCCAGCTCGTGGTGCGCGCCACGGACTACAACCGCTTCCAGGAGAAGATGCGCAAGGGGACCGGGCAGATCTTCCAGTGGGGCTGGAACGCGGACTACCCGGATCCGGAGAACTTCCTGTTCCTGCTGTACGGGCCGAACTCCAAGGTCGAGCACGACGGCGAGAACGCCGCCAACTACGCCAGCCCCGAGTTCGACCGGCTGTTCGAGCGCATGAAGGTGCTCGGGAACGGGCCGCAGCGGCAGGCGGTCATCGACGAGATGGTGGCGCTCGCGCGCCGGGACTCGCCCTGGCTGTGGGGTTTCCACTCGGTGGGCTTCACGCTGTTCCACGGCTGGTACGGCAACGCGGCGCCCAACCTGATGGCCCGCAACACCCTCAAGTACAAGCGCATCGACGCCGGCGTGCGGGCCTTGCGGCGCGCCCGGTGGAATGCTCCCGTCGTCTGGCCGCTGGTGGCCGCCGCAACGCTCCTGGTGGTCAGCGTGATTCCTGCCTGGCGTTCCTGGCGCCGCCGCGAACGGGCGCCGGCGCTGTGACCGCCTACCTCGTCCGCCGCCTGCTGTACGCCTTGCCGATCCTCGTCGGCGTGAACCTCATCACCTTCGTGCTGTTCTTCGTCGTCAACTCGCCCGACGACATGGCGCGCATGCATCTGGGCCAGAAGCACGTCACGCAGGAGGCGATCGACAAGTGGAAGCACGAGCGCGGCTATGATCGCCCGCTCGCGTGGAACGCGGGGGCCGCCGGAGCCGGCCGGTTCACCGACACGATCTTCTTCGACAAGTCGGTTCGCCTGTTCGCATTCGATTTCGGTCGCGCCGATGACGGCCGCGACATAGGCCACGACATCCGGCAACGCATGTGGCCGAGCCTGGCCATCACCCTGCCGACGCTGTTGCTGGGGCTGGCTGCATGCATCACGTTCGCCTTGCTGCTGGCGTTCTTCCGCGCCACCTACGTCGATCTGTGGGGCGTGGTGGCGTGCGTGGTCATGATGTCGATCTCGGGCCTGTTCTACTACATCGGCGGGCAGTTCCTGATCGGCAAGCTCCTGCGGCTGGTGCCGATTTCCGGTTACGGCGACGGACTCGACGCCGCGCGCTTCGTGATCCTGCCGGTCGTGATGTCCGTGATCGCCGGTCTCGGCGTCGGCGTGCGCTGGTACCGCACGATCTTCCTGGAGGAACTGGGCCGCGAGTTCGTCCGCACCGCCCGGGCCAAGGGCCTGGCCGAGCGCACTGTCATGTACCGGCACGTGCTCGGCAACGCGCTCATCCCGATCATGACCGGGATCGTGGTGATGCTGCCCGGCCTGTTCATCGGCAGCCTGGTGCTGGAGTCGTTCTTCGCCATTCCGGGCCTGGGGAGCTACACGATCGACGGCATCAACAACCAGGATTTCGCGATTGTCCGGGCGATGGTGTTCCTGGGCTCGGTGCTGTACATCGTCGGACTCGTCCTGACCGACCTCTCCTACACGCTGGTGGATCCGCGGGTGCGGCTGCAGTGAGCGCCTGGTTCGACGGCCTGGGCCGGCCCGTGCTGCTCACGACCGACGCCTTCATCGTGCTGCTGCTCGCCGCCGTGGCCGCCTACGCCGGTTGGGCGCGTCGGCACGAACCGCTGCGGGCGCCGTGGCGCGAGGTGGGGCGCAGCCCGCTCGGGATGGCCGCGGCCGTCACGCTCGCATGGTTCATCGCCATCGGCCTGCTGGACTCGATTCACTACCGGCCGCGCCTGCCCGATGCCGGCAACGCCGGCGCGGTGTATTCGCCGGAGGTGCTGAGCGTGCTCGATCTCCTCGCCGCGCACCTGCGCGAGCGTACCGAGGTCACGTATTCCGCGCCTTTCGCCACCCACCTGTTCCAGAAGGAAGCCGTGCAGCGAGCCGACGGCACGCAAGCCCGGGACTACCCGCGGCTGCAATGGGGTGGCAGGCATCTGGGCGAAGGCGCCGAGGGCGCCGCCGCCGACATCGCGAGGACGGCGGCCGCCTGGACCGTCGTGGCGGCGCTCACTTCCGCTGCGCTCACGCTCGCGCTCCTCGGGGCCGTCGCGCGCCGTCGCCGGCAGGCGTTCGGCCCGACCCTGGCGGCGTTCGCGAGGGGGCGCGCGGCGGTGCCTGGGCGCACGATCGCCGCGACTGCCACCGTGCTCGCCGTCGTGACGATCGTCGGGGCCCGGCTGTCCCTCGACTGGCACGTCCTCGGCACCGACAAGGTGGGCCAGGACGTGCTCTACCTGTCGTTGAAGAGCGTCCGCACGGGCCTCGTGATCGGCACGCTGACGACACTGGTGATGCTGCCGTTCGCGCTGGCGCTCGGCGTGATGGCCGGCTACTTCGGCCGCTGGATAGACGACGTCATCCAGTACCTGTACACGGTGCTCAGTTCCATTCCTGGCGTGCTGCTGATCGCCGCGTCGGTGCTGATGCTGCAGGTATACATGAACGCGCGCGCCGACGACTTCACGAGCGTCGTGCAGCGCGCCGACCTGCGCCTGCTGTTCCTGTGCGCGATCCTGGGGATCACCGGCTGGACCGACCTGTGCCGCCTGCTGCGAGCCGAGACTCTCAAGCTGCGGGAGATCGACTACATCCAGGCGGCCCACGCGTTCGGTGTCGGCCACCTGCGCGTGATGGTCCGGCACGTGGCACCCAACGTGATGCACCTGGTCCTGATCACGGTCGTCATCCAGTTCAGCGGCCTCGTGCTGGCCGAGGCGGTGCTGTCCTATATCAACATCGGCGTCGATCCGACCATGGCGAGCTGGGGCAACATGATCAACAACGCGCGGCTGGAACTCGCCCGCGAGCCCGTCGTGTGGTGGTCGCTGGCCGCGGCCTTCGCCTTCATGTTCACGCTGGTGCTCGCGGCAAACCTGTTCGCGGACGCGGTCCGGGACGCCTTCGATCCGCGCCTGCGCGCGCGCCCGGGCTGAGCAGGCGGCGCGGTGATCTCGATCATCGTGCCGGCGCTCGAGGAGGCCGGGGGCATCGTGCCGGTGCTCGCGCCGTTGCAGGCATGGCGCAAGCGCGGTCACGAGGTGGTCGTCGTCGACGGCGGCAGTCGCGACGCCACCGTGGCGCTCGCGGCGCGACTCGCCGACCGTGTCCTCGTGACGCCCGCCGGCCGTGCCCGGCAGATGAACGCGGGCGCGGCGGTCGGGCGGGGAGACGTACTGCTGTTCCTGCACGCCGACACGCGGCTTCCCGCGGGGGCTGACGCCGATATCGCGCGCGGAGTGGCCCGCGGCAGCGGCTGGGGCCGGTTCGACGTCCGCCTTTCCGGTCGGCATCCGGCGCTGCGGGTCATCGGCGCCGCCATCAACCTGCGCTCGCGCCTCGGCGGCATGGTGACCGGGGATCAGGCGCTGTTCTTGCGCCGCGAGCTGTTCGAACGGGTCGGCGGGTTCCCGGCCGTCGATCTGATGGAGGACCTCGAACTGTCCCTGCGCCTGCGCACGCATGGTCCGCCGCTGTGCCTGCGCGGACCTGCCATCACGTCCGGCCGTCGCTGGGAGAGATACGGAGTGGTGCGCACGGTGCTCACGATGTGGTGGTTGCGATCGGCCTGGGCCTGCGGCGTCGCCCCGGCGTGGCTCGCCCGTCGCTACCATGAGCGCTGAGGGCGCGATCATCGTGTTCGCCAGGCTGCCCGTGCCGGGCCGCGTGAAGACGCGGCTCGTGCCGGTGCTCGGAGAGCGCGGCGCGGCCGATCTGCAGGCACGGCTGCTGCGCCGGACGCTCGCGACCGCGACGGCGGTGACAGGTGCGCAGGTCATACTGTGCCATGACGGCGAGACGGACGCGGTGCCGGCGGAGTTGCGCCTGCCCGCCGGCTGTGCCGTGCGCGCGCAGCAGGGCGCGGACCTGGGGCAGAGGATGCACGCGGCGTTCGGCGAAGTGCTGGCGCGGCGTCCCTGGGCGTTGCTCGTCGGCGCCGACTGTCCCGCTCGGACCACCGGGGAGCTGCACTGGGCCGCGGCGCGCCTGGCGGGCGGCGACGATGCCGTGCTGGGCCCGGTGCGGGACGGAGGTTACTCGCTCATCGGACTGCGATGTCCGCAGCCGCGCCTGTTCGAGAGGGTGCCGTGGTCGACGGGGGAAGTTGCCGGGCTGACGCGGTCGCGCATGCGGGCCGGTGCCCTGGCATGGAGCGAACTGCTGCTGTCGTGGGACGTCGACGTGCCGGCCGATCTGGCGCGCCTCGGGCGACTGCAGCCGCCGCTCGCCTGACGGCGCGCGTCAGCGCCGGCTCGTGCGGCGCGCGTACTCGCGATCGATCATGGTCACGTAAGCGTCGAGTTCGCGCTCGGCCCGCCGGTCGACGTCGACGAAGCGGCCGCCGAGGCGCGGGCGCTTGCGACCGTTCCAGCTCTCCGAGTAGCAGATCTCCAGGCGCGTCGCGATCGGCGCACCGACCGGGACGGCGATGAGGCAGCGGGGCAGCACCTCGCCGAGCCGCGGCGGCGGGGTGGGGCCCGGATCGAGACGCAGGCTCAGTCCGCCGCGCGAGATGTCGCGCAACTCGCCGGAGAGGCCGCGACCGTCGGCGCGGACCATCTGCACGGGAACCGCCTGCTCGACCGGGATCACGGCCCGGAAGTATTCGCGCCGCTGACGGTATTCGACGTGCCGCGGGAACGGGATGCGGTAGTAGGCGATGCCGCCACCGGTCCCGGCCGCGTCGATCGTCGATTCGAACGCGAGCAGCCCTCCGTGCAGCCGCCCGCTGATCGACACCCGGCGGCCGGGTGTCGCGCACGCGTTGCCGAAACCCGGCATCAGCTCGTCGATGACGAGGTAGCCGCCCTCGGTGACGCACTCGAGCGCGGCACTGGTGTACACGTCGTCGGTGCCGCTGAGCGCGATCGTGAGCAGCGCACGGGTCGACACGAGTTCGGCGAGCAGGGTGGGGATGCGACCCGGGGGCACGCCGAGGCCGGTGGCGATGGCGGATGCCATCGCGGTGCGGCCGCGCTCGGAGAGCGTGGAGGTCAGGCGCGACAGGAACATGGCGCGTGCGTCGTCCGCCGGACCCCGTTCAGGCGCTGGCGATGCTGCGACCCGCCTGGGTCCGGTCCACGCGACCCTCGCGGTCGTAGAGGTCCGCCGGTACCGGCGAGCCGCGCAGGATCGCGAGCACGGTCGTCGCAAAGGTCGCGCCAGCGTCGATGAGCAGGCCGTTGGCGCGGTTCAGGCGCAGGCAGTCGATGGCCGCCTTGCGCAGCTCGCGCCACGCCGATCGCGTTTCTGCGGTCGTCAGACTGCGCTGCAGCCCGGCGCGATCCGGCGTCACGCCGAGTTCGCAGAGGCGCTGGCGCAGGCGCGCGACGCCGGCCTCGATCCCCTGCAGGGCTTCGAGCTTCCTCCGGACGGCCGCCTCCATGCCGGCGGCATCCCGGCGGCGCAGCGACGCCTGTTCCTCGCGCAGCAGGTCGGCGAAGCGGGCAGCGAGCTGGCCCAGATCCACCAGCGCGCCGGCCAGGGACGAAGCGCCGGTCGCGGTCATTTGCCGTTAGTCAGGTCGGGGTGCGCGGCCTCGAACTGCACCAGCTTGTCGGCCAGCTTCGCGTAATCGATTTCGTACGTGCCGCTGGCGACGGCCTGGCGCAGTTTCTCGACCCGCTCGAGATCGACGTCGGGGCTCGCCGCGACTGCGCGTTCCAGTTCGAGCAGGCGCGCTGCCTGCGGCGTGAGGGACACCGCCTCGCCACCGCGGGCCGCCCGACCGGCGGCCTCGGTACCGGTGCCGGAGGCGCGGTCGATGCGACCGCTGCCCGGGGTCAGGCCCGGGACGGCACCACCGGTCGAACCGTTGACTTCAGTAACCATCGCTGCAGGACTCCTGTTTGGACTTCAACCGTCCTTATCGGCCGTTGCCGGCCAGGCTTTAGAGCGGCACCTCGACCGAGCCATCGGCGCCTACGACACCCTCGACCACCCGCCGGGATGACAGGTTCCGGACCTGTACCCGGTCGCCGGCCGCGGCGTCCGCCAGCGCGATGCCGGTCATCCGCACCGCCAGCCCCTCGACACGGGCTGCCAGTATGACCTGCCCGCCGCGCCGGATCAGTTTGCGCGGGGCGACCTGCCGCGGGCCCACGACGGCGCCCGCCGGAAGCGGGCGCCGCAGCACCTGCCCGAGCGGCAGAGCATCGGCCGCGAAGTAACCGCCGGCAAGCCGGTTGACGTCGCGACGCTCCAGCATGAGATCCGCTTCTTCTATGACTGCATCCTTCGCCAGAGCCCGCGCCAGCACCGCCACCTCGCGCGTCTCGTGCACGCTGACAGGCACGTACAGCTGCCACGGGCGCGGCCCGTGGCAGCGCACGCCAAGCGTGCCGCTCCGGCCGGCGACGGTGCCCGGGGGCAGGAAGGCTTCCAGTCCGTCGTCGCAGGCCGCCAGCCGCAGGCGCGGATCGAGCCGGCCGGTGGTCACGGTGATGTCCTCGCCGCCGAACGTGGCGTCGGCATACGCCTGGGCCGTCGCCGCAATGGCGTCGAGGGGCTCTATCCCGGCCGTCGGGGCCGCCTGGGCGGCACAGGACACCAGGGTCGCGCCGGCCACCCGTCGGCAAATCTGCCAGAAATCCGTCATCGACTTCGACTCCACCGGTTGCCGGGTATGCTGAAGCAAGCGCGATGCCAGCGCCCCCGGGCCCTGTCCACCGGCACCGTTCAAGACTCCCGCCGCCCCGCCGCTAAGGGAACATCGCATCCTGCCCGGGCCCGCGCGGAGAACGTGCATGTCGAGCGTCATCGAAGGGGTCGATCAACGCACCCAGCTGGTCGGGCGCAACCGCATGGAACTGCTGATGTTCCGCCTGGTCGGCCGGCAGCGCTTCGGGATCAACGTGTTCAAGGTCCGGGAGGTCATCCGGTGCCCGGTCCTGACCCACCTGCCGCAGGCGCACCCGGTGGTGCGGGGCATCGCGAGCATTCGCGGCGTGACCATCACGATCATGGACCTGGCAGCCGCCGTCGGCCTCGCCCCCGTCCCCGAGCCCGAGGGCCGGTTCGTGATCGTGGCAGAGTACAACCGCCGGCTGCTCGGCTTCCTCGTCGACTGCGTCGATCGCATCGTCAACCTGAACTGGGAACGCATCAGGCCGCCACCCAGGGGCATCGGCCTGCAGAACTACCTGACGGCGGTGACCGAAGTCGACGGCGAACTGGTCGAGGTCATCGACGTGGAGAAGGTGCTGGCCGAAGTGATCGGCCTGAAGGAGGACATCGATCCCACGCTGTCCGCCACCGCGACTGCGGCCGCCGCCGCCTCGCCTCCCACGGTACTGTACGTTGACGATTCCGCCCTCGCGCGCAGGCAGATCAAGCGCGTGCTCGACCAGTTGGGCGTGAGATCGCTGGCCGCCGAGAGCGGCCGCGCCGGCTACGACCTGCTGCTGCGGATGCTGGAGGCCGATCCGCAGCCGATCGAGCAGCGCCTGGCGATGGTGATCTCCGACGTCGAGATGCCGGAGATGGACGGCTACACCTTCACCAGGAACATCAAGGAGCACCCGGGGCTCAAGCGGCTGTGGGTGGTCCTGCACACCTCGCTCAGCGGCAACTTCAACAAGGCAATGGCCGCCAAGGTCGGCGCCGACGACCTGATGTCCAAGTTCGATCCGGACGAACTGGCGAGCCTCATCTGCCGCTGCCTGGAGGCGCGCACGGCGGCCTGAGCGTTCCACGCCTCGCGGTGGTGGCAATCTCCTGCCCGCCCTGTGCGCGGCAGGCGGCCATGCCTTGCCGCCCGCACCGGTAGATTCCACGCCCGCTGCAGCCCGGGCGGGCGTTCGCGCGACCTGGCACGGCAACTGCTTGCTCGCAGGTGCCCCACCAGGGAAACGACCGTGAACCTCGATCTCGACAGCATGTTCGGAGTCCATGCCGATGCACTGCGACTGCGCGCGCAGCGCGCCGAGGTGCTGGCGGCCAACCTCGCGAACGCCGACACCCCTGGCTACCAGGCGCGAGACATCGACTTCCGCGCAGTGCTGGCGCAGGCGTCGTCGGGCGCTTCGGCGCTCGCGACCACCGACAGCCGTCACCTGCGGGCCGGCGGGGCCTCGACCGGCGGCGCGGAACTGATGTATCGCACGCCGCTGGCGCCGAGCCTCGACGGCAACACGGTCGATCCGCAGGTCGAGCACGCCGCGTTCGCCGAGAACGCCGTGCGCTACCAGGCGAGCCTGCAGTTCCTCGATACCCGCATCGCCGGCATCCGGCGCGCGCTCACGGGAGACTGACGCCCATGCCCTTGTTCGACGTCCTCGACATTGCCGGCAGCGGTCTGGCCGCGCAGTCCGTGCGGTTGAACACCACCGCCAGCAACCTCGCCAACGCCGATTCCGTGGCGAGCAGCCTCGGCGGCGCCTATCGCGCCCGCCAGCCGGTCTTCCAGACCGTGCTGGCGGAGGAAACCGCCGCCGACGGCGCCGCGACCGGCGTGCGCGTGGCGGGCATCGTCGAGAGCGAGGCCCCCCTGAGGAAGGAGTTCCAGCCGGACAGTCCGCTCGCCGACGCCGAGGGCTATGTCTACCGCCCGAACGTCAACATCGTCGAGGAGATGGCGAACATGATGTCGGCATCGCGCAGCTACCAGACCAACATCGAAGTGATGAACGCGTCCAAGCAGATGCTGCTGCGGACGCTGTCGATCGGCCAGTGAGCCCCGCCGCCGGAGTGCCGCAGCCATGACTACCCCGACCGGCGCGCTGGCGTCCGCCCTCGACCACTACGCGCTCGCGGGGCAGCAGACGCAGAAGAAGGCGGAACTCGACCAGAACGCGTTCCTGAAGCTGATGATGACGCAGCTGAAGAACCAGGACCCCACCAAGCCGATGGACAGCAGCGCCTTCCTCGGGCAGATCGCGCAGTTCAGCACCGTCAGCGGCATCGGCGAGCTGCAGAAGTCCTTCGGCCTGCTGTCGACGGCGCTGCAGTCGAACCAGGCCCTGCAGTCCTCGACCATGGTGGGCCGCACGGTGATGGTGGAGCGCGACAGCGCGCCGCTCGCCGCCGACGGCCTGCGCGGCGCGGTGGAGCTGCCCCAGTCCACGGGCAGCCTGATGCTCGGCATCTATTCCCGCGGCGGCGAGCTCGTCAAGCAGATTTCGCTCGGCGCGCAGTCCGCTGGCACGGTCCCGTTCACGTGGAACGGACTCGACGACGCCGGTGCCGCGCTGCCGGCCGGACAGTACGTCGTCAAAGCCGAGGCGCAGACCGCGGACGGGCCCCGGGCGGTGGGTACCTGGATTGCGGCCAAGGTCGAGAGCGTGTCGGTGCGCGCGAACGAGGCGCCGCGCCTGAACCTCGCGGGCCTGGGCGCGGTGACCCTCGATCAGATCAAGCAGGTCCAGTAGGACCCCTTAGGCGACGGGCCGCGCCGGCCTGTCCAGGAGACCAGAGCAATGACATTCCGCGCTGCCATCAGTGGCCTGCAAGCCGCCACGAGCGAACTGAGCGTCATCAGCAACAACGTTGCCAATGCCAACACGACCGGATTCAAGCGGTCGCGGGCGGAGTTCCAGGACGTCTACGCCGCCTCCAGTTCCGGCGTGGCCGGCAACGCGGCCGGCAGCGGCGTCAATCTCGCCCGCATCGCGCAGCAGTTCGACCAGGGCAACGTCTCGTTCACCGACAACGGGCTGGACCTGGCGATCAGCGGGCAGGGGTTCTTCGTCGTCGAGGACGGCGGCGGGCGCGTGTATACGCGTGCCGGCGCGTTCGGCCTGGACCGCGAGGGCTACATCGTCAATTCCGGCAACCAGAAGCTGATCGGCTTCTCCGCGGACGCCAACGGCAACATCACCGGCGCGCAGTCGTCACTGCAGATATCGGCGTCCGGCATCGCGCCCTCGGCCTCGACGCAGATCGGGCTCGTTCTCAACCTGGACGCGTCCGCCCCCGCGCCGGTCGCGGCGTTCGACCCGACCGACTCGAGCAGCTACAACAACGCGACCTCGACCACGGTGTACGACTCGCTCGGGAACTCGCACGTGGCGACCATGTACTACCGCAAGACGGCCGCCAACAGCTGGGACAGTTACGCCTACCTGGACGGGGTCGCGGTCGACGGTCCGAGCACCCTCGGCTTCTCCACCGTCGGCCTGCTGACGACGCCGGCCGGGGGCACCGTCACCACCGCCTCGTTCAATCCCGGCGGCGGCGCGGCGAACATGACGCTGGATATCGACTACGACGGCACGACGCAGTACGGCAGCCCGTTCGCCGTCGGCCAGATCACGCAGGACGGCTACACGACCGGCCAGCTCTCCGGACTCGACATCGACGAGGAGGGCATCGTCTTCGCCCGCTACACGAACGGCCAGTCTTCCGTCCTGGGGCAGGTGGCCATGGCCAACTTCGCCAACGTGCAGGGCCTGCAGCCGCTTGGCGACAACAACTGGGGCGAGTCCTTCGCCGCCGGCGCGGCCCTGATCGGCGCACCGGGAACCTCAAACCTGGGAATGATCCAGTCCGGTGCGCTGGAGGAGTCGAACGTCGACCTGGCCGAGGAACTCGTGCAGATGATCGTCGCGCAGCGCAACTACCAGGCGAACGCGCAGGTGATCAGCACCGCCGACGAAGTGACGCAGGCGGTGATAAATATCGGCTGAGCACGCACCGGGCCGGGTTCATGGCACGGATCGTGATTCCCCTTCCGGAGTGACGGAAACCGGTCGCCGGGCGACCCGGGCCGATGACAGGAGGCGCGCGACGTGGACAGGATGATCTGGCTGGCGATGTCCGGCGCCAAGCAGACGCTGACGGCCCAGGCGGCGGCGAACCACAACCTCGCCAACGCCTCGACCGCAGGTTTCCGCGCCGACTTCAACGCCTTTCGCGCGCTGCCGGTGTTCGGCGACGGCCACCCCTCGCGGGTCTATGCGATGAGCGAGCGGCCGGGCGTGGACTTCAAGGCCGGCTCGATCGTGCGTACGGGCAACGACCTCGATGTTGCCGTCGACGGCGAGGGCTGGCTGGCGGTGCAGGCGCCGGACGGCAGCGAAGCCTACACGCGGGCCGGCAACCTGCGCCTCGATGCTGGCGGACTGCTCCAGACGGCGTCGGGTCATCCGGTGCTGGGCAACGGGGGAGCGATCGCGATTCCGCCTTCCGAGACCCTCAACATCGGCAACGACGGCACGATTTCCGTCCGGCCGGTCGGCCAGGGCTCCGAATCGCTGGCGACGGTCGACCGCCTGCGACTGGTGCACACGCCCTCCGCCGAGCTTGTCAAGGGGCCGGACGGACTGTTCCGCCGCAGCGATGGCCAGCCCGCGGCGCCGGATGCGTCCGTGCGCGTGGTGCAGGGTGCGTACGAATCGAGCAACGTCAACCCGATCGAGATGATGGTCTCGCTCATGAACATGCAGCGGCAGTTCGAACTGCAGGTGAAGGCGATGCGCACCGCGCAGGAGAACGACGCGCAGTCGGCCCAGCTGTTGCGGCTGGCGTGATCCGTGAGCCGTGATCAGTGATTCGTGATCAGTTGAAGCACGATCGGTACTGCCCGGATCACGGATCACGATTCACGACCCACAAGCCACCGCCCCCGAGGTAACCGTATGGATCAGGCTCTCTGGATCGCCAAGACCGGCCTCGATGCTCAGCAGACGCGCATGTCGGTCGTCGCGCACAACCTCGCCAATGTCAACACCACCGGCTTCAAGCGCGGCCGGGCCTCGTTCGAGGACCTGATGTACCAGACGGTCCGCCAGCCGGGCGCCGCCACCGCCGAGAGCTCGGAGCTGCCCTCGGGCCTGATGCTCGGGACCGGCGTCCGGGTCGTGTCGACCGAGAAGGAGTTCGCGCAGGGCAATCTCATCCAGACCGAGAACTCGCTCGACGTCGCGATCCAGGGCCGCGGCCTGTTCGAGATCCTGCTGCCGGACGGCAGCACCGCGTACACGCGCGACGGTTCGTTCAAGATGAACTCGCAGGGCCAGTTCGTGACCTCGAACGGCTACGAGTTGCAGCCCGCCATCACCGTGCCGGCCGAGACGCAGAGTCTCACGATCGGCTCCGACGGCACCGTCAGCGCGCTGGTCGCCGGGCAGACCTCGCCGCAGCAGATCGGCTCGCTGCAACTGACTGACTTCATCAACCCGCTGGGCCTGCAACCCATCGGGGAGAACCTGTTCAAGGAGACGCTCTCGAGCGGCACGCCGCAGACCGGCACCCCGGGCCTTACCGGCCTCGGTTCGCTGGTGCAGGGCAGTCTCGAGAGCTCCAATGTCAACGTCGTGGAGGAACTGGTCAACATGATCGAGACCCAGCGTGCCTACGAGATGAACTCGAAGGCTATCTCCACGGTGGACCAGATGTTGCAGTACGTCAGCCAGAACCTCTGACCTGACGGGAATACGACGCCATGACCCGACGCCACGTCCATGTCCCGCACCTGCTGGCCCTGGCCGCCTGCGCCGCGCTGTCCGGCTGCAACAGCGCGCCGCGGCGCGACGCCGCCTATGCGCCGAGCTTCCCGGCCGCGCGGCCGGAGCCGGTGCAGGCCGCGACCGGATCCATCTACCAGACCGGCTACGACATCGCCCTGTTCGAGGACGTGAAGGCGCGCCGCATTGGCGACATCCTGACCATCCAGCTCACCGAGTCGACCAACGCGGTGAAGTCGTCCAGCACGACGCTCGAGCGCTCGCAGGAGAACACGATCGAGAACCCCACCGTCCTCGGCACGACGCCGCTGTTCAACCTGCCCGGAGTGCTGCCGCTCGCCTCGACGACGAACAACACGCTCGAGACCAACATGAGTTCCTCGAACGAGTTCGACGGCAAGGGCGACAGCGCCCAGCGCAACCAGCTCTCGGGCGACATCACCGTGACCATCGCCGATGTCCTGCCCAACGGCAACCTGGTCGTGCGCGGCGAGAAGCGGCTGAACCTCAACCAGGGCAACGAGTACGTGAAGATCTCCGGCATCGTCAGGCCCATCGACATCCGCACGGACAACACCGTGCTCTCGACCCGGGTGGCCGACGCGACGATCATCTACAACGGCGACGGCGCGCAGGCCGACGCCAACCGCCTCGGCTGGCTGTCGCGCTTCTTCGTCAGCGCGATCTTCCCGTTCTGAGCGCCGGCGGCCGATGCGCCTGCACGCCCTGCTGCTGCTGACGGTCGCTCTCGCGTTGCCCTCGATCGCGACGGCCGAGCGCATCAAGGACCTCGCCTCGATCGGCGGCGTGCGCGCCAACCAGCTGGTCGGTTACGGCCTGGTGGTGGGCCTCGACGGCACCGGTGACCAGACCAGCCAGACCCCGTTCACGACCCAGAGCCTGAAGAGCATGCTGAACCAGCTCGGGCTGTCGCTGCCGCCGGGAACCAACCTGCAGCTGAAGAACGTCGCCGCGGTCATGGTCACGGCCAGCCTCCCGGCCTTCGCCAAGCCGGGGCAGGCGATCGACGTCACGGTCGCCTCGCTCGGCAACGCCAAGAGCCTGCGCGGCGGCAGCCTGCTAATGACGCCCCTGAAGGGAGCCGACGGCGGCACATACGCGGTGGCCCAGGGCAACGTCGTGGTGGGCGGCTTCGGCGTCCAGACCGACGACGGGTCGAGCATCACGCTGAACGTGCCGAGCAGCGGGCGGATCCCGAACGGCGCGTCGGTCGAGCGCGAGGTGCCGACCGCGTTCGCGGACGCGCCGTACCTCACGCTGAACCTGAACGACGCCGATTTCACGACCGCGGCGCGCGTGGTGCAGGCGATCGACGAGGAGCTCGGCGGCGGCACGGCGCAGGCGGTGGACGGCAGTTCGGTCCGCGTCGCGGCACCGCCGGACCCGGCCGCGCGGGTCGCGTTCGTGTCGCTGGTCGAGAACCTCGAACTCGATCCGGGCGAGGCCGCCGCCAGGGTGGTGGTGAACTCGCGCACCGGTACCGTCGTCATCGGCAAGAACGTGCGCGTCAGCCAGGCGGCGGTGTCCCACGGCAGCCTGACCGTGACCATTTCCAACGATCCGGTCGTCAGCCAGCCCGGGCCGTTCTCCGGCGGGCGGACCGCGGTCGTGCCGAACCAGAATATCGACGTCGAGCAGAAGCAGAGCCGCATGTTCCTGTTCGACGCGGGGGTGTCGCTGGAGGAGATCGTGCGCGCGGTGAACGGCGTGGGCGCGGCGCCCGGCGACCTGGTCGCGATACTCGAGGCCCTGAAGGAGGCCGGCGCCCTGCGCGCCGAGCTGACGGTGATCTGATGGCCGTTCCCGCCGGCGCGGCCCTCGACGGCGTGCAGGCCTTCGCCACCGCGCGTGCCGATGCGCGCGCCGGACGGCCGGAGGCCGCCCGCGCCGTCGCCAGGGAGTTCGAGGGCATCTTCGTGCGGATGATGCTGCAGAGCATGCGCGCGACCGAGTTCGACGACACGCTTTCGGGCGGGGCCGGCGGCGACCTGTACCGTGACATGTTCGACCAGAAGATCGCGGCCCAGATGGGCGCCGGGGGCCGGCTGGGCATCGCGGCCATCCTCGAGCGCCAGCTCGGCGGCACGCCGGAAGGCGCGGGACCGGGCGACGGCATGAAGTTCGTGCCGCGCTACTGGAGCGGCGACGCGCAGATGCCCGCGGCGACGGGACCCTGGGGCGCGCGCGTCGAATCGCTGCGGGGTGCCACCGGCCCGACTCGCCCCGGGGCCGTGCCCGAGGCGCCGGCGGCGCGGCCAGCCGCCGGGGAACAGGCCGCGCAGGGCGGCGGCGAGTCCCGCACGCTGTCGGACTACGTCGCCGCGGTCGAGCCGCATGCGCGGGCCGCGGCCCGCAAGCTCGGCACCAGCGCCGACGTGCTCGTGGCGCAGTCGGCGCTGGAGACGGGCTGGGGTCGCAAGGTGATCCGGCGTCCGGATGGCAGCCCGAGCTACAACATGTTCGGTATCAAGGCCGATGCGTCGTGGAAGGGCGACCGGGTGCGCGTCCCGACCATCGAATACGTGGATGGCGTGGCCACGCGCGAGTACGCGGAGTTCCGCGCCTACGGCTCGCTGGCGGAGGGCTTCGAGGACTATGCTCAGTTCCTCAGGGAGAATCCGCGCTACGACGGCGCGCTGGCGCGCTCGCAGGATCCGGCAGCCTACATCCACGGACTGCAGCGGGCCGGCTACGCCACCGATCCGCGTTACGCGACGAAGGTCCTCTCGATCATGGAGCGGATCGGCGACGCCCCGCCGGTGCTGCTGGCGCAGGCCTACTGAGCGCGACGCCATGGCGAACGGACTCTTCCAGATCGGCGTGTCGGCGCTGGCCGCCAGCCAGCGCGGGCTGGCGACCGTCAGCCACAACATCGCCAACGTCAACACCGACGGCTACGCCCGGCAACGGGTGGAGTTCTCCGCGCGCAGCCCGCAGGGCGCGGGAGGCGTATGGACCGGCAACGGCGTCGAAACGAGCGCGATCACCCGCACGGTCGACCAGTTCCTGCAGCAGCAACTGCGCACCAGCACCAGCAACCACGCCCGGGTCGCGGTCGTCCGCGATTTCGCCGCCCAGGTCAACAACATCCTCGGAGATCCGGAGACGGGACTGTCGCCGGCGCTGGGAGAGTTCTTCGACGGCGTGCAGGCCCTCGTCGGCGATCCCGCCTCGGTGCCGGCGCGCCAGGTACTGCTCGCCTCCGCCGACACCTTCGTCTCGCGGTTCCACGACCAGCACCTGCGCCTGGACGAGACGGAGCGCGGCGTCGACGCGCGCCTGCGCAGCACGATAGAGGAGATCAATGCGGCGGCGCAGGGCATCGCCGACTACAACCGCGACATCGTCCAGGCCCGCGGGCGCGTGCAGGGCACTCCCCCGAACGATCTGCTCGACCAGCGCGACGCGCTGCTCCTGCGGCTGAGCGCGCTGACGAACGTGACGGTGGTCGAGCAGGAGGACGGTGCGATCAACATCAGCGTCGGTCGCGGCCAGGCGCTGGTCGCGGGCGGCGTCGCCAGCACGCTGTCCATCGCCGGCGATCCGCTCGATGCGACCAGGCTGGAGGTCGCGTACTCGGTGAACGGCGTGCAGGCGCTCATCTCCGACGATCTCACCGGTGGCGAGCTGGGCGGACTGCTGTCCTTCCGCGACGAGGTGCTCGACCCGGCGCGCAACGGCCTCGGCCGGATTGCCGTCGCGGTGTCGCTGGCCTTCAACGCGCAGCACCGCATGGGCATGGACCTCGACGGCGCGCCGGGCGGCGACTTCTTCGCCGCGCCGTCGCCGCGGGTGCTCGAGGATGGCGGCAACACCGGGACGCTCTCCGTCGCCTACGACGAGGCCACCCTCGGCGCGCTCACCATCTCGGATTACGACCTGCGCCACGATGGCGCCAACCTGATCCTCACGCGGCGCGCGGATCAGAGCGCGCAGACGCTGGCCGGCCCCGGTCCTTTCACCGTGGACGGCATGACGATCACGCTCGGCGCGGCGCCGGTCGCCGGGGACCACTGGCAGTTGCAGCCGACCCGCACCGCGGCGCGCGACGTGGGGCTGGCGATCGGCGACGTCCGCGACATCGCGGCGGCATCCCCCGTGCGCTCCGCGGCACCGCTGTCCAACCGCGGCGCGGCGACGGTCTCGGCGCCGCAGGTGCTCGACGAGACCGACGCCGCGCTGCAGACCACCGTCGACCTGGTGTTCAACGACCCGCCGACCACCTACCAGGTGAACGGGGTCGGTCCGCTGCTTCCGTATACGAGCGGCGCCGACATCGACATCAACGGCTGGCGCGCGCAGGTGACGGGCAGTCCGCAGGCCGCCGACCGGTTCACCATCTCGGCCAACACCGGCGCGGTCGGCGACAATCGCAATGCCCTCGCGCTCGCTGCGCTGCAGGGCGCACGGCTGCTCGACGGCGGCAACGCGACCAGCCTGGACGCCTACGGGGCGGTGGTGTCCCGGGTCGGTTCCCAGGCCCGCCAGGCCGAGGTGAACGAAGCGGCGCTGGCGACGCTGAAAACCTACGCCGAGGGCGCCCGCGCCGAGGTGTCGGGCGTGAACCTCGACGAGGAAGCTGCCAATCTCATCCGCTTTCAGCAGTCGTACCAGGCGGCGGCGCAGATCATCTCCTCGGCGCAGGCCGCCTTCGATTCGCTGCTGAGGCTGCTGGGCGGCTGAGAAGGGAGCACACCGCATGCGCATTTCCACCGCCCAGGGGTTCGAGCGCGGCCTGGCGCAGATGCTCGACCGCCAGGCGAACCTGGCCAGGGTCCGCGATCAGATCGCGACGGGCAGGCGCATCCAGAGCGCTGCCGACGATCCGGCCGGTACCGCGCGCCTGCTGGATCTCGAGCAGGCCATCGCGCGGCATGCGCAGTTCCAGGAGAACGCCGACGTCGCCGCCTCGCGCCTGGAGCAGTCCGACTCGGCGCTGCGCACCGTGTCCGAGTCCCTGCAGCGCATCCGCGAACTCGCGCTGCAGGGGCGCAACGGCAGCCTCGGCGCCAGCGACCGGGCGTTTCTCGCGGCCGAGGTCCGGGAGCGGCTGGAACAGCTGGTCCAGATCGCGAACACGCGCGACGCGAACGGTGAGTTCCTGTTCGCGGGCAACATGACCGGGACGCAACCGTTCGGCACGGATGGCGCTGGCCAGGTCCAGTACGCGGGCGACCAGGGTACCCGCCTCGCGCAGATTGGTGTCAACCGGCGCGTCGCCGATCGCGATCCGGGGGATGCGGTGTTCATGGCCGTGCGCAACGGCAACGGCACGTTCCTCAGCGCCCCGGCCGCTACCAACGTCGGGACCGGGGTCGTCCAGCCGGGTTCGGTGACGAACGCCGCCGCCTGGCAGCCGCACGACTTTCGCATCGTGTTCGCGACCGCGACCACCTTCGACGTGATCGACGACACCACCGCGACCACGGTCCTGGCGGCGCAGCCGTTCACGGCCGGGTCGTCGATCGCCTTCAATGGCGCGGAGGTGCAGATCGCGGGCGCGCCGGCCGCGGGGGATGTCTTCACCGTCACGCCGAGCGTCAACCAGTCGGTATTCACGACCGCGCGACGCCTTGCCGAGACGCTCGGGCAGGCCATTGCCTCGCCGGCGGCCGGCGCCGGGTTCGACTACGGCATCAACCGCGCGCTCGGCGATCTCGACCTGGCGATGGAGCACCTCCTGCAGGTGCAGACCTCGATCGGCACGCGGCTGAAGGGCATCGACACGCAAAAGCAGGTGAACGACGACCTCGAGTACCAGTACTCGGTGGTGCGCTCGAAGATCCAGGATGTCGACATCACCGCCGCGGCCGTCGAGTTGAACATCGGGCTCACGGCGTTGCAGGCCGCCCAGCAGGCGTTCGCGCGCACCCAGGGCCTGTCGCTGTTCGACTACCTGTAGGACACCGGCCGGCGCGGCGCCCGGGAAACAGCGGAGCGTGAATGTCGAGCACTCCGTCCGGCGCCGGTGCCGGGCGGGCCCGCCGCGACCCGC
>CAYOJP010000023.1:0-24577 GCA_964404305.1 uncultured Gammaproteobacteria bacterium
GTTCCTCATCATCGGGGTCTGGGGCGGCGAGCGGCGAGTCTATGCGACGGTCAAATTCTTCCTGAACACGTTCCTCGGCTCGGTGCTGATGCTGTTCGCGCTGCTGTACCTGTATTTCCGCGCCGACAGCTTCGCCATCGCCGATCTGCACGACCTGCCGCTCGACCTGCGCGCCCAGGTGCTCGTGTTCCTCGCGTTCCTGGCAGCGTTCGCCGTGAAGGTCCCGATGTGGCCGGTCCACACCTGGCTGCCGGACGCGCACGTGGAAGCGCCGACCGGGGGTTCGGTGGTCCTGGCGGCGATCATGCTGAAGATGGGGGGCTACGGCTTCCTGCGCTTCAGCCTGCCCATCGCGCCCGACGCCAGCCGCGAGCTCGACTGGCTGATGATCGGGCTGTCGCTCGTCGCCATCGTGTACATCGGGTTCGTCGCGCTGGTCCAGAGCGACATGAAGAAGCTGATTGCCTACTCGTCAATATCGCACATGGGCTTCGTGACCCTGGGCTTCTTCACGGTATTCGCGATCACCGCCGCTACCGGCGCCACCGATGGCGCGGTAATGGGCGCGGCCGGGGGGATGATGCAGATGATCTCCCACGGGTTCGTCTCCGGCGCGCTGTTCCTGTGCGTCGGCGTCCTGTACGACCGCATGCACAGCCGCCGGATCGCCGATTACGGCGGCGTCGCCAACCGCATGCCGCGTTTCGCCGCGCTGTTCATGTTCTTCGCGCTGGCGAACGCGGGGCTGCCCGGCACGTCGGCGTTCGTCGGCGAGTTCCTGGTCATCCTCGCGGCCTTCCGCGCCAGCTTCTGGATCGCGTTCGCGGCCGCCACCACGCTGATCCTTGGCGCCGCCTACACCCTGTGGATGTACAAGCGGGTGGTGTTCGGCGACGTCGCCAATGCCCGCGTCGCGGAGCTCCAGGATGCCGATGGTCGCGAGATCCTGATACTGGGCGCGCTGGCCGCCGTGGTTCTGCTGTTCGGCGTGTGGCCTGCGCCGCTGCTCGACGTCATGAACGCGAGCATCGAGAACCTCGTTTCGCACGTCATGCAATCCAAGCTCTGAGCCCATGGGTGACCTGAGCCTCCTCGCCACCGAGCTGTACGTCATGGGCATGGCGTGCATCACGCTGCTCGCTGCCGCGTTCTCCCGCGACGCGGAGCAGCGTACCGCCTACGTGCTGGCGCAGCTCGGACTGCTCGGCGGCCTCGTGCTCGTCGCCATCGGCAGCGGCGCCGGCCGCGTCACGGCATTCCACGGCACGTTCGTTTCCGACGCCATGAGCGAGGTGCTCAAGGCGTTCATCTTCGCGACCGCCATCCTCGTGTTCGTGTACTCCCGCGAGCACCTTCGGCGCAGCGGGCCGGTGAGCGGGGAGTACTTCGCGCTCGGATTGTTCGCCGTGCTGGGCATGCTCGTGATGGTGTCGGCCGGCAGCCTGCTGACCGTGTACATGGGGCTCGAGCTGCTGTCGCTGTCGCTGTATTCGATGGTGGCGATGGACCGCGAGTCCCCCTCGGCCTCCGAGGCGGCGATGAAGTACTTCGTCCTCGGTGCCATCGCGTCGGGCATGCTGCTGTACGGGATTTCGATCGTCTACGGTGTGACCGGAAGCCTCGATCTGGCGACCGTCGGCGCAGTCGCTGGGAGCGCCGGTGAACGGCAGGTCCTGCTCGCCTTCGCGCTGGTCTTCGTGGTCATCGGCATCGCCTTCAAGCTGGGCGTCGTGCCGTTCCACATGTGGCTGCCGGACGTCTACGAGGGCGCCTCGACCTCCACCACGCTGTTCGTCGCCTCGGTGCCCAAGCTGGCTGCGTTTGCGCTCGCAGTCCGCCTGCTGGTGGATGGCCTGGAGCCGCTTGCCGGCGACTGGCGGCAGATGCTGGCCGTCCTGGCGGCGCTGTCGATCGCGATCGGCAACGTGGTGGCGATCGCGCAGAGCAGCATCAAGCGCATGCTGGGCTATTCCACCATCGCGCACATGGGCTTCCTGCTGCTGGGGCTCATCGCGGTGAATCCGGACGGCTACGCGGCGGCGATGTTCTACTCGGTGGTGTACGCGCTGATGAGCGCCGGCGCTTTCGGCATGGTCATCCTGCTGGGCAGGCAGGGCGCCGTGGACGGGCAGCTGTCGGATTTCCGCGGGCTCGCCCGGCGCAGCCCGTGGTTCGCCCTGGTGATGCTGGTGCTGATGTTCGGCATGGCCGGCGTGCCCCCGTTCGCGGGGTTCTGGGCCAAGTGGTTCGTGATCAAGGAACTCGTCGCCGCCGGCACGCTCTGGCTGGCGCTCCTTGCCGTGCTGTTCTCGGTCGTCGGTGCGTTCTACTACCTGCGCGTCATCAAGCTCATGTACTTCGACGAGCCCGAGCGCCTGGAGCCGATCGGTGCGAGCGGCGACCTGCGACTCGCGGTCAGCTTCAACGGCCTCGCGGTGCTGGCGATCGGCCTGGCGCCCGGGCTGCTCATGTCGGTCTGCCTGGTCGCGATGCGAGCCTGAGCCCGACGCCCCGTCCCTGATTCCTGCCGGGCGTCCCCGGCTGCCGCGCATTCAAGTTCCCGGGCGCGCGGCCGCTACCTGATGGTGATTCCGCCCGAGGCGGCGACGCCCGCCTGAACACGCGGGCGGCATGCGACCGGGCACTGCCCGGGACCGATGGGCGTCACGGCATGCGCCGGTTCGCAGCGCGGGAGCACGGGAGGCGGTCATGGTCCTGAACACGAGCGGCAGGGTGAAACAGAGCGTCGAGACTGCACGGCAGGCGAATCCGGCGGCGGCGGACCGGCGGGTCGACGCCGCGACGGACGGCAAGCGCGGGGGCGGAGACCTGTCGGCGATGGCGAGGAGCGACCCGGCGTCGGGGGAGAACGCGGATCTCGCCGGGGTCATCGACGAACTGGCGTTCCAGACCGGGTTGCTGGCACTGAACGCGGCGCTGGAGGCGGCGCGCGCCGGCGAGCAGGGTCGCGGTTTCGCGGTGGCGGCCTCGCAGCTCCGCGAGCTGGCGCACGGGAGCGCGGACGCGGCCAGGGAACTCGAGGCGCTGCTCGACACCCCGGTCGACGCCTCTGGGACGACGCTGCAGGGGGGCGTGCTGGCGGTCAGGAAAGTGTCGGACATCATCGCAGCGGCTTCGCGGGAACATTCCGCGGGGCGCGCACGCGTGAACGAGGCCCTCATGCAGGTGGACCAGGCGCTGTTGCACGAGGCTGCGGCGGCGTCGCGGTCGCTGGACCTCCACGCGTGGGCGCTGTCCGGGCTGAACGCGACTCCTGATACGACCGAGGCAGATGGCGGTGCCGGAAGCCGCCAGCCACCGGGCGAGCGGCGCGGCCCTGGACGCCCCTGGTCCGGACCCGTCCCGCAGCGGGCGGCACCCGCTTGCGCGAACCGTCGTGCGCAGGCGACGGATGACGACGCCGGCCGGGGCGACGCCTGAGCGGGACGCGGGTCCGTCACCCCGTCCCGGGTGACCTGCCCGCATCCGGACGCTGGCATGCCGGCCGCTGGGCGTCCGCCGGCAGCGGCCGGGTACTGCGTTACCGCGGCGCGGGCCGGCAGGTCCCGAGCTGCATGCCCATGCGGGTAGCGGCCCCGGCGGACAGCGCGGGGATCCACGCGATACGGTCGCGGGCGAACAGCAACACGACCGTCGAGCCCATGTTGAAGCGCCCCAGTTCCGCGCCGCGCGCCAGCCGCAATCCCCTGCCGCTCGCGGGGGTACCCCACGCCATCTCGATGCTGCCCACGCACAGCGCTCCCACGAGCACCACCGCCATGGGGCCGGCCGCCGTATCGAACAGCGCCACCACCCGCTCATTGCGCGCGTAGAGCCCGGGCACCGCACGGGCCGTGGCGGCATTGACGCTGAACAGGCGCCCGGGCACGTGCCGCGCGTTCGTCAGCGTGCCGTCGAGCGGCATGTGGACCCGATGGTAGTCACGCGGTGACAGATACAGGACGGCGCAGGCGCCGCCGGCGAACGCGCGGGCCTCCTCCGGGCTGCCCGCGAGCAGTTCCTGGATCGTGAACAGCCGGCCCTTGGCCTGCACCAGCGTGTCGCCTGCCGCCTGACCGATCTCGCTGATGGTCGCGTCGGCGGGGCAGGCGATCGTGTCGTCGCCTTCCGCGAGCGGGCGTGCGCCCGGCGCGAGCGCTCGGGTGAAGAAGGCGTTGAAGGTCTCGTAGGCCGCTGGCTCGGAGTTCGCCGCAGCGGACAGATCGACGCCGTAATGGCGGACGAATGCCCGGATCAGCGTGACCGTCCACCAGCGCGCGCGCCAGCGCGTCAGCGCGTGCACCAGCCGGGACAGCCCGTGCTGCGGCAGGACATGCTGGATGCCCGTCCCGAGCCGCTCGCGCACGGATGCCGGCGGCGCGCGTGCGTCGTCCGGGATGCTCAATGGCGGGAATGCGGATCGTCCGCCGCGGCCGCCTCGTCCCGCGCCCGGACCACCGCGTCCACGGCGAGGCGGGTGCCATCCTCGAAGCTCAGTTCCAGGGGCACCTGCGTCCCGGCGGCGGGCGCTTGCGCGGCGAGGTAGATCATCAGGTGCAGGCTCCCGGGCGCGAGCGTGACGCGGCCGCCGGCCGGGATCTCCAGCACGTCGCGGCGACGCATGCGTGCCAACCCGTCTGCCATCTCCATGGCGTGCAGCTCGATCTTGCGCGCGAGCGGACTTGCCACGCCCGTCAGACGGGCAGCGTCAGGACCCGGATTGACGAGTTCCAGGAAGCCGGCGAGCACCTTCGCTCCGGGCGGTGGCACCGGGATCCAGGCGCCGGACGCGACCACTTCGGCGGAGGCGCCGCCGATCGCCAGCATGCCGGCCAGGTAGGCCCCGAGCAGCGTGCGGACGCTCACGAACGGGACTCGATGAACTCGCGGATGGCGCGCGTGCGCTCGGCGATCGCCGCCCCCGCGTGCGGCGGGGAGAGCACGCCGACCAGGCGCGCCCGCGGATCGAGCAGGAGGATCTGCGCACTGTGATCGATCAGGTAGTCCTCGCCCTCGCCGACGCGCATGTGCACGACGCCGAGCTGGCGCGTCAGCCGCTCGAGCGCCTCGTCGCTGCCCGTGATGCCGACGACGCCGGGGCCGAAGTGCGAAACGTACTGCGCGATTGCCTCGGGGGTGTCCCTGTCAGGATCGACCGACACGAACACTACCTGGTACGCGTCGCCGCCGGCGGCCGGACGGAGCGTTTCGACCGCGCTGCCAAGGGCGGCGAGCGTGGTCGGGCAGACGTCCGGGCAGTGCGTGAAGCCGAAGAACACCAGCGACCAGCGGCCTTCCAGGCGCTCGCGTCCGAAGCGCGCGCCGGCCTGGTCGGAGAGTTCAAACGGAGCCAGCGGCGCCGGCGCGGGCCACAGCGCCCCGACGGCCGCAGCGGCAGCCGGTGTCGACTGCGCCTGGTGACGCTGCAGGACGACGCCGGCGACGAGTCCGAGGACCGCGAGGGCCACGCCCGCGATGCGGGTGATGGCGTGGGACGGCAGAGCCATCCCGTGATTATATCCGAGGCACGAAGCATCCGGCCGTCTCTCGCCCGCCGGTCGCCTTGCGGGCGAACCATGGCCGCGCCGGTGCCCGCGCGCCACCGCCACGGAGATGGCTGGACGCCCGTCCGGGCAATTCGCAGCCTCCCGCTCCGCGGGCACAGGTCGATGCCCGCGCGGACGACCGTGTCGGCGCCGGTGGCTCGGGCCGAACGCAAGGCCGCACGCATTCGCCGGCGAGGCAACCGGGTGGCCCGTGCCCGGCAGGACTCGCACGGGTACCAGAGCGCGACCTGCCGCGGCCATGCGCCTGCCGGGATCCCCGGGACGCGGCGGGGACGCGATCGCGCCGGGTCAAGTCGCGCGGGCGCCGTGGCGTCGCGCCGGGCGGACCCGGGCGCAGTTTTCCGGCGGGACCGGTTTGTCGCTATGATGGGCCCGCGGCCCATGCCGCGACGCCCGCCCGTACTGCCGCCTCCGCGCGCCCATGAGCAAAACCATGCCGAACCACCTCGGCAAGTACGAGGTGAAGAACGAGATCGCGCGCGGCAGCATGGGCATCGTGTACATCGGATACGACCCCTACATCGATCGCCCCGTGGCCCTGAAGGTGGCGTTTTCCGAGTCGCTCAAGGACAAGGAATCGGGCGAACGCTACCGGCGCATGTTCTTCAATGAGGCGCACACCGCCGGCATGCTCCGGCATCCGAACATCCTCGACGTGTTCGACGCCGGCGTCGAGGAGGACTTCTGCTACATCGTGATGGAGCTGATCGCCGGCGGCGAGACACTGCGTTCCTATTCGCGGCCGGACACCCTGCTGCCGATCGCCAAGGTGGTGGAAATCATCTTCAAGTGCGCCAAGGCACTCGACTATGCGCACCGCCAGGGCGTGATCCACCGCGACATCAAGCCGTCCAACATCCTCCTCACCGAGGAGAAGGACGTGAAGATCGCCGACTTCAGCATCGCGCACATCACACGCCCGGACACCAGCGCGACGATGCCGATGGGCTTCGTCGGCTCGCCGCGCTACATGTCGCCCGAGCAGGTCCAGGAGGAATACGTCACCAACCAGACCGACATCTTCTCGCTAGGCATCGTGATGTACGAGATGCTCACGGGCCATCACCCCTTCGGTGGTGACAACTTCTCCACGCTTATTCACAGGATCATCAACGAGGATCCGATCCCGATGGACACGTTCCGGCCCGGCGTGCCGGAGGCCCTGGAGCGGATAGTGCACAAGGCGCTGGCCAAGGACACCGCGCGCCGTTACCGGATGGGCCTCGACATGGCGGCCGATCTGTCCGCCGCCTTCAACTTCCTCGAGCGTCCGCAGGAGGACATCTCGCTCAAGGAGAAATTCATCCAGGTCCGCCAGTTGTCCTTCTTCTCCGGGTTCCCGGACGCCGAGATCTGGGAGATCATCCGGGCGAGCCTGTGGCAGGAGTACCGCGAGGGCGAGGAGATCATCACCGAGGGCGACATCGAGGATTCCTTCTACATCATCACCGAGGGCGAGGTGCGGGTCCGCAAGGGGCGCAAGGTCGTGAACGAGCTGCGGAGCGGCGACTGCTTCGGCGAGATGGGCTACCTGAACAAGATCAGGCGCACGGCGACCATCCTCGCCAATGGCCGGGTATCCCTCATGAAGGTCAACTCGACCCTGATCGAGCAGGTGTCGAAGGACTGCCAGCTGCGCTTCTGCAAGGTCTTCCTGCGGGTGATGATCGAACGCCTGTCGCTGACCACCGAGAAGCTGGCGAAGGCGTGAGTGGTGATCCGTGATCAGTGATCCGCGATCAGTTAAGGAAACTCTGAATAACACGCGGATTGTCATTGCGAGCGGAGCGAAGCAATCCACGTATCCTCTACGGTTCGACCACTTCCTGGATTGCTTCGTCGCTACGCTCCTCGCAATGACTGGTTTTTCAGAGGTTCCTTAAGGGCCCACAATCTCGCCGGATCACGGATCACGGATCACGGCCCGATACCTCGCCAGCAGCCCCGCCGTCGAACTGTCGTAGTCGCCGGCGGCGCCGTCCTCCAGGTCCCGCTCGATCGTCTTCGCCATCTGCTTGCCGAGCTCGACGCCCCACTGGTCGAACGGGTTGATGTTCCACAGGGCGCCCTGCACGTAGGTGCGGTGCTCGTACAGAGCGATGAGGGCGCCGAGACCGCCGGCGTCCAGGCGCGGCAGGAGCAGCGTGTTGCTGGGGACGTTTCCCGGGAACACGCGGTGCGGCAGCAGCCGCGCGACCTCCGCCGGAACCGTGCCTGCGGCTTCGAGTTCTGCGCGTGCCTCGGCCGCGGTGCGGCCCCACATCAGGGCGCGCGATTGCGCGAAGCAGTTCGCGAGCAGCAGGTCGTGATGGGGCGGCCGCTTCAGTTCCGGGTCGAGGACGGCGACGAAGTCGACCGGGACGAGCCGCGTGCCCTGGTGCAGAAGCTGGAAGAACGCGTGCTGGCTGTTCGTGCCGACCCCGCCCCACAGCACCGGCGCAGTCGCGCACCCGACCGGCTCGCCGGACAGCGTGACCCGCTTGCCGTTCGACTCCATGTCGAGCTGCTGCAGGTACTCGGGCAGCAGCGCCAGCCGCTGGTCGTAGGGCACCACGGCATGGGAGTGGGCGCCCAGGAAATTCGTGTACCAGATCGACAGCAGGCCGAGCGTCACCGGCGCATTGTCCTCGAACGGCGTCTCGCGGAAGTGCCGGTCCATGCGTTCGGCTCCGGCCAGCAGGGCCTCGTAGCCCTCCATGCCGAGCAGGATCGCCAGCGGCAGCCCGATCGCCGACCACAGGGAGTAGCGTCCGCCCACCCACTCCCAGAACTCGAGCGTTCGCCCGGGCGCGATTCCGAAGCGCAGGGCCGCGGCGGGATTGGCGGTCAGCGCCCAGAAATGCAGCCCCGCATCCGCGCCCGCGGGCAGGCCGTCTTCCAGCCAGCGGCGGGCGCTTGCGGCATTGGTGAAGGTCTCCTGGGTGGTGAACGACTTGGAGGCGACGATGAAGAGCGTGGTGGCGGCGGTGAGCGGTGCGACGACGGTCGCCAGGTCCCAGGCGTCCAGGTTCGCCACGAAATGCAGGCGCAGCGCCGAGCGGCGCCGGTGCTCGAGCGCCCGGCAGGCCAGGAGAGGGCCGAGGTAGGAACCACCGATCCCGATCAGGACGACATCGGTGAAGCGGGCGCCGGTGGCGCCGCGGTGGCGCCCGGATTCCAGTCCGGCGACGGCCTCGCGCATGCGGGCGTGCACGCCGGCGACTGCCACTCCGACATCCGTTCCGTCCACGAGCAGCGGCGGCCCCCCGGTGCGGCGCAGCGCGCAATGCAGCGCGGGGCGGTTCTCGGTGACGTTGATGCGATCGCCGCGGAACAGCGCCTCGATGGCCTGCGGAAGTCCGGCTTGGCGCGCGAACTCGCGCAGCAGGTCGAGCGTTTCGTCGACGACGCGGTTCTTGGAGTAGTCGAGGAACACGTCCCCGGTGTCGATCGTCAGCCGCGGATGGCGATCCGGCTCCCGCGCGAACAGTTCGCGCATGTGCATGCCGGCCATGCTCGCGGCATGCGCCGCCAGCCACTGCCAGGCGGAGCTTCGGGTCACGTCCATGCGGAGCGGGGGAGCAGGTGTCGTCGGCGCGCCCGCACCGGCCGGGCCGCCGGCGCGGCCCCGGAAAGCCGGGTCGTGGCTGCCGGAGGCCTAGGCGGTGCCGGCGATGTAGTTCTCCAGCTGCCGGATCTCGAACTCGCGGTCGTGGAGCATCGAGCGCAGCACGTCGAGGATCGATACGACGCCGAGCACGGCGCCCTGCTCGACGACGGGCAGGTGGCGGATGTGGCGCTCCGACATCAGCTGCATGCAGTCGTCGACCGTCTGTGACGCCGTCACGCACACGACCTGCGTCGTCATGATCTCGGAGACGCGGGTGCTCTTCGAGGAGCGGTCCCGCAGCGCGACCTTACGCGTGTAGTCCCGTTCCGACATGATCCCGGCCAGTCGTTCGTCCTGCATCACGAGCACCGCACCGATACTGCGGTCGGACATCAGGCGGATCGCATTGAACACCGTCTCGTCCGGGGAAACGGACCACACCCGGCCGCCGTTGACCTGCAGGAGTTCCCTCACCGTCACCATGGCCGCGCCCTCCGAAGGTTGACCGCGCCGGCCGGCGCGAACAGCGCCGCTCTTGCCGGGGCAGTGTCGCACCGGCGGGCGGAAGGGCACAACCGTCGCCACGCCGGCCGTACTGCTGCGGTGCGGCGGCGCAGTCGGGCGCTATCGCACCCGCCTGATTTCCATTACCATTCTTGCGTACGGGAAACCCTGACGCGCGTCCGGGTTCCCGTCCCCGCGACCGCGAATGACCGCACCCGTCCCCAAGAAGCTCGGCAAGTACGAGGTCCTCGACGAGATTTCGCGGGGCAGCATGGGCATCGTGTTCCTCGGACACGACCCCTTCATCGACCGCCCGGTCGCCATCAAGGTCGCGTTCGACGAATCCCTGCGGGACGAGGAGTCCGGCGCCCAGTACCGGAAGATGTTCTTCAACGAGGCGCACACGGCCGGCAAGCTCACTCACCCGAACATCATCAACATCCGCGATGCGGGCGTCGACGGCGACACCTGCTACATCGTGATGGAGTTCGTGAAGGGGGGGATGACGCTCAAGAACTTCACCAAGCCGGACAACCTGCTTCCGATCCAGCGGGTGGTGGAGGTCATCTTCAAGTGCGCGACCGCCCTGGACTACGCGCACCGCGAGGGTGTCATCCACCGCGACATCAAGCCCACCAACATCCTGTTCACCGAGGATGGCGACGCCAAGATCGGCGATTTCAGCATCGCATACGTCAACAAGCTCGATTCGACCGAGACGATACCGATGGGGATGGTCGGCTCGCCCCGCTACATGTCGCCGGAACAGATCAGCGAGGATGTCCTCACCAACCAGACCGATCTCTTCTCACTCGGCGTGATCATGTACGAACTGCTGACGGGCAAGCACCCGTTCCAGGCCGAGAACTTCTCCCGACTCGTCCAGAAGATCCTGCACGAGGAGCCCCCGCCGATGTCGGAGCTGCGCAGCGGCATCTCGCCGGATCTGGAGCGCATCGTCCGCAAGGCGATGGCCAAGAACCGCGAGGAGCGCTACAAGACCGGGCTCGAACTCGCCACCGATCTCTCCCGGGCCTTCGACCACCTGGAGAAGCCGCAGGAGGAGATTTCGGAGGAGGAGCGCTTCAACGCCGTCAAGAAGCTCGATTTCTTCCAGGGTTTCCCGGACGTCGAGATCTGGGAAATCGTCCGGGCCGCCACCTGGCAGGACTACCTCGACGACGAGGACATCATCCGCGAAGGCGAGCTGGACGACTCCTTCTACATCATCGTGGAGGGCGCAGTCCGGGTGGTGAAGACCTCGAAGGACCTGCGCACGCTGGTGCAGGGCGACTGCTTCGGCGAGATGGGCTACCTCGCCAAGACCAAGCGCACGGCGACCATCGTCGCGCGCGGCCAGACGCGGCTCATGAAGCTCAACTCCACCGTGATCGGGCAGGTCTCGCTCAACTGCCAGGTGCGGTTCCTGAAGGTCTTCCTCCGCACCCTCATCTACCGGCTGTCCGTCACAACGCAACGGATGTCCGAAGAACTCTGAGCGCGTGCGGCCCTCCGGCCGCCGTGCTCCAGCCCCCCGACGTCCGCAGCGGCAGCCGGCCGCAGTGCCCTCAGGCCGTTTCCCGATCGGACTCCGGTTCCGTGCGTGTCTGGCGCACGGCGTTGCGGCCGAAGCTGCCGCGCCCGCCGCGGCGCCGGTCGTTGCGCTGGCGGGCACGGGGAGTACGCTGCGGGGAAGCGCCGGTCAGCAGGTGGACAAGATCGATGATCCGGCCCAGGACCAGCGCGGCCGCGGCCAGCAGGAGGACGTGTACCCCGTCGCCGAGCATGCCCGGCGGCAGCGGTCCGGCGAGGGCGCCCAGGATGAGCGTGGCCGAGATTGCAAGGCCGGCGATGCCGGCCCGATCGATGTTGAGCATCAGCGGCCGGGCCGCGCGACCGAAGCGGACGGCGACTCGGCGGAGGGCAGGTACGAACTCGATTATTTTCATGAACGGCATGGTAGCCGGCCACGGTGACGGATTGCTGACCGCAGTCAGTGCCTGAGTGTGGCGGCGTCCGCAGTTCCGCGATCGGGGCATCCGGCGGTGACAGCCGTCACAGATCGTCGCCGCCCCTCACGTTGACGATGCCCCGGGCGCCGAAGCCACCGTCGGTATTGATCACGACGCCAGTGATGGGACCGGCATTGGCCCGCGAGGCGAGAAGCACGTAGGGCCCGCAGTAGTCCGCCGGCTTCGCCGCGAAGCGCAGGGGCGTGATATCGGCGACCATCGCCTCCAGGCCCTCGATCTGGTTCAGGCGCTGATCCGCCGTGCCGGTGGCCGCGAGGCCGCGCAGGTTCGTGGCCATGCCGCCGGGCGCGACTCCGTTCACGCGTACCTTGGGCGCCAGTTCGTGCGCCAGTTGCCGGACCAGCCCCACCAGCGCGTGCTTGGACGCGGTGTACAGGGGCCCGCCCCCCCCGGGGTAGAACCCCGCGTTCGAGATCGTGTAGATGAGGTTGCCCCGGGTCTTCAGGAGCTCGGGCAGCGCGGCGCGGGCGCCCAGCAGCCCAGCCTTCACGTTCACCGCGAACAGCTCGTCGAACGCCGCGCCCAGGCGTTCGCCGTCGAGGTTCGCCAGCGGCTGGAAGAAATCGAACACGCCGGCGTTGGCGATGAAGGTGTCCAGGCGACCGAACCTCGCCACGGTGCGGGCGACGACGGTCGCATTGTCCGCCCAGGACGTCACGTCCCCGGTGACGGCCTCCACGTCCGCTCCGAAGGCCCGGCCGACCTCGGCGGTCCGCCCGGGATCCCGCTCGATCACCCCGACCCGCGCACCCTCCGCGAGCAGGCGCTCCACGAGCGCGCGACCGAGGCCGGAGCCCCCGCCGGTGATGATGGCTACCGTGCCGTCCAGCCAGCCCACGCGTGACCTCTCCCCGTTGCTCCACCGCCTGGCGGTGGTTCCCCGACCTGCTCAGACGATGAACAGGATGTTGCGCCCGTCGATGAACCGCTGGTCCAGCGTCGCGACCCGACGGCACAGGCGCAGCTGCCCGTCGTCGCCCCGCCGCAGGATATCATCGCGCCCGAACAGGAAGATGTCCTCCTCGTACACGCGCCTGAACCGGGCCACGAGGCAGTTCGACAGCACGCGATACTCGCCGGCCTCCGCGGTCGCGAACACCTCGACGTTGGTCACGATGCGCCGGCAGCGCTCCACCGGATCCGCACGCCACTGCTGGCCGGTCTCGACCTGCCGGATCCGCCCGTCGAGCACGTTCCAGTCGTCGTCGAAGATGAGCTGCACGGGGGTGCCTGGCGCCCGTCGGTCCTTGCTGTAGCGCAGCTGCTGCTGGGCCATGACGTAGTGAATATCCGGTGACACCAGGTCGGCGAGCCACGTTCGCTGGGCGTTAGCATCCAGCAGGCGGGCCTCGCGGTTCAGGAAGCGCTGGACCTCGAAGTGAAGTTCGGCCCCCGCGAGGGCGTCCTCGTCGAACATGCGGGGTGCTGCAATTTCCACCAGCAATTGCGCGATCTGAGACATCGTGCCTCCTCCCGCGCCGGTCAGCCGATGGCCGCCGCGGCACCGGTCGCCGCGCGTCCGTCGATCAGCTCGTCCTTCCATGTCGCATCGCCGCGCCTGACCGTGTCCCAGCTGTCGGCGCCCATGATTTCCCGGTAGAAGCGGTAGAAGCCGCGATACGAGGTCTCGCCGACTGCCGAAGGGCCGACGACGCCTGGCAGATCAGGATCCTCGCGGTCCTCGCCGAGGCCCATCTGGCTGTTGAGCCCGTACTTGCGCGTCTGCCAGCCGTGGTTGAGCCGGGTCACGGTCTCCATGTTGTCGCTGTCGTCGGCCTCGAAGATGCCGGCCGCGCCGAACGTGCGGTGCACCTCGCGCGCGACGCGCAGCTTCAACTCCTCCGGCATGTCCTTCTCCACGATCGCCCAGGTGAATATCTCGATCTCCTCCGGGCCGCGCGGGGACCAGACCTTGAACACGTTCGTGCCCCACAGGTAGGAGTTGTTGGGGAACAGGGTGGAGTTCAGGTGCGCGCCGTAGAAACTGCCGCGCAGCGCACCGAGCGCCTGCTCGATGCGGGGCCGCTTGTGGGCCTGCCATTCCGCGAGTTCCCCGGCGATATTCGCCATCAGGGCGAGGTTCGCCTCGTACAGGATCCCCACGCCATGCCCGTGCCGCGTCGTGACCTGGCGGCCGGCGCCCACCGGGGGCAGCACGGCGTTGCCGGAGAGGACCGCGAGCGGGCCGCCGACCACCTTCAGCGCGGCGGCATGCGTCCAGCCGACGTGGTAGGCGTCACCGACGAAGTTCTCGCTCGGCACCTTCCAGTTGCAGCGCAGCCGCGTGCGGGCGGGCGGGCCCACGAGTTCGACGCCCCCGGTAGCCTGCATCCAGATGTCGAGGTACCAGCGCATCTCGCCCAGGTAGTCGACGAGGCTCGGCGCGTTCGCATCGAAGCAGCCGTAGATGAACCCGTGGTAGGTCTCCACGCGCGCCACGGGCGCCAGACCGTGAGACGTCTTGTCGAGACAGCCCTTGTACAGCTCCTTCTCGAACGGAACCGCGCGCAGCGAGCCGTCGATGCCGTACGACCAGCCGTGATAGGTGCATACGAACGAACGGGCGTTGCCGGCCTCGGCCGCGCATACCTGCGCGCCGCGATGGCGGCAGAAGTTCAGGAACGCGCGGATCGAGCCATCGGCCTGGCGCACGACCAGTACGTCGTCCTCGCCCATCTTGGCGGCGACATAGTCCCCAGGCGACGGTATGGAGCACTCGTGGGCCAGGAACAGCCAGCAGCGCCCGAAGATGCGCTCCATCTCCAGCGCGTAGATGTCCGGGTCGGTGAACAGGCGCTTGCTCTGTGTGCCGTGCCTGACGTCAACCATGTCTGCTACCGGATTCATTGTCGCTCTCCCAGAAACTGTTGGACGCCGCCGGTCTGAATCGTGGCGGTTGTGCGGCCCGCCGGAAGGCCCTGGCGGAACCCGGGCCGTTCGTCGTTCGGGCACATTATGTGGCCGGCCATCGTGCCCCTCGCGCGCGCACGCCCCGGCAGCGCGTACGCCCTGAACATCAGCCGCACCCCCGGCGACGCCTCGTCAATGGCATGAATGGCGGCGACTCCTGCCGTTCAGGCGCGGGCATCAGGCGGTCGACACCGACCGGTGCGCGGCGGCGCGCAGGTGTTCCTCCAGGAACTCCAGCCGATCGTTGCCCCACCACATCTCGTCCCCGATCATCATCGTCGGCACGCCGAATACGCCCCGTGCCTGCGCTTCGCCGTTGGCCGCCTCGTAGCGCTCGCGCAGGCGCGGGTCCGCCGCCGCCGCGGCGAGCTCTCCGGGCACCCAGCCGAGGGCCTGCTCGACCTGCGTCAGCAGGGCATCGGACCCCAGGTCGCCACCGAGGCCCCAGCCGAGGCGCCAGGCCTCGTTCACGTAGCGGCGCGCGATCCCGCGATCGACGGCGAGGAAGGTGGCCACGTTCAGCCGCTCGGACGCGAGCGACGCGGGGAAGGCGAACGGCATGCCGTAGCGCGCCGCCCAGCGCCGCAGATCCTGCATCAGGTAGCGGATCTTGGCCGGGATCTCGCGGTTCGACGGACCGGTGTTGCCGGCGGCGATCTTCGCGCGCGGCAGGTCGATGGGCACGTAGCGCAGTTCGCGTCCGTGACGCTCGGCCATGGCGGCGAGCCGCTCGTGCGCGAGGTAGGCGAACGGGCTGAGGAAGTCGAAGTAGAAGTCGATCGGCGCAGCCACCGCAATCATCCCGCGGCCAGACTCAGGCCGCTTTCAGCTCGGCGAAGCCGCAGCCGCAGATCCACTGCGGAATCGGCTCGTACGCGAGGATCTCCGCGCTGCGGCTTCCCGCCGCGCCCATCGCGCAAACCCAGTTCTTGATCTCCAGCGCGCCGTTGCCGGCGTCGCGCAGGATCTCCGCGTCACTCAGGGCGATCAGCGACTCGACGTCGCCGCGTGCCACGAGGTCGAGAATGCGGCGGTCCCACTCCACGTTCACATGGCCCATCTGCGCCATGCCGACCCAGTGGCTGATGCCGCCGGTGCCGAAGATCGCCACGCGCTCGGCACCGTCCCAGCTGCGCACGGCGGCGCCGATGCTCTGCCCGATCTGGAGTGCGCGCCGGGTGGAGATGAGCGGCTCGACGCCGGAGTTCAGGTAGACGGGAATCGTGCGGATGCCCGGATTCGGGCGCACGGCGAATTGCACCGGGATCATCGCCGCGTGGTCGACCACGAAGCTCTTCGACACCGCCCAGTCGATGCCCATGTCGAAGCCGGTCTGCATGATGTGCCGGGCGAGGGCCGGATGGTTCTCGATCGGGGCGCGCTCGATGCCGAGCCAGCCCTCGATCGGACCCTCGACGTCGCCGATCGCGATGAGGCACCTCGGCACGCACGCCGGCCCGAACAGGCAATAGTGGTCGTCACCGACCGTGACGACCGTGTCGATGCGTTCCTCGGCGAGCCGCCGGGCGACGTGCGCGAAGGCGTTCATGACGTTCTCGCGCTGCGCGGCGGGGGCGACACCCGGGTCGGCCGCGATGAGCGGATCGTGGGGCATGAGGAAGGCGGCGGCGATTTCGGCCATGATTCGTTGCTCCCGTGGCTGGCGGCGGCTCAGGCGGCCGGCGCGTTCATGCGCTGCATGTACTGCGGAATGGAGCCCGGCCCCTGGACGGCGATCCACGCCATCATCAGGAGCAGCGTGCTCACCTCGCGCGCGGCCATGGTCTTCACGTCCATGGCGAGCAGGATGGCGCGCTCGTCGTCGGCCAGCCGGTAGCGGGCGATGAAGGTCTCCGGCTGCTCGCGGAAGGCCTGGGCGAGTGCGGGGTCGCGGCCCAGCTCCCACAGGGCCTGTTCCAGCGCGTGACTGCTCATCGGTCGGTTCTCCGTGGCTGTTCGTCGGTGACGATGCCGACGCGTACGGGCTTGCCGCGCACGTGGCCGTACATCAGGATTTCGGCGCGGTCGCCGTCGCGCGCCGCAAGGGCGTCCGTGATCACGCGGCGCTCCTCGTTCGCGACTGCGATGCGTTCGGGCGAGAGGTTGGGCGCGCCGTTCCACAGCAGGAAATCGGCCATGCGCCAGAACGACGCCAGGCGCCAGTCGAGCGTCGGCGAGCGCGCCAGCATGCGGATGGTCGCGTGCCAGGCGCCGACCAGTTCCGCGTACTGCTCGGGCAGCCCGACCGCGGGCACCGTGGCAGCCTCGATGCGGCTGCACAGTTCCTCGAGCAGGCGGATCTCCGGCGTCTCGTGCCGTTCCGCGGCAAGGGCCGCCATCGTGCCTTCCATCCGGCCGTACAGGCGGAAGAAATCGCGGATCTCGGCCGGCGAGGGCGAGGCCACGCGGCAGCCTACCTGGGCGGTGACGATCACGTAGCCGGCCGCGCGCAACTGGTTCAGCGCGACCGTGATGGGCTGGCGGCTCACCGCGAACTCGGTCGACAGTTCCTGCGCCGAGATGGCTTCCCCGAACTTGTAGCGACCGCGCGCGAACCGGCGCTCGAGCTCTTCGAAGATCTGCCCGGCCTTGCCGCTCAGCGGACTGACGTTGCCACCGCCGCCGGGCGTCACGGGTTGCGGCGCCAGCGGAAGTCTCGAAGCAGAAAGGTGTACACCAGATGCCACGGTCGCCCTCCTCTGAGTGGCCCGGACCCGCCCGGCCACTTGACTGGGTTCCATGCTACCGTACTAGAATGCTAGCATAGTTGTAAAGCCGGGCTGTGCCGTCCGAGTCCACTGCACCGGGCAGGCACGCGGTCGCCGATCGAGGGAGTGACGATGCGCAAGAGCGGACTGACCGTGGACGACATCACCGGCGCCTGGGCGATCGTGCCCACCCCTTCCCTGCCGGGCGCCGATGACTGGCGCACCGAGCAGACGGTAGATCACGACGAGGCGGCCCGGGCAGTGGAGGGGCTCATTGCCGCGGGGGTCGACGGCATATTGAGCCTGGGCACCTTCGGCGAGTGCTCCACGCTGACCTGGGAGGAGAAGCGCGCCTTCATGGCGACCCTGGTCGACACGGCCCGTGGCCGCGTGCCGGTGTTCGTGGGCACGACCTCGCTCAACACCCGCGAAACCATCCGCCAGACGCGCGCGGCCGCCGACATCGGCGCCGACGGCACCATGCTGGGCCTGCCGATGTGGTGCGCTTCGACGGTGGACGGCGCAGTCCGCTTCTACCGCGACGTCGCCGAAGGCTGCCCGTCGATGGCCATCTGCGTCTACGCCAACCCGCAGGCGTTCCGCTTCGAGTTCCCGCGGCCGTTCTGGCGCCAGGTCGCCGACATCGGCCAGGTCGTGACCGCCAAGTACATCGGCGTCGGCATGCTGCTGACCGACATCGAGATGGTCCGACGGCGAATCCGGCTGCTGCCGATCGACATAGATTACTACGCTGCGGCGCGCCTCGATCCGGAGTTCTGCACCGCCTTCTGGTCGAGCGGTGCCGTCTGCGGGCCGCGCGTGGCCACCACGCTGCGCGACACCGTGGCCGGGGCCAAGGCGAGCGGCGACTGGACGGCCGCCAAGGCGCTGTCGGATGCGATGAACCGCTCGATCGCCTCGTTGTTCCCCAATGGCAGCTTCGAGGAATTCTCTCGCTTCAATATCGGCCTGGAGAAGGCCCGCATGGACGCGGCCGGGTGGATGCGGGCCGGGCCGCCCCGGCCCCCGTACCACATCATACCCGAGCCCTATCTGGAGGCCGCCCGCCGCTCCGGCCGCCTGTGGGCGGAGATCGAGGCGGGACTCGACGCCGGCGTGGGGACGCGGCAGGCTGCCGGCTGAGCCGCCCGCATCGCGGGCGCCGAGCCTATGGGGGAGCCCAGCATGACGACTGAACGGGCGGCAGGGGAAGCCGGCGCCCAGCCCGCCTTCGACAGCAAGGCGCTGCGCGGGGCGCTGGGCAACTTCGCGACCGGTGTCACCGTGATCACGGCCCGCACGCCGGCCGGCGAGAAGGTCGGCGTCACCGCGAACAGCTTCAATTCGGTCTCGCTGGACCCGCCCCTGGTCCTGTGGAGCCTGGGCCGCAAGTCGCGCAGCCTGCCGGCCTATTCCGCCGCGGATCACTTCGCGGTGAACGTACTCGCTGCCGACCAGGTCTCGCTCTCGCAGCGATTCGCCACGCCCGCCGAGGACAAGTTCGCCGGCGTGAGCCACCGGCCCGGCGCCGGCGGAGCGCCACTGCTCGACGGCTGCGCCGCGCGCTTCCAGTGCCGCGTCGTGCACAGCTACGAGGGCGGGGATCACGTGATCTTCGTCGGCGAGGTCGTCGGATTCGATGCCTCGGGCCGCGAGGGCCTGCTGTACTACAAGGGCGGCTACGCGGTGTCGGCCGCGCACCCGGCGACCACGTTGCGAGCCGCGGGCATCGTTCCCGGCGGGTTCGTGGACGATTACCTCGACTACCTGCTGCTGCGCTGCTCGCAGCGCTTCCAGCGCCAGTTCGAGCAGATCCTCAATCGCCACGATGTCAGCCACTACGAATGGCGCGTGCTCGCCCTGCTCACCGATCGGGACGGACGCTCGCTCGAGGAACTCGCCGAGCCGGCGCTGGTGCCGGTGAAGCACATGGTGGGCGTGCTGCACGGGCTGGAGATGAACCAGTGGGTCCGCGTGACCGGTCGCGCCGCCGGCCTTGCCGCGGTCCGCTACCACCTCGCGCCGGCGGGCGCCGAGCTTGCCGTCCGGCTGCTGGCCGAGGCGAAGGCGCACGAAGCCGACGCGCTCGGCGCGCTGTCGGCCGAGGAGGCGCGCGCACTGAAGGACAACCTGCGTCGCCTCGCCGAGTGGCTGAGCGACGAGCAGCCGGCGCACCGGACCGGATGAGGAGATCCCGCCGATGACGACGGCCGAGAACACGCGATTGATCGAACTGGTCGGCAAGGCCCGGGCGATGCAGCCCTGGCTGCGCGAGCGCGCCGCCGCGGTGGAAGAGGCCCGCAGCGTGCCGCGGGAGACGATCGCCGCCTTTCGCGAGGCCGGGTTCTTCCGGATGTACCAGCCCCGCGCACTGGGCGGCTACGAGGTGCCGCCGGCGGTGTTCGGCGAAGTGGTGGAGCAGGTGGCAGCCGCGTGCGGATCGAGCGGCTGGGTGCTGGCGGTGCTGGCGCTGCATTCCTGGGAAGTGCCGCACCTGTCGGCGCGCGCGCAGGACGACATCTGGGGGACCGACCGCGATGCGCTGCTCAGCTCGGCCTACGCCCCGACCGGCAAGGTGGTGCGCGTCGAGGGCGGCTATCGCCTGGAGGGCGCCTGGCCATTCTCCAGCGGCGTCGATCACGCGGCCTGGACACTCGTCGGCGGCCTGGTCGAGGGCGAGGCCCCGCCGGTGATGAGGAGTTTCGCCGTGCCGCGCACGGACCTCGAAATCGTCGACGACTGGCATACCGTCGGGCTCGCGGGCACGGGCAGCAAGACCGTGCGCCTGCGCGGGACCTTCGTGCCCGAGCATCGCGCGCACCCGATCTTCGGCGCCACTCCGCCGCCCCCGGCCGGCATCGCCGACCTGTACAAGCTCCCGTTCGGGATGGTGTTCCTCGACGCCGTTGCCGCGCCCGCGTTCGGCATCGCGCGCGGCGTGCTCGGCGCGTACGTCGAGCGCAATGCCGCCCGGCGCGGCGCGTTCGACGGCGCGAAGTACGCGGACAACCCCGACGTGCACCGCTACATCGCCGAGACCGACTATGCGATCCGAGCGGCGGCCGCGCTGATGCGGCAGAACCAGCACGATGAGTTCGCCGCCGCGCGGGAGGGACGCGAGATCACCCTGCTGCAGCGGGCTCGGCACATGTGGGAGGTCGGCAGGGCAGTGCACGCCTGCGCCGAGGCGGTGACCCGGCTGTACGCCGTCAGCGGCGCGCACGCGATCTTCCGCAGCGACCCGCTGCAGCGCGCGGTGCGCGACATCCAGGCGATGTGCACCCACATCGGCTTCAACTTCAACGCCGAGGGGCGCAACTACGGCGCGATGTGCATGGGCCACCCCAACACGATCGGCCTCATCTGACCGGATACGGCCGCCAGCGGCCCTCCAACTTGTATAGTACCGACGGCCCGGACGCGCAGGACGGCCGGCGGCAGCCCACGGGGAGACTCGCATGAAGGTTCTGGCATTCGAGCAGTTGCCGTACCGGCACCTGCCGCCGGATTTCGCCCAGCGGTACGACTCGGTCGTCAAGACCCCGTACCATGAACTGGTCGAGCCGCGGCTGATGCACGAGGATCACATGCACTTCCTCGACGAGATGCTGCATGCGGCCCGCTGCGGCTTCGACGGCATCGGCACGACCGAGCACAGCCAGGCGTCCTACGACGTCCTGCCGAACCCGAACCTGCAGCTCGCCGCGCTCGCCTACGCCACGCAGACCGAGAAGCTCGGCACGGCGCTGTGCTGCGTCGGGCGCTCGCTGGGCAAGTCGCGCGAGCCGCTGCGCATCGCCGAGGAGTACTCGGTGCTCGACCAGATCAGCGGCGGCCGCCTGATCGCCGGGTTCCCGGTGGCCCTGAGCTACGACGCCAACCAGAACGCGGGCGTGCCGCCGATCGACACGCGCGCCCGCTTCGCGGAGAACCGCGCGCTGATTGACAAGGCATGGACCACGGTCGGGCATTTCCCGTGGAACGGCCGCTTCAACAAGCACCCGTTCGTGAACATCTGGCCCCGGCCGGCGCAGTCCCCGCGGCCGCCGATCTGGGCGCCGGCCGTCGGCAACCCGAACACGCTCGCCGGCATCATCGACAACGACGACGTGTTCCTCTACCTGTCGTGGTTCGGGCCCAAGTACACCGGCAAGCGCGTCTTCGATCGCTACTGGGACATGGTGGTCGAGCGCGGTCGCGACGCCAATCCCTACCGGCTCGCGTTCACGCAGTGCGTGGCGGTGGGCGAGACCGACGCCGAGGCGCACCGGGAGTACGGCCCGCACATCGAGGCCTCGTTCCGCAACGGCCTGGGCAGCATTCCGCTCACGAGCATGAACCTGCCCGGCTACATGGACATCAGGGGCATCGAGTTCATCGTCCGCGATCCCGGCGATTTCGGCATCGTGCCCAAGATGCGGACGGCCACCTATGCCGATCTCATCGACGCGCAGTGCGCGATCGTCGGCAGCCCCGACACCGTGACCGAGCAGTTGCTCGAGATGGTGCGGAACTTCCGCATCGGCAACCTGGTGCTGATGGTGCAGCACGGCCCGATGCCCCATGACCTGACCATGAAGAACATCAGCCTGCTGGCGGAGAAGGTGCTGCCGCGCCTGCGCGCCCAGTGGACCGACGAGAACTGGGAACACCGCTGGTGGCCGCGCGGCATCGCCACCGGCGCCGCGGCGAAAAAGGGATGACGGCAATGACGGCCACCACATCGATCCGGGGACCGGCGCGCGAGGAGGCTCTCGACGTCTGGGGCGGGCAGATCAGGCTGAAGGTGAAGATCGCCGGCAGCGGCCCGCCGCTCATCTACTTCCACGCGGCCGGCGGGCTGTACTGGGATGCCTTCCTCGACCGCTGCGCGGAAACGCACACCGTGTACGCGCCGGAGATGCCCGGCACTACCCGCGGCGATCCGTACGCCATCCACAAGGTGGAGACGTACTGGGACCTGCTGCTGATCTACGAGGAGACCGTCCGCCGTCTCGGGCTGGCGGGAGCGCCGGCCGTCGGCCAGTCGATGGGTGGCATGGTGGCGACCGACCTCGCGGCGAACTTCCCCGCCCTGTTCGGCCGCCTGGTCGCCCTCGCACCGGTCGGACTGTGGCGCGACGATGCGCCGCTCGCGCTCGCCGATCTGTATGGCGCGCCCCCGGAGCAGGTGCCGGGCTTTCTGTTCCTGGATCCGTCCCTGCCTGCAGCGCAGGCGATGTTCGCGCTGCCGTCCGATCCGGAGCTGATCCCGACGCACATCGGGCACGCGGTCTGGACGCTCGGGTGCACCGGGAAGTTCCTGTGGCCGATCCCCGATCACGGGCTGGTCCGCCGGCTGTACCGCGTGGCGATCCCGGCGCTCATCGTGTGGGGCCGCCAGGATCGCCTCGTGCCGGTCGCCTATGCCGCCGAGTTCGGCAGTCGCATTGCCGGCAGCCGGGTCGAGATCCTCGACGACTGCGGCCATATCCCGCAGATGGAGAAGCTCGAGGAAACGCTCGCGCTGGTCCGTGGCTTCCTCGGCTGAGCGACGGGCGCACGGCCGCCCGATGACCTAAGATAGCAAAGCGTGAATTTGCTGCACCTGGCATCGGCGCCGGCCGCAGTGATCGACATTCGCGCTCTGCTATTTTGAATCGGCCGGTCGCCGGGGCCACCGGGCTCCGCGGGGGAGATGCCATGGCGAGTGTCCTGCAGGACGATGCCCGGTCGGCGCCCGCCTGGCCGCGCAGCGGCACGGCGGCGGTTCCGTACCGGGTGTTCACGGATGCGCAGGCCTATGCCGACGAGCAGGCGCGCCTGTTCCGCGGCCCGACCTGGAACTTCCTGGGCCTGGCGGCCGAGGTGCCGAAGGCGGGCGACTTCAAGGCGACCTTCGTGGGCGACACCCCGGTGGTGCTCACCCGCGACCGCGAGGGCGCGCTGCACGCCTGGGTCAACCGCTGCGCCCACCGCGGCGCGCTGGTGTGCCGGGAGCCGCGCGGCAACCGCGCCTCGCACGTGTGCGCCTACCACCAGTGGGCCTTCGACCTGGCCGGCAACCTGCGCGGGGTGCCGTTCCGCGAGGGCATCGCCGGCAAGGGCGGGGTGCCGGCGGACTTCGCCCTGGCCGACCACGGCCTGCACAAGCTCACCCTCGCCACCTACCACGACCTGGTGTTCGCCACCTTCGACCCGGCCGTGGAGCCGCTGCCCCAGTACCTGGGCGCGCCCATGCGCCAGGCCCTGGACGGGATCTTCACCCGCCCCATCACCGTGCTGGGCCACTCGCGCCAGTACGTGGCCGCCAACTGGAAGCTGTACGCCGAGAACGTGCGCGACCCCTACCACGCCAGCCTGCTGCACCTGTTCCACGCCACCTTCGGCCTGTACCGCTCCTCCCAGGGCGGGGGGATCTGGATGGACGCGCAGCGCCGGCACTGCGTGCTGGCCTCCTGGCGCGAGGACGAGGCGGCCGAGGCCGCCGCCATGGCCGGGCAGGACCTGCGTACCTACCGGGCGAAATACACGCTGGCCGATCCTTCCCTGCTGGCCGGGCGACCCGAGTTCCGGGGGCTGCAGATCCTGTCGCTGTTCCCCGGGCTGATCGTGCAGCAGATCGCCAACACGCTGGCGGTGCGCCAGCTGCTGCCCAAGGCCGTGGACCGCTTCGAGCTGGTGGTGACGCACTTCGGCTACGCCGATGACGACGCCGAGCTGCAGGCGATGCGGCTCAAGCAGGCCAACCTCATCGGCCCGGCGGGGCTCATCTCGATGGAGGACGGGCACGCCACCGAGATCGTGCAGCAGGCGGTGAGCGCCGGGGGCGAAGGCGCATCCGTGATCGAGATGGGAGGACGCGACGCGGCGGACCAGGACAACCTGGTGAACGAGGCGGCGATCCGGGGCTTCTGGCAGCACTACCGGGCGCTGATGGACGGGGCGGCGGCGGGCACGCATGGATAGGCTGGCGCTGCGGGCGCTGGTGGAGGACCTGAACGCGGCCTACGCGCACTGCATCGACGACGACCGGCTGGAGGCGTGGCCGGAGTTGTTCGCCGAGCGCTGCCTGTACCAGGTGCTGCCGCGGGAGAACGCGGACCAGGGGCTGGGGCTGGCGCTGATCCGCTGCGACAGCCGGGGGATGCTGGCGGACCGGGTGGTGGCGCACCGGGAGGCGAACATCTACGGGCCGCATGCCTACCGGCACGTGGTGGGCAGCGTGCGGGTGACGGGGGAGCGCGAGGGCCTCATCGAGGCGCGGGCGAACTTCGCGGTGTACCG
>CAYOJP010000024.1:0-24487 GCA_964404305.1 uncultured Gammaproteobacteria bacterium
GTTCAGCCGGTCGATGCCGAGGTCGAGTGCCTGCGTGCCGACCGGCAGTCCGGCCGCGACGGCGGCGCCGCCCAGCAACAGCATCTTCCTGATTTCGAATTTGCTCACGTGCGCTCTCCCTCTGTGCGAATTGCGACGGTTCTTGGCCGAATTTCAGCGTCGCTGCAACACCCCGTTCGAATCGATCGACCCGGTACTATTAGAATTATCGGAGTACCAACCCGGGTCGAGTATAGGCGATCAAATCGAGCAGAACCATAGGTCTGCCCGGATTCTTCCCTTCGCGTGGCAGCTCGTTCTCTTGGTGCGCCGCAGCATCCCCGGGATCGTGCACCGGTGGCCACGTTGCACATACGCCACAATCAGTCATTGATCCGCGCGATGATGCCCGCATGCCCGGCGGCGTAGACGACTTCCTGCACGATCGTGCCGTTGGCGGCCTCGGCCGAGCGGTGTGCGGCGCCCAGTCCCTGGTACCAGTTGCGATCCACGTCGTGTCCCTGCCCGCGGGTCCACGCGTCGCCGTCGTTCCGGCTCCGCAGCAGCACCCGGATCCCGACGATCACCACCTCGCCCTGCGTCGAGTTCCAGACGTTGAGCAGGTTGGCGTCGGTGCCGGCGTCCAGCCGTTCCCAGGTCGCGCCGTCGTCGCGCGTCCGCAGGACCAGGCCGTCCTGGCCGACGGCGAAGCCGACACCGTTCGCCGCGATGTGGAAGGCGAAGATGGACTCGTCCCCGGAATGCAGCTTCGTCCAGGTCTGCCCGCCGTCGGTGCTGGCGAGCACGAAGCCGAATTCGCCGGCGACGAGGAGCCGCCCGTTCGCCACGCGTGCGTCGTACAGGTGCGGCTCGTAGCCGTCCTCGGACCCGAGTGCCGCCCAGTCGAGCAGCGACTGCTCCCAGGTCGCCCCGAAGTCCCTGGAGAGGAGGACCGTGCCGAACGCGCCGACCGCCACCGCCGTGCCGTCCTCGGCGAGAGCCACCGACAGCAACCGCACGGCGCCTGCGCCGCTGTCGACGGCGGTCCAGCTCTTCAGGTCCTCGCTGACCAGAATGACGCCCTCCTGGCCGACGATGATGCCCCGGTCACCCGCGGTCGCGACGCCCAGGAGCGCCTTGTCGGTCGGCACGGTCAGCGGCGTCCAGGTCTGGCCGCCATCGGAGGTGCTCAGCACCGACCCGTGCACGCCCACCGCGAGCCCGCCTTTCTCGCGCAGGTCGAGATCGTAGAGCGCGTCGTGGGCGATGCCGACGCGCACCGGTGTCAGCGCCTCCAGTTCCGGCGGGTCGCCGCTGATGGCGACGCCGTCGGCCCTGACGCCGCCCGCCACGGACAATGCCGCCAGCGCGAGGCCGGCCGCCAGCACCCTGCGGGCACCTGCCGCGGCCGACAGCCGCGGGCCGCTGCCCCGGCGCGGCCCGGGCGCCTCCGAACCGTCGCGATGGTCGTCGTTCACCTTGCGCTTCTCCATGCTCATGCCGGCCGCTCCTGCGCGTGGAGGGTGCCGAAGTCGATCGCCTCGGACACGATGAGGTGCTCGCGCTCCACGAACCTCGGCTTGATCAGGTACACGAGCAGCGGCAGCACGATCAGCGCGATCACCATGTTGATGAGCATGATCATCACCAGCAGCAGGCCCATGTCCGCGAGGAACTTCAGGCCGGACAGGAAGTACCACGGCAGGATGCTCAGCAGCACGATCGTGGCGGTGAAGAAGATCGCCTTGCCGGTGGTCGACACCGCCGCCTCGATTGCCTCGCCGTGGTGCTGGGAATCCCGGAACTCCTCGCAGATCCGCGACAGCAGGTAGATGCCGTAGTCGATGCCCACGCCGATGCCGATCGCGGCGATCGGCAGGCTGTTGACGTCGAGGCCGATGTCCATCAGCACCATGACGGCCTCGAGCAGCATGTTCGACAGGTTGACCGGGATGAGCAGCAGGATGCCGGCGACGAGCGAGCGGTAGGCGAAGCTGCAGGTGAGCAGGATCACGGTGTTCAGCGCCAGCAGTATGTGCAGCTGGTACCTGTCGACCGTGTCGTTCACCGACTGCTGCAGCGCGATCGCGCCGGTGCCCAGGCGCACCTTGAAGGTCTCGAACTGCAGGGTGTTCTCGTCGATCTGCCGGCCGCCCAGGGTCGTCAGCGCCGCGCGTGTCTGCTCCAGGGCGCGGTCCACGGTCTCCTGCCGGTTGTCCTTGTACCAGAGCGATACCGTGCCGTTGCGCAGCGCGAAGTCGGTGACGTGAGCGTAGTTCTTGGTGCTGTTGCCGATGAACAGGGCCGAGCCGACCGCGCCGACCGTGGCATCGCTGTCGTCGAGCGGGCCGAACTTCGGATTGCCGCCGTTGAACAGGCGGTTGGTCTCCGGCAGGTAGTCGGCGAACGACAGCGTCGCCTCCGGCGGGGCGTCCTGCAGCTCCAGGTAGCGCTGCAGCTTGGCCATCACCCGGATTGTCTCCGACTCCTTGACGATGCGGCTGTCATCCTTCAGTCCCTCGAACACGATTTCCAGGGTCATGAGGCCGGGGAAATGCGAGTTGATCCTGCGCACCGCCACGTTGAACTCGGAGTCCGGCCGCAGCAGGTTGCTGCCCTCGACCGGGTTGCCGATCTTGATCTGCAGCGCGAGCCAGGTGGACACGATCGCCAGGATGACGACCACGACCGTCGTGTAGCGCGCCTTCGGGCCGTGCGAGATCCCGGCCAACTTCCGCAGCATGCGCTTCAGGGCCGCGTGCCAGCTCTGATCGCCGCCCTTGCCGATCAGCGTGTCGACGTTGTGCGGCGGCGGGAACAGCGACAGCAGGATCGGCGAGAGGAACTGATTGGCCGGCACCAGCATCACGGCCCAGAAGCCGCAGAACAGGGCGAAGCGCTCCATCGTCGGGATCGGCGCGATGGCGATGAGGAACAGGCCCGCGGCGTCGGTCACGATGCCCAGGACGCCCGGCGCCATCATCACGCCCAGCGCCAGCTCGGCCGCCTTCTTCTTGTCGCGGACGACGTCGTAGATTTCGTAGTAGCGCTCGGTGATCTGCACGCAGTGGCTGAAGGAGCGCGCCACGAGCAGCATCGGCACCACCATGATGAGCGGCTCGATCGGGTCGCCGATCCAGCCGACGAAGCCGAAGCCCCAGATGCCCGCCACGACGCTGACGGCGACCGGCGTCACCACGCCCGGCACGTTGCGCATGTACACGAGCAGGGACAGGATGAGCGCCACGCCGGTGACCGCGAAGATGCCGAGCATCTGCTTCTCGTACGCGTACACCCAGCCGGTGAGCATCGGCCACCCCGCCACGTAGATTTCGTGGCTGGCGTCGGTCTCGCGCGCCCGCATCTCCTGTATGTAGTCGAACACCACCCCGTAGTCGACCAGCCGCTCGATGAAGGTCGCCGAGATGATGGTCGCGGTCTCGTCCTGCGAGATCAGGAACACGCGCACGCCGGGCGCCTTGTTCACGCGCTGCCGGAGTTCCTCGAGTTCCTCGGGCGTCTCCGGCGCGCGCGAGTCCATCAGCGGCTTGGTGTCGATGCCCTGCGGGGTCGCCTCGGCGTAGCGCGCCTTCTCGGTCGTGATCGACAGGATCTGGTCGTGGTCGACGCCGGGGGTAAGGTCGATGTCGCGCGTCATGCGCCAGACCTTGGCCAGCGTCTCGGGGTTGTAGATGTCCCCGTCCTTGCGCTTGACCATCATCACGACGGTCAGCGGGTTGCCGAAGTTCGGATGGTCCTTGTAGGTCTGCACGAACGGGTGGTTGCGCGGGAACAGGTCGGAGAAAATCGTCTTGATCTCGACCCTGGCGCAGCCGATCGCGAAGAACACCGTGATGAGCCCGAGCACCGCGGACGTGATCGCCCGGTTCTGCATCGTCAGGCGGGCGAGCGTGTGTCGTATGCCTTGCATGGGAATCGGCTGTCTCCGTCAGGTCTTGGCGGCGGGGCCGGTCACGCGCCCGCGCGCGACGGGCAACGCGGGAAGAACCCGTCCCGGGTCGCGGGCGAGCATGCTGCGGCCACCCCGATGTCTCCGGTCGCTCCTGTGCGCGGCGAACGTACCGGCTCCGCGAGGAAGCGGGCGCCGCGCGCCGCGCGGCGACGATCGTTATTGTCCTCCGGGCAGGCCCAGTGCGCTGCCCGTGCTTCAGGTACCGCGAGTACCGATCAGGTACCGTCGCGAAGATTGAAGCGCAGCGGTACCCCTGTCAACGATTATTTTCCTCGATTTTTTTCGCTGCAGCGCAGCGACAGGAGCCTCACCGGCCGGCGCCCAGATGCTTCGCGAACCAGTCGCGCGCGCCGATGCCGGCGATGGCGAACTGGTTGACGTACGGATCGAAATGACCGCCCGGCACCAGCACCAGTCCCTTCGGTTCCAGCGCGCGCGCGTAGGTCGCCAGCGCCGCGTCGGTGGGGGTCAGGGTATCGTGCGTCGCGATCACCATCAGCAGCGGAGTCGGCGCTATGCGCTCGACGTAAGCGCCGGGCTCGTACTCGAGGCCCATCTCGCAACTGCGCAGCGTCACCTCGTTGCGCCACTCGACGCGCGTCGAAGCCGCCTGGAAGAAGTCCCAGGTCTCGCGCCCGGGCAGCGCGCACGGCTGGTCGGGCTCCGGTGCGGCCACCGGCAGCAGCGTCGGCGGCCCGCCCCTGAAGCGCTGCATCCGGTCGGCGTCGAACGCGGCGCGCAGTCCCGGGAAATCCGGTCCGCGCACGAGGCGCTCGAAATTCACCTTGCCGCTGACGAACGGGGCCTGCGAGACCACGCAGCGCACCCGCCGGTCGATCGCTCCCACGACGAGCACGTGGCCGCCCGAGTAACTCGAGCCGAAGATGCCGATGCGCGAGGCATCGACCTGCGGCAGCGTCGTCGCGTACGTGATCGCGTGCCGGTAGTCGCGCACCTGCGCCCACGGGTCGATCTCCTGCCGCGGCTCGCCGTCGCTCGCGCCGAAATTGCGATGGTCCCAGACCAGCGACGCGAGGCCCGCGGCCTGGAAGCACTCGGCATAGCTGTCGAGGAAGTGCTCCTTGAGGCCGGAGAAGCCGTGGGCGATGACGACGGTCGGGAACGGACCGCGACCGGCCGGCGCGTAGAACCAGCCGCGCAGCGTGGTGCCTTCGGCGTCGAACGCGACGTCGCGGCGGGCGGGGAGCTTGTCAGTCATTGCGGACCTCGTGGATGCGGTATTCGACGCAGTGGTTGGGGGCGACCCGGCCCTGGCCGACGGCGACGATGCCGTTCAGCCAGGCGTAGCGCGCGTCGCCGGTCTCGAAGCGCGGCGCGCTGAAGAAACGGAACTGGCCGAAGGCCGTCTCGCCGCCGCCGGTCAGCGCGCCGAGGACGGTATCGTTCACCTCGAGCACGCCGTGGTACTGGACGTAGATCAAGGCGCCGTCGGCGGTCGCGAGCGTGATGCGCACGTCGAGCCGGCCGATGCCGTCGGCGCCGATGAGCAGCCAGTCGCCACCCCCCGGCAGCACCCGGCCGCGCAGGCGCGCGCCGTCGAAGCTGCCGCCGGCGACATCGACGATCAGGCGCCGGCCGGCCGGCGTCGCGCCGAGATCGGCCGGCGGCATGCGCAGTTCGCCGTGCAGGTTCATGAGCGGTTCGAGTCTCATTTCATCCATTCTCCCTTGAATCGATCCCGCCCGCGGCCAAGCCCGGGCGCGCTGAATGGCGCAGTGAAAATGTCAGTGACTCCGACCGGCGCCGGTGCCGGGCGGGTCTGCGGCGACCGTGAGCGCGCAGGACGCGCGCGACCGAGCGCTACAGGGACGTACTCGAGCGAGTCGCAGCAGACCCGCCCGGCACCGGCGCACGGCCAATGTCAGGCGCAACACTGTTCCGCTCTGCCATCCGGGTGGCCGGCAGCGGCCCGTGTACCGCGCCCGCGGAGCGGATCCGCACCGTCTCGCCCTTCCACGTCAGCGACCCTCCGGATCCGGCGCGATGCGCACCATCAGCTTGCCCCGGTTGCCGCCGGTGAAGAGCAGGTTGAGGGCGATCGGCGCCTGCTCCAGTCCGTCCACCACGTGGGTGCGGTACTGCAGGCGGCCGGACCGGTGCCAGGCCGCGAGATCCCGGATTGCGCGCTGCACTGCCTCGCGCTCGCCGAGGTAGTCGAGCACGACGAAGCCCTCCATCGAGGCGCGCTTGAGGATGAGGTTCACCAGGTTGCGCGGCCCGGGCAGGGCCGGATCGTTGTAGGCCGCGATCATGCCGGCCACCACCACCCGGGCGCCGAGCGCGAGGTGGTCGAGCGACGCCTCGAAGGTCGCGCCCCCGACGTTCTCGTACAGCACGTCGATGCCGTCCGGTGCCAGGGCGGCGAGGCGCTCGGCGACGTTCTCGCTGCGGTAGTCGATCACCGCGTCGAAGCCGAGCGTGTCGCGCAGCCACGCGCACTTGTCCGCGCCGCCGGCGATCCCGATCACGCGGCAGCCCATGATCCTGCCGATCTGGCCGACCAGCGATCCGGTGGCGCCGGCGGCCGCCGAGACGACCAGCGTATCGCCCGGCACCGGTCGGCCGATGCGGAGCAATCCGAAGTACGCGGTCAGGCCGATGAATCCGAACAGGCCGAGGTAGGCCTCCAGCGGCAGGCGCGGGTCGCGCGGCAGCGGGCCCACGCTCGGCGAGCCGTCTTCGCCCAGGCCGCTGGTGGTCAGGTAGTCCTGCCAGCCGATGAGGCCGGTGACGTAGCTGCCGACCGGAAACCGGGGGTGGCGCGACGCCTCGACGATGCCGATGCCCAGGCCCCGCATCACCTCGCCGATCCGGATCTGCGGCATGTAGGTGTCGCGCTCCTCGCCCCATGCGCGGTTGGTCGGATCGAGCGAGAGCATCAGGTTGCGGACGCGGAACTGTCCATCGGCGAGAGCCGGAACGGGCTCTTCCTGCCAGCGGAAATCCGTCGGCTTGTACATGCCCTGCGGATAGGCGGCGAAACGCCAGCTGCGATTCACTGCGGTCATGCGAGATGCTCCCTGCGGCCGCGCGCGCTGCCCGCGGCCCGCGTTCTTTTTTGCGCCGCAGCGGCATGCTGCATGCGGTTGCGTTTAGCTGATCGACTGCCCATACTCGCGGCGATGGGTACCGCCAGTACCGTGAAGATACCAGCATCCGAAGACGAGGCCGCCCAGGCCGCCGCTGCGCTGCGCGGCAGCCAGCGCGCCGAGGAACTGCTCGATGCGCTGGAGGACATGATCCTCGCCGAGGGTTTCGCCCGCATCACGGTCGGCGACATGGCCGCGCGCCTGCGCTGCTCGCGGCGCACGCTGTACGAACTCGCGCCGAGCAAGCAGGAACTCGTCCTCCTCGTCCTGCAGCGCTTCTTCGAGCGCGTGCGCAGCGCCGGTCGCAGCGCCCTGGACGGGCGCGACGATCCGGGCGAGCAGATCCAGGCCTACCTGCAGGCGGGCGCGCGCGCCGCGCAGAAGCTCTCCCCGCTCATCGTCGCCGACATCGATCGCTGGGCCCCGAGCCGCAAGGAATGGCAGGAACACATCCGCCTGCGCGTGGAGGGGCTGCGCGAACTGGTGCAGGCGGGCATCGACCGCGGCCGTTTCCGCGGCGTGCACGCGCACCTCGTCGCCGAGACGATGTTTGCGAGCATGGCGCGCATCCGCTCGCCGGATTTCTACGCCAACACCAACATGAGCATGCCCGAGGCCTTCGGCGAACTCGCCGGGCTGCTGCTGCACGGACTGCTGCACCGGCCGGACGTCCCTCAGCGTCACGGGTGACGGACCTGCGCGGGAGCGGGCGTCAGCCCGCGCCATGCCGCTGACGGCCGGTTGCGACTGCGACGTTCACGCGACGAGTCCGCGCATTCGCTCGACGACCAGTTCCGGCTCCGCGTCCGGATCGATCCGCCCGTAGCGCAGCCCGCGCGGCAGCGGCGCGGGCACCGCATCGCGCTCGCGCCAGGTGCTCGCCGGCAGTGCGCCGCCGCGGCGCCGGTCCTGGCCCAGGTCGCCGGCCCCGACCTCCGGCAGCAGGGCGAGATCGAAACCCTCCCCCGTCCCGTCCGCTGCCGCCGTGCAGGCGGGCAGCGCGAGCGCCGTGGTCCAGCCGTAGTGGCCCGCTGCGCCGAGCAGCGGATCGCAGGCCTCGCGCTCGTCCGGCGACAACGCCACGGGCGCCGCCGACTCCAGCAGCAGGCCGGCCACCGGCCGGTCGGCAAAGGCGCGCAGGTGGTTCGCGAGTGCGACCGCCGTATCGTCCATCGCGTCGAACCCGGGATCCTCGCCCGCCGGGGCGCCGCAGGCGCGCAGCAGATCGGCCGGGGCGAGCAGCCGCAGCACGAGATCGGCGCGCCCGGCGAAGCGATGCGCGAGCGCATCGAGCGCCTCGGCGACGAAGGCGCGCGCCGCCGCGCCGGCTAGGAGCGCCTGCGCCCGCTCGGCCGGGGACTGGCCCGCGAAGGCGGACGGATCGTCGCGCCAGGCCACGAGGCAGGGCGAGAGGGCATCGACCGTGATGACGTCGCTCGGCACGACGCGGTGGGCCTGCGCGAGCGTGCCCGAGTAGCCGACCGCGTCGCGCCACCAGTGCGGCGGCGAGCCCGCGAACACCCGGCGGGCGTACTCGTCGTACTCGACCCACAGCAGGCGGTCCCGCCCGCCCGAGCGCCAGTCCTTCAGCACCCCGTCGGCCACGTCGCTGTCTCCCGCGGCACCGCCCCTACTTCGTGCTCTTCAGCGCCTGGAACTCGGCCTCGCGGGCCGCGTCGCCCTTCAGCGCGTGCAGCTCGCGCTCGAGCTGGGCGATGCGCACGTCCTTCGGGTTGGGCATCATGATCGGACGGATCGCGCTCGCCGGGCAGGTGTCGTCCGGGCTGCCGCGGTAGATGACCTCGCGATCGTCCCACGAGCCGTAGAACGGCACCGTCGCCGGCGGCTTTGCCGTCTGCCACTCCTTCACGAACTCCTTGTACGGCTTGCCCCGGGCCTTGCGCTTGGCGCGCTCGGCGTCGCGCGCCTTGGCGGTCGCCTCCACGTCCACCGCCCCGGTCTCCTCGTTCAGCACCACGTGGTAGATCGACTGCACCGTGCGCATGGACACCAGGCCATCGAGGAAGTCGCTCGCCACCATCTCCGGATCGCGGTCGAGGACGTCGCCGTAGCCGCCGCCCGAGCCCTGCGAAATCATGTACAGCTCGCCCGGCTGGGCGAACTCGAGCTGCAGGCCCATGTGGTGGGTGCTGTACTGCGCGCCCGGGAAGGGCCGGTCGTTCATGATGTCCTCGATCGTGTAGCGCAGCAGCTCGCGGTTGTCCTTCATCACCTCGAAGACGTTCACGCCCTTGACCTTGCACAGCGGGTAGCTGCGCGAGCCGTAGCCGCCGAAGATGCCGTGGGTGGTCGGGAACTTCGAGCCGATGCTGCAGCACATGTAGCCCCACATCGACGAGTCCTTCATCGTCGCGATCTGCTGGTAGCCGTGGCCGCCGCGGTACTTGCCGAAGCCCTGGTTGTCCTTCATCACCCGGTGCGGCACGTACTTCATCAGCGGCACCTCCTCCTCGATCAGCTCCTGCTCGCCGATGTCGGCCATGGGCGCGAAGATCGGGGCCAGGGAGTGCTCGCCGTCGCGGTTCCAGCGCGCCGCGCCGCCCATGCCGTTCAGGTCCGCGCAGACGTTGCCGACCAGCTCGCCGTACTGGTTGATGCCCCCGTAGATGAATGTGACGATCATGTTGTACCAGCCGGCGATGATGTCGCTCGAACGCTCGGCGGGGTGGTAGGTGTAGGTGCTGTACATGAACTTCGGCACGCCGATCTGGATGGCGGTGAAGCCCGGGAAGAAGGTCATCATGCTCTGCGCGTTGGGCGCCTCGGGCGAGCAGTGCAGCGTCGAGCGCCGGTCGGTCAGCACGGTCATCGGCGCGAACACCGCCTGGTTGCGCGGCAGGTCCGGCCAGACGAAGCTCAGGAACTCCTGCGCCAGCATGCCCTTCAGCGAGGCGAGCACGGTGTTGTTCGCGCGGTTGAGGAACTCCGGCGCCGAGCCGCGGAAGTCGATCGTGAGCTCGTCGCCGCGCTTGTCGAGCTCGCAGCGGATGCGGATGAGGCAGTTCTCGCGCAGCGTGCCGTCGGCGAAGATGTTCGTGCGCACCTTGCCGTCCGGCCAGGCGGACAGGCGCCGGCGCACTTCGGACTCGGTGTCGATGAGGGTCCGCCGCAGGGTCGAGACCACCGCCTCCACCCCGTACTCGGCGATCGCGTCCTCCACGCGCGACTTCATGCGCATCGCGGCGTAGAGCTTGGCCTTCATGCCCTCGAGCTGCAGCTTGGGCTCGCGCACCGAGTTCTGCAGGAAGGTCATCAGGTCGCGCCGGAAGGTGAAGTTCTCGCCGACCTTGATCGGCGACATCTTCAGGCCCTCGTCGTAGGGAGACTCGGCGGCCGACGGCATGCCGCCCGGCTCGATGGCGCCGTTCTCGCCCTCGTGGACGATGGCCCCGGTGAAGCAGATGAGCTCGCCCTCGTGGAACACCGGCAGGAGCAGGCTCTGGTCGGTGTTGTGGATGTTGCCGTAACGCGCGTCGTTGTGCATGAAGACGTCGCCGTCCTTCAGGCCCACCGTCGGGTCGTCCTTCCAGTACTTGAGGATGAATTTCACCGGGTGCTGGGTCAGCACCGAGAAGATCAGCACCCCGCCCATGCTGGCCATCGCCAGGTCGCCCTGCCCGGTCCACACGCCGGAGATGAGGTCGCCCCACTTGGCCCCCGGCGCGGCGCCCATCTGCTCGACCATGTCGAAGGACTCGTTGCAGGCCGTCTGCAGCTTGTGCCGGACGAGGTTCACCTCGTCGGGATTGGCGAACGCCGCCATGGCCGCGCGCTCGCGCGCGGTGATCGGCGCGCACTGGTGGTTCTCCATGATCTCGGGGTCCGGCCCGAGAAACAGCACGTTCTCCTCGAGGAACTTCTCGATGAGGGACTTTTCCTGATCGCCGCCCATGCCGGTCTCCTTCACGCGCTTGCGCGCTGCCATGGCGGCCGGTCGCCGCCGGCCGCCGCCCGGGCCGCGTCGCGGCCCGGCGGTATTGTCCGCTTCAGGCCTGCTTCTCCATCCAGGCCGAGCCCGTCCTGCCCATCGTCAGCTGCCAGCCCGGCTCGACCAGGTAGGTCGTGCGCGGGGTCTCCACCAGCGCCGGGCCCGCCACCGTCGCGCCCTCGGGCACCGTGTCGCCGTCGTAGACCCGCGTCAGGATCGGGTCCGGCAGATTCGTGAAGTGGCACAGGCGCTCGGTGCGGTGCTGCGGCCGGGCGTCGCTCCTGGCGCGGCTCGGCTCCATCTGCAGGTGCTCGTGCTCCACGTACGAGACCACGCGGATGACGTTGACCCGCACGCCCGCCTCCGGTGCCTGGCTGCCCTCGCCGAAGCGCTGGGCGTAGTTGTTGCTGAACTTGTCGAGCAGCGCGATGACGTCGGCGACCGAGTTCAGCCGCGCGGTCGGGCAGGCCACGCCGATCTGCGCGAGCTGGTTGCCGTAGCGCATGTCGACCTCGACGCGGGTGCGGATGCCGGCCGGGTCGACGCCCTGGCGCATCAGGTCTTCGCGCCCGCGCTCCTCCAGCTCGGCCACCGTCGCGTTGTAGACGGCGTAGTCCTCCAGCATCGTGCGCTGGTTGGCGTCGTACAGCATCAGGTACAGCGACTTCTCGTGGATGTGCAACTGGTTCATGTTGCCGGCGCCCAGGGCCGAGAACACCGACGAGAACGGGGGGATGAGGATGCGCGTGATGCCGATCTGCGCGGCGTAGCCGCAGGCGTGGAGCGGGCCGCCGCCGCCGTAGGAGAGCAGCACGAAGTGCTTGGGGTTGTAGCCCTTGACCGCGACCTCCTTGAAGATCGCCGAGGCCATGTTGGCGTCGACCTTGCGCTTGATGGCCTTGGCCGACTCGATCAGGGACATGCCCGAGGGCTTGCCGATGTACTCCTCGATCGCGCGCTCGGCGCGCCGCAGGCTGACCTTGATGGTACCGCCGGCGTAGTTGTCCTGGTCGAGGTAGCCGAGCACGAGGTTGGCGTCGGTCGTGGTCGGCAGCTTGCCGCCGCGGCCGTAGCAGGCCGGTCCCGGATCGGAGCCGGCGCTCTCGGGGCCGACCTCGACCGCCTCCCACATGCGGTCGTAGCGGGCGATCGAGCCGCCGCCCGCGCCAAGGGTGTGCAGGTAGGTCATCGGCGTGGACACGAGCCAGCGGTCGATGACCGGATTGAAGTCGTAGAACTTCACGCCGTCGGCGGTGACCAGCCCGATGTCGAAGCTCGTGCCGCCCATGTCGGTGGCGATGAGGTTCGGCTCGGAGTAGGCGCGCGAGAGGTAGTTGGTCGCCTCCAGGCCCGCCACCGGGCCGGAATGGATCGTCTGCAGCGAGTGCGTGGAGTTCATCTGCGCCATGCCCGAGGTGTTGTGTACCAGCAGCATCGGGCGGGCGTAGCCGCTCTTGCGCAGGGCGATCTCGAGCGTGGACATGCCGTGGTACATCTGGTCATGCAGGTAGGCGTCGAGCACCGCCGACATCGTGCGGGCGTATTCGGACTTGCGGCCGGCGACGCGGTGCGACAGCACGATCGGGATCGCGCCGAGCACGTGCGTGGGGTACTCCTGCAGGATGATGCGCTCGATCTGCTTCTCGTGCGCGGGATTCACCACGCAGTTGACCAGCGAGACGACGAACGCCTGCGCGCCCTGGTCGACGAGGCGGCGCACCTGGCGGCGCACGTCCTCCTCGTCCACGCTCAGCAGCACCTCGCCCTTGTAGTCGATGCGCTCGCGCACGCCGACGATCATCCGCGGCGGCACGAGCGGCACGGGCCGGTCGGCGGCGGGCAGATCGGTCTGCTGCGCGGCCGGCAGCCCGTCGCCGTAGCCGCGGGCGCGCATCAGCGTCACGCCCGACTCGAAGCCGGCCGTGGTGATGATCCCCACGCGCGGGCCCTTGCGCTCGATGAGCGCGTTGGTGCCCAGCGTCGTCGCATAGCGCACCGCGTCGACGCTGCCGAGCACGTCGCGCATGTCCTGGCCGAGTTCGGCGCAGGCCTTGCCCAGGGCATCCATGAAGCCGGAGGCCAGGTTGTGGTGCGTGGTGAGGGCCTTGGCCTCGACGTAGCGGCCGTCGAAGGCGAGGAAGCAGTCGGTGAACGTCCCGCCGATGTCGACGCTAACCCGGCGCATGGGCGCTGCCCTCGAACCCGGCGTAGCGGGCCTTCAGCTGATCGATGTCGAGCTCGATGTCATGCGTGATCGGACAGCCCGGCGGCAGGTACTCGGTCTCGACCAGCGTGCCGCAGCCCGGGCAGTAGAACTCCAGGATGCGGCACCAGGACGGATCCGGGGCATAGGTGAACTCGTAGCGCTCGTCGATGATCGGCGCGTGGATCTCGCGCGGATCGCGGTTGTAGACAAGGAGTCCCTCCTTGTAATTGGAGCGCGCCGGGGCGAGGTCGTGGTGGCACTTGCGGCAGTGCCAGCGCTCGGAGCCGAGATCGATTTCCAGGTACTCGGTGATGGCAACGCGTGCAGTCATGTCAGGCAACCTCGAACGTCAGGTCGTGGTTGTCCGTCACCCGCAGCCGCCAGCCGGCGGGGATGACGGCGGTGAGGTAGTTGCCGCGCACGAGCGCGGGTCCGCAGAGCGTTCCCCCCGGGTGGAGGTCGGCATCCGCGTACAGCGCCACCGGGGTGGCGGCGCCCGCGGACAGCCGCAGTTCGGCCCGGCCCGTGGCGGGCGGCGCCTGGCCGGCACGGCCGGTGTCGGCCACGAGCTTGAAGGTCGGCAGCGCGTAGGTCGCCGCGAGCGACAGCCGGGCATCGGTGCCGGCCGGCGCCGGCAGCGCGCCGTTCACGAGCGGCTGGGTCACCGACAGTCCGGCGCTGGACGAGCGCACCGAGAAGGCGTAGGCGCACTCCTTCGGGTCCACGCCCTCGCCGTACATGTCGCGCCGGGCGCGGGCCTCGAGATCCGCGCGCGCGGCGTCGAGCCGGCCGCCCGCCGCCTCGAGCGGCACCTCGTGCACGTGCGCAAGGTTGCTGAAACCGATGCCGAAGGCGCTGAAGACCGCCGCCAGGTGCGGCACCAGGACGCGCTTCATGCCTGCCGCGGCGGCGATGCCGCAGGCGATCATCGGGCCGCCGCCGCCGAACGCGAGCAGTACCGCGTCGGCCGGATCGCGCCCGGCCTGCGCCAGCGACCGGCGCAGCACCTCGCCCACCGCGGCCTCGAACGCCGCGATGATGGCGGCGGTCGCGGCCTCGACCGACAGGCCGAGCGGTTCGCCGACGCGCCTGGCGATGGCCGCCCGCGCCCGCGCCGCATCCAGCTGCAACTGGCCGCCGAGGTAACGCTCGCCGTCGAGCACGCCGGCGAGCAGCAGGGCGTCGGTGAGCGTCGCCTCCGTGCCGCCGCGGCCGAAGCAGGCCGGCCCCGGCGCCGCGCCCGTGCTCTCCGGGCCGATGCTGATGCGGCCGCCGGCGACGCCGATGACCGAGCTGCCGCCGAGCCCGTGGCTCTGCAGGCTCGGCAGCGGGAAGGACGTGGCGAGCACGCCGACCGCGCCGCTCGCGAGCATGTCGACGCCGCCGTCCCTGACGACCGAGACGTCGGTCGTGGTGCCGCCGATGTCCATGCCGACCAGCGTGGCGATGCCGTACAGCCGCGCATAGGCAATCGAGCCCTCCACGCCGCCGCGCGGCCCGGAGCCCCAGGTCTTCAGCGCCGTGGTCTTGGCCACGCGCGCGGAGTCGCCGTCGTTGCGGAAGATGAGCAGCGGGCGGCGCAGGTGCTGCTGCTTGCAGACGTTCTCGGCGCCGTAGAGGAAGTGCTCCATGCCCGGGTGCAGGTAGGAATTCACCACCGCGGTGACGGTGCGGCGCGCGTGGTCGGCGTCGTGCGCCAGTTCCCAGGACAGCAGGAACGGGATCGCGCCGAGCAGGTGGCGCGGATAGCGCTCGAGCAGGATGTCCTTGACGCTCTCCTCGGCCGCGCTCGTGCGCAGCGCGACGACGAGCCGCTGCACGCCGCCCGCGAGCATCTCGTTGATGACGCGGATGAGCTCGGTCTCGTCGACCTCGCCGCCCGCGCCGACGGCGATGCCGATCGGACGCCCGGGCACCATCGCGTGCCACAGGTCGCCGCCCGCCTGCGCGCGCGTCGCGCCGTAGACCGTGTCCTCCTCGCCCCGCTCAACGAGCACCGCGACCGGCGTGCCCTTGCGCTCGACGACGGCGTTCGTGCCCGAGGTCGTCGAGTAGCGCAGGTAGTCGGTCTCGCGGATGAGCCGCGCGAGGTCGTCCTCGCCATACAGCTCCGCCGAAGCGCGCCGGAGCGTGTCGATGAAGCATTGGGTCAGATCGTGCGGAGTGGTCGGAGACTTGGCGTGTATCAGCCGGGCGCCATCGCTCACGCAGACATCCGTGAACGTGCCGCCGTTGTCGATGTTGACGAGAAAACCCATGGCCGGAGACGACCTCCCCTGAAGCTAGCCCCGTGGATGGAGAACTGACCGGAGTCGTTGTTCTTATGGGTTCCCCTCTGGTGGGGGGATCCCGCCCGGAACCGGCCGCGTGGCCGGCCCCGGGCGGGGCACTACCGGCAGAGCGCGATCAGGTGCCGAGGCGGCGGATGGCCGCCTGGGTGCAGTACTTCTCGTACGCTTCCGGATCGTTGTAGGTGGTCTGGAAGCCACCCTGAATCGCACGCACCTGCTCGAAGCGGGTGATGCGGTCGCTCTGGATGTCGTGGGAATGCACGTGCGTCCACGACCAGATCGGGTGCTTCTGGCCGGAATCGAAACGCGCGCCTTCCTTCTCGTAGGTGTCGAAGCTGCCTTCCCACTGCTTCCACACCGCGCCGCGACGGTCGAAGCTGTTCATGACCATCGGGGTGAGGGTGCGGGCATCGAACCAGATCCGCTTCTTGCTGTACGGCGCGCGCGGATAGCCGGTCGGCTCCAGTTCGACCACGAACGCCTCCGGCACGAGTTCCATCGGCACGCGGTAGAAGCGCTTGCCGTTCGAGCCGCCGCAGGTCTCGTGATGCCAGTCCGGATCCTTGTGGCCGTTCCAGGCGCCGTGGACGCAGGCCAGCATCGGGCCGCGGCTCACGAGCTTGAAATTGCCCCAGGTCAGCGTCGGGTCACCGGTCATCCAGGCGTCGGTCAGGTAGAACGTCGAACCGGCGATGACCGGCTCGAAGCGCTGGTTGGTCGGGAACCGGCGCACGCGCTTGAACGCGGGCAGGTAGCCGAAGAAGTCCGGGTACTGGGTCTGGTCGTACGGCCAGATGTTCAGGATCGAAGTGCCCTTGACGTCGTTCGGGGCCGTCCACACCGCCGCCTGGTAGCGGATCTTGTCCTCGTGGCCCGGGAAGTACGGCTTGGGGTCGAGCACGGTGCGGGCGACTGCGGCGACTTCCACCCAGAAGAACTGGTAGGCGTATTCCTCCTGGCTGTCGGGGCCGAGGTCATGCTCGTCGACGCAGTACTGAGTGACGTCGTGTCGGCCCCAGCTCAGGTTGTGGCCGGCGAGGACTTCCTCGGCGGTCTTCGCATCCGGGAACGGGTTGCCGCCGATCCAGGGCTGGCCATCGGCCGTGACGACGTTGCCCTTGTCGTCGAACTTGGCCTTGCCGCGGTTGGCGACGGTCGCCTCCAGGTACGGGGGCGGGTTCAGCTTCCACACGTCGGTGGTGGTCGGGCGCAGATCGCACACCCGGCCCTGCTGCTTGATCTGTATGTAGGTGATCTCGTCGAGCAGGTCCTTGACGGTATCGACGTTGTTGGCGTCGAGCACGTCGCCTGCCTTCAGCTTGCCCTTCGTGAACTCCTCCAGCGAGAGGAGTTCGGACGGATAGGCCTTGCCGATGTCCCCTTCCGCGGCAATGACGTCCCACAGCGGTGCGAGTACACCGGCAGTGGCGCCTGCGGCCGAGGCCTGCAGGAAATGCCGGCGCGAAAAGCCCCGGTCATACTTGCGTATGTGCATTATCTTGACCTCCATCAGTGGCGTGGACCGACCCGAAGGGGCGGGGGCTGCCGACTGGTTGCGTACTCGTTATGCGCCGACCCGTTGCGCGGTCCCGGGATGGAGTGGCGGTGGCCACCGGACGTCCCGACTGCCTGGACCGAGTCACGCGCTTTTTTTATTGGTACTGTCTGGACTATAACAGTACCAATATTCCCAAACAAGCCGAACGCCTGCATGTCCGGCCCGCGCGAATTCATGTTGCACTGCACTCTCGAAAAGCCCGTAAAACCAGCCGCCGCGTGCGCGTTCAGGCCGCCTTCCCGTACAGCGTGACGACGCACGCGCCGCCGATGCCGATGTTGTGCGCGAGACCGATGCGCGCGCCTTCCACCTGGCGCGCTTCCGCGCGCCCGCGCAGTTGCGAGACGAGTTCGTAGCACTGCGCGAGTCCCGTTGCGCCCAGCGGGTGGCCCTTCGAGATGAGTCCACCGGACGGATTGGTGACATAGCGGCCGCCGTAGGTGTTGTCGCCGTCGGCGACGAACTTCGTCGCGCCGCCTTCCGGGCACAGCCCGAGCGCCTCGTAGGCGAGGATCTCGTTCACGCTGAAGCAGTCGTGCAGTTCGACGACGTCGACCGACTCCGGCCCGAGACCCGCGGCCTCGTAGGCCGCACGCGCCGCGCGCCGCCCCATGTCGGCGCCGACCGCGTCCATCGCGCTGCCCGCGAAGCTCGACGGCATGTCGGTGGTGAGCGCCTGCCCGAGCATGCGCACCTGCGGCCGGATGCCGTGGCGCGCCGCGAATTCGTCGGTGCAGATCACCGCGGCGGCCGCGCCGCAGGTCGGCGGGCAGCACTGGAAACGCGTCAGCGGATCGCACACCGCCGGGCTGGCGAGCACCTGTTCGAGCGTGAGCGGATCGCGGAACACCGCCTTCGGATTCCCCGCCGCGTGGCGGCGCGCCTTCACCGGGATCGCCGCCAGCAACTCCGGCGCCGCGCCATAGCGCGCGAGGTACTCCTTGCCCGCCGCGCCGAACAGCTTCACCGCCATCGGCGCGTCGCCGTGGCCGAGCGCGCGCTCGGCCACCTCGACGAACTTCAGCAGCGGCGAGGGCCGATCCGACCAGTGCTCGCCGAGCGCGCCGGGCGTCATCTGCTCGAAGCCGACGACGAGCGCGCACTGCGCCTGTCCGGACAGCAGCGCCTGGCGCGCGAGGTACAGCGCCGAGGACCCGGTCGAACAGTTGCTGTTGACGTTGAAGACGGGGATGCCGGTCAGGCCCGCCTCGTAGATCACCCGGTGGCCGCTGCAGCTGTCGCCGTACACGTAGCCGGCGCAGGCCTGGTCGACCGCCGCATAGGCGATGCCGGCGTCGGCGAGCGCCTCGGCGACGGCGGCCTTGCCGAGGTCCACGTAGGTGCCACTGTTGCGCGGCGTGGCGAAGGGGGTCATCCCCACGCCGATCACGTTGATGTTCATGGTCAGGCTCCTTGCCGGGTGTCAGCGGCCGGGAATGGTAACGCGGTCCGCCGCCGCCTCGATCCCGGGTGCGCCGGGATTCTGTGGAGTCGGCCCCTGTCCTCACCGGAGGACCGCCGGCAGGAGGGATTCCTTACCGCCGGAAGGCAGCGTCACGCGCGGGACCCTGACCTGCGGGCGATTCCCGCCAGCACCCGGACGAGCCAGCCGCGCGCCGCGGGCAGCCCGGCCCCTTCTACGCTGGCGTGCGGCGCCTCAGAGCCACTTCATCAGGCCGAGTTCGAAGGGATGGCACAGCAGCGCGTGCTGGGGATAGGCACGCAGCTTGTAGCCGACCAGGCCGGACAGGTAGGGCTTGAGGTCCAGTTCGTACACCGTCCCGCCGCCGGCCGCGCGGACCGGCCGCAGGGGTTCGCGCGCCTCCACCCGGAACGTGTCGCCGTCGCCGGCCCTGCCCAGCAGGCACTCGATCGCGACGTCCTCCGGCGCCAGGCCGTTCAGGTCCGCGGCCACGGCGACCCGCAGGCTCTCGCCGGCGGTCATGCGGGCGGGCGGCTGGTCGGTGCGCTGCACGCGTACGCCCGGCCAGCGGGCGCGCACGTTCGCCTTCCAGTCCGCCAGGATTCGCGCCCCGGCCGACCCCTCGCTGCCGAGCCGGCGCCCGACGGCGATCGCGGGCAGGTAGAAGTTGCCGATGTAATCCATCAGCATCCGGTGCGCGCCGAAGCGCGGGATGATGCTCTGCATCGACTCGCGGGCCATCTCGACCCAGCGCGGCGAGTAACCCTGGCTGCGATCGAAGTACATCGGCACGACCTCCTGCTCGATGACGTCGAGCAGTTCCTTGGCCTCCAGCCTGCGGCGCGTCGACGGGTCGGTCTCGGAATCGTGCGGCTGCAGCGCCCAGCCGTTGCGGCCGTTGTAGCCCTCCGCCCACCAGCCATCCATCACGCTCAGGTTGAGCACGCCGTTGCTGCCGGCCTTCATGCCCGAGGTGCCGCTCGCCTCGAGCGGGTACTCCGGCACGTTGAGCCAGACGTCGGCGCCCGTCACCAGGCGGCGCGCGAGCGCGAGATCGTAGCCCTCCACCAGGATCACCTTGCCGACGAGCGCGGGCTCGCGCGCGAACTCGTTGATGGTGCGGATGAGCTCCTGGCCGGGCACGTCGCTCGGGTGCGCGCGTCCGGCGACCACCAGGCACACCGGGCGCTGCGGATCGTTCAGCAGCCGGCGCAGCCGTTCCGGATCCTCGAACAGCAGCGTCGCGCGCTTGTAGGTGGCGAACCGCCGCGCGAAGCCCAGGACGAGCACGTCGCCCGAGCGCAGCAGCGCGGTCTGCCGGTCGATCTGCGCCTGGCTCCAGCCGAAGCGGTGGCTGCGCCGCTCGACCGCCTCGCAGATGTCGGCCACCAGCAGCTGCTTCAGCTTCAGGTGCACGCTCCAGAACGTCGCGTCGGGCAGCTCGCCGAGCATGCGCTTCCAGTAGTCGGCGTTCAGGAGCTGGTTGCGCCAGGCCGGATCGTCGAGGACGTTGATCCATTCGCGCGCGATGAACGTCGGCACGTGGATGCCGTTGGTGACGTGGCTCATCGGGTTGTCGCCGACCGGCACCTCGGGCCACACGTGCCGCTCCATGCGGGCGGCCGTGCGCCCGTGGATGCGGCTCACGCCGTTGGCGAAGCGCGAACAGCGCAGCGCGAAGGACGTCAGGTTGAAGGCGTGCGCGTGATCGTTGCGCCCGAGCGCGTAGAATTCCTCGTCCTGCACGCCCAGGTCGCGCAGGAACGGACCGATGTGGTGGCGGAAGAGGTCGAGATCGAAGATCTCGTGCCCGGCCGGCACCGGGGTATGCGTGGTGAACACGGTGGAGGCGGCGACCTGCTCGAGCGCCGCGGCGAACGGCAGCCCCGTGGCGGTCAGCTCGCGGCAGCGCTCGATGACCTGCAGGCTGGGATGGCCCTCGTTCAGGTGCCAGACGGTCGGGGCGAGCCCGAGCCGGCGCAGCGCGCGCGTGCCGCCGATGCCGAGCACGATCTCCTGCTTCAGGCGCAGCAGCTTGTCGGAGGGATACAGCGGCGTGGTGACGGCGCGGGCCTGCGCGTCGTTTTCCGGCACGTCGGAATCGAGCAGGTACAGGTCTATGTGGCCGGCCTTGACGCGCCACACGCGCACCCGCAGCGGGCCGTCGGCGAGCTCGAGCTCGACGACGACCTCGCCGCCGTCGGCAGCGGTGGCCGGGACGACCGGCAGATCGTCGATGTCGAAGCGGGCGAAGGTCAGGTGCTGCCGCCCGCCCTCGTCCACCACCTGCTGCACGTTGCCCTGCCGGTAGAGCAGGCCGACGGCGACGAACGGCAGGCCGATGTCGCTGGCGGCCTTGCAGAAATCCCCGGCGAGGATGCCCAGGCCGCCCGAGTAGATGGGCACGCTCTCGTGGAAGCCGAACTCGGCGCAGAAATAGGCGACGAGGTCGGTTTTCGGATCGCAGCGGGCGGCAAGGCCGGTGCGCGTGCGCTCCCCGACGTAGGTGTCGTAGTTGGCCAGCGCGCGGTTGTAGGCCTCGAGGAAGGTGCGGTCGGCGGCCGCCTCGTCCAGGCGTCGCTGCGACACGCGGCGCAGGAACACGCGCGGATTGTGGCCGCAGCTGTCCCAGAGCTCGGGGTCGAGATAGCGGAACAGCCCCCGGGCGGAACGATCCCAGCTGTAGTAGAGGTCCCCGGCCAGTTCCTGGAGCCGCCCGAGGCGGCGCGGCAGGCGCGGGGAGATCTCGAGCAGGAATCGGGTTCCGTCAAGTGAATCAATCGCTTGCAGGTTTTCTTCTTCGCTCATCCGTTGCCGTCCGCGTGCGCCCGCCCGGCACGCTGATCCAGGTCATAAAAGCCTAATCCGGGGGAATTAAGCTGTTAACGGCTCGGGAACGGAACTCGCCAGAAGGCCCCGGCCCGGGCTGCCGGAAGGACGAGACTCTAACGTCTGTCGCGGCGGTTGCAAGTCGCGAGCGTCCGGCACGCCAGTAGACGCGAGGAGGTCGATATGTTTGAGTTGTCCGCTCCCGCCGTGCGTGCGCGGCGGACCGGCGTGCCCGACGCCGGCCTCACCGGTTCCGCCGTGGCCAAGGTGCACAGGCTCCAGGTCGCGCGCGGCGGCGAAGCATGCTTCCGCACCGAGAAGCGCTGGACCTGCGATGAATCGGACTGCGAATGGCGCCGCGAGTGCCGGCGCCTGATGGCCGAATGGATGAGATAGGACACCCATGGCGAGCGTGGCAACACCCCGGCCGGCGGCCGGCGGCACCGACATCGAGGCGCTGCTCGGCGCCGAAGCCCGCAACCTCCTCGACTACACCTGCACGGGCGTGCCGAAGTCCCGGCTGCACCTGCCGGGCCCGGACTTCGTCGAGCGGGTGCTGCTCGACAGCGACCGCAAGCCGCCGGTCCTGCGCAACCTGCAGGCGCTGTTCGACACCGGCCGCCTGGGCGGCACGGGCTACGTCTCGATCCTGCCGGTCGACCAGGGCATCGAGCACTCGGGCGGCGCGTCGTTCGCGCCGAACCCCGACTACTTCGATCCCGAGCACATCGTGCGCCTGGCCATCGAGGGCGGCTGCAATGCAGTCGCCTCCACGCTCGGCGTGCTGGGGTCGGTCGCGCGTCGCTACGCGCACCGCATCCCGTTCATCGTCAAGCTCAACCACAACGAGTTCCTGACCTACCCGAACACCTACGACCAGAGCATGTTCGCGGACGTCGACCAGGCGTTCGAGATGGGCGCGCTCGCGGTCGGCGCGACGATCTACTTCGGCTCGCCGGAATCGCGCCGCCAGATCTGGGAGGTCTCGCAGGCCTTCAAGCGCGCGCATGCGCTCGGGATGGTCACGATCCTGTGGTGTTACCTGCGCAACAACGCCTTCAAGCAGGGCGACACCGACTACCACGTGTCCGCCGACATGTCCTCGCAGGCGAACCACCTCGGCGTGACCATCGAGGCCGACATCATCAAGCAGAAGCTGCCGGAGAACAACGGCGGCTACAACGCGCTCAACTCGAAGGAGAACCCCTACGGGAAGATCGACAAGCGCGTCTACACCGACCTCACCACCGACCACCCCATCGACCTCACCCGCTACCAGGTGGCCAACTGCTACATGGGCCGGGCCGGCCTCATCAACTCCGGCGGCGCCTCGGGCGAGAACGACTTCGCGGAGGCGGCCAGGACCGCGGTCATCAACAAGCGCGCGGGAGGCATGGGCCTCATCTCGGGCCGCAAGGCCTTCCAGAAGCCGATGAAGGACGGCGTCGAGCTCCTCAACGCCATCCAGGACGTGTACCTCTCGAAGAAGGTGACCGTCGCCTGAGTCAGGCCGGCGAGCGCAGGATGAGCGTGCGGAAGCGCTTCACCGTCTCGCCCGGCGCCGGGAAGTCCTCGATGCTGTCGTGGAGCGCCTCCCAGCCCGCGAAGGGCGCGGCGAGCTCCCCGGGGCGGAAGAGGTAGTGCTCGTCGGGGTCGAACATCGCGAGGAAGGTGGAGCCCTCGATCATCGCGTTCACCACCGCGATCCCGCCGGGGCGAACCGCGTCGCGGACGGCCTCGAGGCCCGCGAGCGCATCCTCGCGCGCGAAGAACATGAGGAGCCCGATGCAGTTCACCGCGTCCCAGGTCTCCTCCGGCCGCCAGCCCTTGAGGTCGACGGTCTTCACCCAGAGGTCCAGCCCCGAGGCGATCGCGCGCTCCGCGAGGTCGTCCACGGCGTTCTCGCAGGCGTCGTAGGCGGTCACGCGGGCCCCGCGCGCCGCGGCCGCGAACGCGAGGTTCCCGAGCCCGCATCCCAGGTCGAGCACATGGCCCCGGAGGTGGGGCAGGGCGCGCTCCTCGAAGGGGTTGAGCCTGTAGTCGTGCGAGGCGATCTGGCGCTCGAACTGGGCGCCGAAGAACTCGACCGCGCGGGGCTTTCCGGAAGACATGGTGAACCGAAAGTCTACCGGAACGGCACCGCCCCGCCGCCCGTGTCGCGGCGGCGGGAAGCGCGCGAGGCCTACCAGGGCTGCGGCTCTATCCTCGTGGTGCGGCCGCCGGGCAGGTGCACCGTCGCGGTGACGGGCGAATCGAAGACGATCGTGAAGGCGCCGTCGCTGCCGGCCATCGTCGCCGGCGCGTAGCCGCAGGAGATGCACTGCCCGCCCCGGTAGCGGTCGAGCGTCGACGCGACGGTGACGCCGTCGCCGGTGCGCGCGAGCCGCCCTGCCGCGTAGTACCACACGGGCTCGCCCGAGGTCGTGTAGCTGAACATCGTCGCCACCATCACGCCGCGCTGGACCTGGATGTTGTAGCCGGTGCCCGACTCGGCCGGGTTCCACCACAGGCCGTTGAAGGGCATGAAGGGCATGGTCGCGGCGTTCGCGCCCGGCGGGAGGGCGCCGGGAATCGCGTAGCCCGAGAGCATCGCCGTGTGCGTGCCGTCGCGCATCATGACGATCCCGACGCCCGGCGCGTACCAGACGTCGCGGCCGTAGCCGGAGCCGCGCTCCTCGCGCACGTGAAGCGCGTTGGCGAAGGTGCCGGCGGGCGTGGTGACGGATTCCGTGGCCTGCGCGCGGTAGCTGCTCGAGTAGCTTCGCGTGCCCATCATGCTTCCCGTCCCGTACACCGCGGCGCCCCAGCCCTCGGCGTTCGAATAGCCGCCGCCGGGGCCCATCATCGTGCCGGGCATCACGGGGTTCTTCAGGAGCCACTCGGGGGTCGAGAAGGACATCATGGAGAAGTGCGTCCCCGTGGGGTCGGCGCCCGAGCCGCCGAAGTAGCGCAGGCCGTCGGGGTCCATGCGGTAGAAATCGGTCGCGTCCGGCGCGCAGGCCACGCCCACGTTGCACGTGTAGACGGTGTGCATCGCCGCGAGTCCCGCGTGGCCGGCCCAGGTCTGCCCGGTGCGCACGGTGACGGTGCTCGTGGCCCACGGGCCGCCGGCGTGCACGTATTCGTAGCGGGCGCCGTCGACGAGCGGGAAGTAGTGGGAGGTCGCGAG
>CAYOJP010000025.1:0-12995 GCA_964404305.1 uncultured Gammaproteobacteria bacterium
GACCAGGCGCTGGCTCTTCTGGCCGGACATGTCGATGAAGTCGATGACGATCAGTCCGCCCAGATCGCGCAGTCGCAGCTGGCGGGCAACCTCGGCAGCGGCTTCCAGATTGGTGTTGAGCGCGGTCTCCTCGATGTCGCCCCCGCGCGTGGCCTTGGCGGAATTTACGTCGATCGTGATGAGCGCCTCAGTGGGCTCCACCACCACGGCACCCCCGGAAGGCAGGTTGACGGTGCGCGCGAACGCGGACTCTATCTGGCTCTCGATCTGGTAGCGGCTGAAAAGCGGAACCGTGTCGTTGTACCACTTGAGCTTGCGCAGGTTCTGCGGCATGACCTGCTTCATGAAGTCGCAGGCCTGCTCGTACAGCGCCTTGTCGTCGATGAGGATCTCGCCGACGTCGTTACGCAGGTAGTCGCGGATCGCCCGGATGATGACGTTGCCGTCCTGGTAGATCAGGAACGGCGCGGCGCGGGTCTCTGCGGCATCCTCGATCGCCTTCCACAGCTGCAGCAGGTAGTCGAAGTCCCACTGCAGCTCCTCGACCGACTTGCCCACGCCCGCGGTGCGCAGGATGAGCCCCATGTCCTGGGGCAGGTCGAGCTGGCTGAGCGCCTCGCGGGCCTCGTCGCGATCGTCGCCCTCGATCTGCCGCGACACGCCGCCGGCACGCGGGTTGTTCGGCATGGCGACGAGGTAGCGGCCCGGCAGGCTGATGAAGGTCGTGAGCGCTGCGCCCTTGTTGCCGCGCTCCTCCTTCTCGATCTGGACCACGAGTTCCTGGCCCTCGTCGAGGACCTCGCGGATGTTGACCTTGCCGCCATTCGGCGGGGGGCGACGGAACATCGACCGGCCGACCTCCTTCAGCGGGAGGAAACCGTGCCGGTCGGCACCATAGTCGACGAAGGCCGCCTCGAGACTGGGCTCGATGCGGACGATGCGACCCTTGTAGATGTTCGACTTCTTCTGCTCCCGGCCGGTTGTCTCGATGTCCAGGTCGTACAGCCGCTGTCCTTCCACCAGGGCCACCCGCAACTCCTCCGGCTGAGTCGCGTTGATCAGCATTCTCTTCATGGTCGTCCGATTCCGTTTCGGGCTCGACCGCCGCGGCCTCCGGTACCCCGGCTGCATTCGGCAGCACAGGCGCACCCGGCCGGCGGGCGGGAGCGTGGTCTTCGGGCCGGTCGTACGGCCCGGATGGTCCCGCCGCCAGCCGGCGGGAGGGTATTCACGGGCGACGCCCGCGACAGTCGCATGCCGCATCCGGCCGCAGGTTCGAGCGGGGAGGTCCGGGACGTCCGATCGACGGGGCGGCGACCCCGAGCGCTGATGCGATTACACTGCCGGTCCTGCCGGCAACTTCATCCGCGGGCCGGGTCCAGTCGCCTGAAACCGTCCCCTCGGCGCTGCCGCGCCCCCGGCGCAGCCGCCTTCGGCCGCGACAACCCGGGGTGAACGGGCGGTTGGGCGCAGGATTCGATCCGTCCCCACGCGGCCGTAACTGCTGCACTATAGCAAACCGAGAAAATTCACAGCAATGGACCACGAGAACGGCAGGCCGGCGGCGGCCCGAACCGCAGCGCGGGTCGTAACGGTCGATGCCGACCACGCCGGCCGGCGGGTCGACAATTTCGTCGCGCATGTGCTCGGCGATCTGCCGCGCAGCCGCCTCTACCGCCTCCTGCGCAAAGGCGAGGTGCGGGTCAACGGGGGCAGGGTCGGCGCGGACACGCGCCTGCAGACCGGCGACCGGGTCCGCATCCCGCCTGTGCGGACGGCCCCCGCCGGAGCGGGGAGTCCCCCGCCGGCATTGCTCGAGCAGCTGCGCGGCGCGATCCTGCACGAGGACGAGGGGTTGCTGGTCCTGGACAAGCCGGCCGGCCTGGCCGCACACGGGGGCACCGGGGTCGCCTACGGACTGATCGAGGCGCTGCGGGTGCTGCGCGGACCGCTGGCGACACTGGAACTGGTCCACCGGCTCGATCGCGACACGTCCGGCTGCATCATGGTCGCCAGGACGCATCGGCGACTGCGGGCGCTGCACGACGCCCTGCGCGCCGGACAGGTGGAGAAGCATTACCTCGCGCTGGCGGCCGGCCTCTGGCGACCGCAGCGACTGCGGCTGGAATCCCGGCTCGCCAAGGTCCGGAGCCCGGGGGGCGATTCCCGCATGGAGGAGGTCGACGGCGGCAAGCTGGCCGCGACCGTCTTCGACTTCGTCGAGGCCTGGCCGGAGGCGACGCTGGTAGGCGCCAGCCTCGACACCGGTCGCACCCACCAGATTCGCGTGCAGGCCGCGGCGGCCGGACACCCGCTGGCAGGGGATCCGATCTACGGCGACGAGGCCTTCAATGCCCGGATGCGTACCCTCGGGCTGAAGCGCACCTTCCTGCACGCCGCCAGCCTGCGGATCCCCGATGGCAGCCGGGACGGCCTCGTCGTGTCCGCGCCCATGCCCGACGATCTGCGTGCCGTCCTCGACCGGCTCGGCGGCCGCTGAACCGGTACGGCGGCCCGGTTTGCTAGACTGCGGACTTCGAGGCGCCAATGACGGATGACGACGCAAACCGCGGCGGCCCGCCGCCGAGCCCGCCGTCCCCGGTCCCCCCGGGCGATGCCTTCGTGCGCGAGTTCGCCCGGCTGGCACTCGAGGAGCAGGCACGGGCACGCCGCTGGGGCGTGTTCTTCAAGTCGCTGGCTTTCCTCTATGTATTCGGTTTCCTGCTCGTCTCGATGCCGTCGGACTGGCTGTCGATCCGTCTGGATGACCGCCACACGGCGCTGGTCGAGGTGAAGGGTGTCATCAGCGACGAAACCGAAGCGAGCGCCGACAACGTCATCACAGGACTGCGCGCCGCGTTCGACGACGATCGCACCGCCGCGGTCATCGTCCGCATCAACAGCCCGGGAGGCAGTCCGGTGCAGGCGGGTTACATCAACGACGAGATCTACCGCCTGCGGGAGGAGCACCCGAAGGTTCCGGTTTACGCAGTAATCACGGACATCTGTGCCTCCGGCGGGTACTACATCGCGGCAGCCGCGAACGAGATCTATGCCGACAAGGCGAGTATCGTCGGCTCGATCGGGGTGCGCATGGATGGCTTCGGCTTCGTCGAGGCGCTCGCCAAGCTGGGCGTGGAACGCCGCCTGCTGACCGCGGGAGAGAACAAGGGCCTGCTCGACCCCTTCCTGCCGCTCAAGGACGAGGAGGTTTCGCACGTTCGCGGCCTGCTCGGCGAGATACATCAGCAGTTCGTGAACACCGTCATGCGCGGCCGGCGCGACCGGATCGCCGACAAGCCGGAGATCTTCAGCGGGCTCATCTGGACGGGCGAGCAGGGCCTCGCACTCGGCCTGGTCGACGCCCTGGGAAGCTCGAGCTTTGTCGCACGCGAGATCGTCAAGGCCGAGGACATCGTCGACTTCACCGTCAGGGAGGACTACCTCTCCCAACTTGGCCGGCGCCTGGGAGCCTCCATGCTGAGTTCGCTCGAGTCAGGTTTGCGCCTGCGCTGATGCGGCTTCGAGAACGTCGTAACCGCTCTGTGACAGCAAGTGCACGAGGAGGATGAGGGGCAGGCCGACGACCGCGGTAGGATCCTCCGCCACGATGCGCGAGATGATGGCGCTGCCGGCACCTTCGCTCCGAAAGGCCCCCGCGCAGTCGATCGGGCGGTCGAGTGCCACGTAGCGGCGCAGGGCGACATCCCCTAGCGCTCGGATCCCGACCTTGCAGGGACTGAGGCCCTCGTGCGCGACCCCCGTCGCCGCATCGAGCACGCAGACGGCGGTTGCGAGTTCGATGTCGCAGCCGGACGCGAGGTGCAGTTGTTCCAACGCGGCAGCCTCGGTCCCGGGCTTGTCCAGGCGCATATCGCCGCAACTCGCGACCTGGTCGCAGCCGATGATCAGACTTTCCGGGTGCCGCGGCGCGACTGCCCGTGCCTTGGCGAGTGCCAGCGCCCGCGCGCGCGCAGCCGGCGCGACGATCGGGCACGCGTTCTCGTCAACCTCGGGGACGGCGGTCAGGAATGGAACACGCAGGCGCCGCAGCAGGTCCGCGCGGTAGCGCGAGGTGGATGCGAGGACGAGTGTGCGCATGCGGGGCCTCCGGCGCCCGGCATTCGGGTCCCGGGGCGTGGAAAAATTCTAATCAATTGAAATTATTTTGGTTTTTATGGCGGGCCGACTAACATATAATACGCGCCGTTTATGCCGGGTGTAGGGGCAAACCGGACGACGGTCGAACCGGCGGCTTGCGCGGACGCGGCCGTGCGCATGGAGGGCAGCATGCCGGTGGGCGCCTGCGAACGGATCGTCGCCGAGCACGGCCCCCAGGACGGGGAGATGGTGTACGAGCTGGCGTTCGACCGCGATGAGCAGGGCACCCGTCGCGTCAGCGGATCGGTCTTCGCCCACGTGCGGATGATCTGCAGCCGCTGTCTCGCACCGGTCGAATTGACCCTTCGGCCACGGTTCGTCCTCGGCATAGTCGCGGACGATGCGGCGGCGGCCGCATTGCCGGAGCCTTACGACCCGCTGGTCAGTGCCGCGCCGATGCCGCTGGCGCAGCTGCTGGAGGATGAACTGCTGCTCGCGCTGCCACTGGTGCCGGTCCATCTCGACGGCGGCTGCGGTAGGAGCGGCGACCTGGCAACGACCCCGGTGGACGGGACGGCCCGGCAGGGCCCGTTCGCGATCCTCGCCCAATGGCGAGGCCCGGACGGGCGGGACGATTGAACCGCAACATAACGGCAGGAGAGACCCATGGCAGTCCAGCAGAACAGGAAGACCGCTTCCAAGCGCGGCATGCGCCGCTCGCACGACGCACTCGACGCCTCCGCGCTGTCGGTGGAACCGACGACCGGCGCGGTGCATCGCCGGCACCACGTCAGCCCGGACGGCTACTACCGGGGTCGCAAGGTGCTCGACAAGGGCAAGGGCTGAGTCGACTCTTCCCGCTCCCTCGCGAAGGTCGGTCTGCCCGACGACCGCCCACCCGGCCGGCGCGCGGCCGGCACGCCAGGCCCGATACTCCCTTGAACCGTACGATCGCGCTCGACGCCATGGGCGGCGACCACGGAGTATCCGTGGTCGTCCCGGCGGCCATCCAGGTGCTGGCGCGGCACTCTGACGTGTCACTCATCCTGGTCGGCGAAATCGAGTCTCTGGAGGCGGAACTGTCGCGGCACGGCGCCGTGCCGGGGGACCGGCTGTCGCTGTGGCCGGCGTCGCAGATGGTGGAGATGGATGAACGCCCCTCCGCGGCATTACGCAACAAGAAGGACTCGTCGATGCGGGTCGCCATCAACCTCGTCAAGGACGGGGTCGCGGCAGCCTGCGTCAGCGCCGGCAATACCGGCGCGCTGATGGCCACCGCACGATTCGTGCTGAAGACCCTGCCCGGCATCGATCGCCCCGCGATCTGCGCGACCCTGCCGGGCGCGCTCGGGCACACGCACGTGCTGGACCTGGGTGCGAACGTCGACTCGAGTTCGGAGGAACTGTTCCAGTTCGCAGTGATGGGCGCGGTTCTGGCGAGCGCGATCGAGAACAAGGAGAATCCGTCCGTTGCCCTCCTGAACGTCGGCGAGGAGGAGATGAAAGGCAACGATCGTGTCAAGCAGACTGCCGCGCTGCTCGCCGGCAGTGCCCTCAACTATGCCGGGTTCGTCGAGGGCAACGACCTGTACGCAGGCACCGTCGACGTCATCGTCTGCGACGGCTTCGTCGGCAACGTCGCGTTGAAGGCGAGCGAGGGCGTGGCCCGGATGATTGCACGGTTCGCGCGGGAGGAGTTCGAGCGCAGCCTGTATTCGCGACTGGCCGGCCTGATCGCCAAGCGCGTTCTCGATTCCCTGAAGCACCGTACCGACCCGCGACAGTACAACGGGGCGAGCCTGCTCGGCCTGCGCGGAATCGTCGTCAAGAGCCACGGCAGCGCCGACATCGTATCGTATGCCAGGGCGATCGAGGAGGCGCGACTGGAAATCGCCAAGGGCGTGCCCGACCGTATTGCCCACCAGCTCGAAGCCATGCTCACCACGAGGCAGGCGGTTTGATCTACTCCCGGATTGCAGGCACCGGCGGCTACCTGCCGCCGCGCGTCATGTCGAATGCGGAACTGGAGCGTCTCGTGGACACCACAGACGAGTGGATCAGGGACCGCACCGGCATCCGCGAGCGGCACGTGGCCGGCCCGGACGAAACGACCTGTGACCTCGCCGAGCATGCGTCGCGGCGCGCGCTCGACGCGGCGGGCATTGCCGGCAGCGACCTCGACCTCATCGTGCTCGCGACGACGACCCCGGATGTCGTCTTTCCCAGCACCGCCTGCCTGCTGCAGGACCGGCTGGGCGCGAACGGATGCGCGGCCTTTGACGTCCAGGCCGTGTGCACGGGATTCCTGTATGCGCTCGCGATCGCAGAAAAGTTCGTGCGCACCGGCGCCAGCCGCCGGGTGCTGGTGGTCGGCGCCGAGACGTTCACCCGTATCATCGACTGGACAGATCGCAAGACCTGCGTGCTGTTCGGGGACGGCGCGGGGGCGGTTGTCCTGGAGGCCGCAGACGAGCCGGGGATCTACAGCACGCACCTGCATGCCGACGGTCGTCACGCCAAGATGCTCCACGTGCCCGCCGGCGTGTCTCGCAACTACGAGCAGATGCGCGGAAATGCGGCCTTCGTGCAGATGGAAGGCAACCAGCTGTTCAAGGTGGCGGTGCAGAACTTGAGCGGGATAGTCACCGAGGCGCTGGCTGCGAATGGCATGCGGATTTCGGATGTCGACTGGCTGATCCCGCACCAGGCAAACCAGCGCATCCTGTCGGCGACGGCGCGCAAACTCGGGCTTCCGGAAGACAGGGTGGTGACGACGGTCGCCGAACATGGCAATACTTCCGCCGCGTCGGTTCCGCTCGCGCTCGACGTGGCGGTGCGCGATGGCCGGGTGCAACGTGGCGATACGCTGCTGTTCGAGGCGTTCGGAGGCGGGCTGACCTGGGGGGCAGCCCTGCTGCGTTACTGAAATCCTGACGAGGGATTGAGGAACTCTATGTCGCTAGCGATCGTGTTCCCGGGACAGGGGTCGCAGTCGGTCGGCATGCTCGGCGCGCTCGCCGCGGCGGAGCCGGCGGTGAGGGAAACCTTCGCCGAGGCGTCCGCAGTGCTCGGCTATGACCTGTGGAAGCTGGTGGAGAGGGGGCCGGAGCAGGATCTGGCCAGGACCGAGAGGACCCAGCCGGCGATGCTGGCGGCGGGCGTCGCCGTCTGGCGCGCGTGGCGCAACGTCGGCGGAGAGGAGCCACTGCTGTTTGCGGGGCACAGCCTCGGCGAGTACACCGCGCTCGTGTGCGCGGAGGCGATGAAATTCAGCGATGCCGTGAAGGTCGTAGCCGCTCGCGGCCGGTTCATGCAGGAAGCCGTGCCGGTCGGGGCCGGCAGCATGGCCGCCATCATGGGTCTCGACGATCAGGTCGTGGAGCGTCTGTGCGCCAATTCCAGTAGCGACACCGAGATCGTCGCGTGCGCCAACTACAACGCGCCGGCGCAGGTCGTCGTCTCGGGGCACGTTGCGGCCGTCGATCGCGTAGTCGCCACCGCTACCAGCGCCGGCGCCAAGCGGGCGGTTCGGCTGCCCGTGAGCGCGCCATTCCACTGCATACTGATGAAGCCCGCGGCGGAACGGCTCGCCGCTACACTGGCCAAGGTGCACTTCAGCGTTCCGCGCGTGCCCGTCATCCACAACGTCGATGCCCGGCCACGCACCGAGCCGGAGCAGATCCGCGCCGCCCTGGTCGAGCAGGCGTGGAAGCCCGTCCGCTGGGTTCACTGCGTGCGCAGCATTTTCAACGAGGGCGTCACCCGGGTGCACGAATTCGGGCCCGGCAAGGTGCTCGCCGGCCTGTGCAAGCGGGTCGAGCGGGGCCTGGAATGCTCCCCCGTCTACGATCCGGATACGCTGGCGCGCGCCTGCGAGGCACCCTGATCCATGACACTGACAGGACAGTCGGCCCTCGTGACCGGCGCGAGCCGTGGCATCGGTCGCGCCATAGCGCTGGAACTGGCACGCCAGGGGGCCCGCGTGATCGGAACTGCGACCGGCGTCACCGGAGTCACGGCAATGCGCGAGTGGGCCGCGGCCGAGGGCGTGACGATCGAACCGGAGGTGCTCGACGTGGCCGACCCGGAGTCAGTGGCGGGCCTGATGATCCGGTGCGAGGAACGGGGCGCGCTTCCGGCGATCCTCGTCAACAACGCCGGCATCACGCGCGACAACCTGCTGCTGCGCATGAAGGACGAGGAGTGGGAGTCGATCATCGACACCAATCTCGGTTCGGTCTATCGCATGTCGAAGGCGGTGCTGCGGGCCATGGTTAAGGCGCGGTACGGCCGGATAGTCAACGTCACGTCGGTAGTCGGCCAGAGCGGGAATGCAGGGCAGTCGAACTATGCGGCCGCCAAGGCGGGCATCGTCGGATTCACCCGGTCGCTGGCGCGCGAGGTGGCGTCCCGCAACATCACCGTGAACGCGGTGGCACCAGGCTTCATCGACACGGACATGACCCGGGCCCTGGGGGACGCACAGCGCGAATCGCTGCTGGCGCAGATCCCGGCCGGCCGGCTCGGCACGGGCGCTGAGGTCGCCGCGGCGGTGGCGTTCCTGGCATCGCCGGCGGCTGCCTACATCACAGGCGCGACAGTGCCGGTCAATGGTGGCCTGTACATGAGTTAAATGGGGGAAGTGCGGGCCCGGCGGCTAGGCTCCTGTTTCATAAGCCGTTAATTGTCAAGAGAAAGTGTTGGTTGCAACACGGGTCGTTTTCACTAAACTACGTCGGTCCGCGCGGGTCGCGGCCGAGAATCGTGGGAGGAACAAGCTGGTATGAGCACCATCGAGGAACGCGTTAGGAAGATCGTCGTTGAACAGCTCGGAGTCAAGGAAGACGAAGTCACGCGTGAGGCCTCGTTCGTCGACGATCTCGGTGCCGATTCGCTCGATACTGTCGAGCTGGTGATGGCGCTCGAGGAAGAGTTCAAGACCGAGATTCCCGACGAGGAAGCCGAAAAGATCACGACCGTCCAGCAGGCCATCGACTACATCACGGCGCATCTGGACTGAAGCGCTGCGAGAATGCCGGAGAAGGGCCGCGTAGGGGTCGTTACGCGGCCTTTTCTTTTTCCGTACCCCCAGCACCCGCCAACCGGAGCGGCCGGCAGGGATGACGAGAGGTGAGCAGACCGTGTCGAAACGTCGGGTAGTCATCACGGGCATGGGCATCATCTGCCCGGTGGGCAATTCGGTGCCCGAGGCCTGGTCCGCCATCGTCGCGGGCCGCAGCGGCATCCGCCCGATCACGCATTTCGACGTGTCGGCGTTTCCGACGCGATTCGGCGGCACGATCATGGATTTCGACCCGACGCGCTACGTCAACGCGAAGGACGTCAAGAAGATGGATCCCTTCATCCACTACGGCATGGCGGCCGCGATACAGGCCATCGAGGATGCGGGCCTGGAAGCGTCGGTGGACGATCCGACCCGGGTAGGCGTTTGTATCGGGTCGGGAATCGGCGGCCTGCCCGGCATCGAGACCGGCTACGGCGCATTCCTGAACGGCGGGCCGCGGAAGATCTCGCCGTTCTTCGTGCCGAGCAACATCATCAACATGGCATCGGGCGACGTTTCGATCCGCTACGGCTTCAAGGGGCCGAACTACGCCATCGTCTCCGCCTGCGCGACCGGCACGCACTGCATCGGGGAGGCTGCCAAGCTCATTGCCTACGGGGACGTGGACGTGATGGTCGCGGGTGGCGCGGAAATGGCGACGTCGCCGACCGGGCTGGGAGGGTTCTGCGCGGCCCGTGCCCTGTCCACGCGCAACGATGCCCCGGAGCGCGCCAGCCGCCCGTGGGACAAGGACCGGGACGGGTTCGTCCTGAGCGACGGCGCCGGAGTGGTCATCCTGGAAGACTACGAACGTGCCCGCGGTCGCGGCGCCAGCATCTACGCCGAACTGGTCGGCTTCGGCATGAACAGCGATGCCTACCACATGACCGCGCCGTCGCCGGGCGGCGAGGGCGCTGCCGCCTGCATGCGCCTGGCGCTGCGCAGCGCCGGGCTAGACCCGGCCGACATCGACTACATCAACGCGCATGGCACCTCGACGCCAGCCGGCGACAAGGCCGAAACCGAGGCGGTCAAACTCGTGTGCGGCGACTCGGCGGGCAAGGTCGCCGTCAGTTCCACCAAGTCCATGGTCGGCCACATGCTGGGTGCGGCCGGGGGCGCGGAGGCGGTGTTCACGATCCTCGCGCTGCGCGATCAGATCGCGCCGCCGACGATCAATCTCGAGAACCCGGATCCCGAATGCGACCTCGACTACGTGCCGAACGTCGCGCGCCGGCAGAAGATCAGGGTGGCCATGTCGAATTCCTTCGGCTTCGGCGGCACCAACGGAACGCTCGTCTTCAAGGCGCTCGCCTAGATAGCAGAGCGTAAGCGTGCTGCACCTGACAATTGGAAACCCTGGGCACCGGCGCCGGACGGCGTGATCGACATTTGCGCTCTGCTGTTTAGACGCTCCATGCCCGTGGCGGACGGCGCCACCGGCTCATGACGCTCGCCGGGGGGCCGGCCGGGGATATGGTTCCGGTCGGGGATCGCGGCCTCGCCTATGGCGACGGGCTGTTCGAAACGATCGCCTGCGATCGCGGACGGGCCCTGGCGCTCGACCGTCACCTGGATAGGCTGGCCGCCGGGTGCCGACGGCTGCGGATCCCGGTGCCCGACCGTCCGCGTCTCGCTGCGGACATCGCCGCCGAGGCAGGTGCGCTCGGCCGTGGCGTGGTCCGCCTCATCGTTACCCGGGGCTCTGGCGGACGCGGCTATCGCCCGCCCGAGAACATGCTTCCGACCCGCCTGCTCGGTACCCACCCGTGGCCCGAGATCCCGCCAACCAACGCCGCGGAGGGTGTCCTTCTCGCGCTTTGCGCGACCCGGCTCGGACTGAATCCCGCGCTTGCGGGCATCAAGCATCTCAATCGTCTGGAACAGGTTCTCGCGAGCATGGAACTGCCCGCCGCCGCCGCCGAGGGACTGATGCTGGACGCCGCCGGACACGTCGTCGAAGGCACCCGGTCCAACGTGTTCCTGGTACTCGACGACGTGCTGGTGACGCCGCTGCTGTCGCGCTGCGGCGTAAACGGAATCATGCGTGGACTGGTCCTGGACGCAGCCGTCGCCGCCGGGCGGCGCTGCGCGGTACGGGACGTCGAACCGCGGGAGCTCCTGCGCGCGCAGGAAATCTTCGTCTGCAACAGTCTCATCGGCATCTGGCCCGTACGCGCGCTCACCTGGGCGGACGCCACCTGGCCCGGCGTCGGGCCCGTGGCGAGTGACCTTGCCGCACGGCTCGCCGCCGCCGGCGTGCTCGCCGGCTGAGCACCGGGTGCGTCGCTGGCTCGTACGCGGACTGCTGCTGCTGGCGCTCGCCGCCGCCGGTGCCGCCCTCGCCGCCCGCATCGTGGCCGGGCACTGGAGCGAACCCCTCGCGATCGGCGCGCAGGCCCACCGCTTCGAATTCACGCGGGGCACGACCGTCACCGACCTCGCACGGACCCTGCACGCCGCCGGCGTCCTGCGGCACCCCTGGAGCTTTCTCGCCCTCGTGCGGTACGAGGGCGTCGGCGCGAAACTGCGGGCCGGCGAGTACGACCTGCCGCCCACCAGCGACAGCCACGACCTCCTGCGGCTGCTGTTGTCGGGACGCGTGGTCCATTACCCGTTCACGATCATCGAGGGGTGGACGTTCGCCGATCTGCGTCGCGCGCTCGCGTCCGCGCCGGTGCTGCGGCCGCTCACCAGCGGGCTGACGGATGCCGGGGTGATGAGGCGGCTCGGACTTGCGGGGCGGCACCCCGAGGGGTGGTTTCTGCCGGACACGTATCTCTACACTCGCGGCCAGTCCGATCTGGACCTGCTGCGGCGCGCGCACCTCGCGCTGGACCGCGAACTGGCCGCCGCGTGGGCAGCGCGCGCGCCCGACTTGCCGTTTGCGAATCCCGAGGAGATGCTGATCCTCGCCTCAATCGTGGAGAAGGAGACCGCGCTCGGCGAGGAGCGGGCGCGGATCGCCGGCGTCTTCGTGCGCCGGCTGCGACTGGGCATGCGGCTGCAGACCGACCCGACCGTCATCTACGGGCTCGGCGCGGCATTCGACGGTAATCTGCGGCGCCGCGACCTCGAGGCAGACAACCCCTACAATACCTACCGCCGGACCGGACTTCCGCCGACGCCGATTGCGTTGCCGGGCCGGGCCGCAATCCGCGCCGCGTCGATGCCGGCAGGCGGTTCGGCGCTGTACTTCGTCGCCCGCGGGGACGGCAGCCACGAGTTTTCCGACACGCTGCAGGAGCACAACGCCGCGGTGGCGCGCTACCAGCTCGGACAGGGCCAGTGACGACGAGCAGCAACCAGGACGCCGGAAGGGGCATCTTCGTGACCCTGGAAGGCATCGAAGGAGTGGGCAAGACCACGCAGGTCGCCACGGTCGCCGAATGGTTCCGGCGTCGAGGCCGCGACGTGCTCGTGACACGCGAACCGGGCGGCACCCGCGTCGGCGAGGGTATCCGCGATCTGCTCCTGCATACGCCCGGCGGCCGGATGGAACCGCTGACCGAGCTGCTGCTCATCGGCGCGGCGCGGGCCGAGCACGTGGCGGGGGTGATCCGGCCGGCGCTGGAGGCCGGCGGCATCGTGGTCTGCGATCGCTACATCGATGCGACCCACGCCTACCAGGGCGGGGGGCGCGGACTGGCAACTGCCGTTATCGACGTCGTGGAACGGATCGCGGCGGGTGCCACCCGCCCCGATCTGACGCTGGTGCTCGATGCGCCGGTGGAGATTGCCCTGGCGCGGGCACGGGCACGCAGCGAAGCCGACCGCTTCGAATCCGAACGTGCGGCTTTCTTCGCCAGGGTCAGGGACGCCTATCTCG
>CAYOJP010000025.1:13095-24327 GCA_964404305.1 uncultured Gammaproteobacteria bacterium
GACCAGGCCTGCGGCAAGTGCCGCTCGTGCCGGCTTCGGGACGCCGGCACACATCCCGATCTCGTCATGGTCGCTCCGGAGGAAACCGGCAAGGCGATCAAGATCGACCAGGTCCGGGAGGCAATCGCCGCGATGCAGATGAGCCGGCATTTCGGCCGTGCGAAGGTTGCGCTCATCACGCCCGCCGATGCCCTGAACCGGGCTGCTGCGAACGCCCTCCTGAAGACGCTGGAGGAACCTCCCGCCGGGGCGCTCTTTGTCCTCGTGACGAGCCAGCCTGCGCTGCTGCCCGCGACGGTCCGCAGCCGCTGCTCGCGGATCGTGATGAACGGCGACGCAGGCGCGGAGGCATGGGTCCGCGAACGCCTTGGCGGTCGCGCGGAAACGGTCGCCGTGGCGTTCGGTCTGGCCGGCGGTGCGCCGTTGCAGGCGCTGGCGCTGGCAGGCGACGGCACGGTCGACCTGCACGCCGAACTCGCAGCCACCGTCGAATCGCTCGCGCGCCGCCGTACCGGTGCCATGGCGGCTGCGACAGCCTGGGAAGCCGTCGGCGCGGGTCGCATCCTGCCGCTCCTCGCCTCGATCGCGCGCGACGGGATCGTGTTGCGGATGGCCGGCGAGGTACCGCCACACTGGACTGCGGCCGGTCGCACGCACTTGCAGGGGCTGGTGAACGCGGTAGACTTGCCGGGCCTGTTCAATGTGCACGCCAGAGCGATTGAATATGCGCGACTTCTGCACGGCTCGTCGGGCCTTCGGGAGCGCGTGCTGCTCGACGAGCTGGCGGCGATCGTTCGCGATTCGGCGAGCATGACGAGTACGGAGCGACCATGAGCGCGCCAGGCCGAAACCCCCGCCAGGGCATACTGTCGCTGACCATCCGCGACAAGAGTTCCCTGTACGCCGCCTACATGCCGTTCATCAAGAACGGCGGGCTGTTCATCCCGACCAACAAACCCTACAAGCTCGGCGACGAGGTGTTCATGCTGCTCACCCTCACCGACAGCAAGGACAAGCTGCCGGTCGCCGGAAGGGTCGTCTGGATCACGCCGCGCGGCGCACAGGGCAATCGTACGGCGGGGATAGGCGTGCAGTTCAGCGAACTAGACAATGGCGCCACCCGCAACAAGATCGAGACCCAGCTCGCCGGGGCCCTGAAGTCGGACCGCCAGACCCACACGATGTAGCGCGGCTTCCGGCCCGGTGCCGGCTGCCGCCATCGCCACACCTGTGCTCGCCGACTCCCACTGCCACCTGCCATTGCTCGCCGCCACCGACGGCGGACTCGCCGTGGCGGATGCCGTTGCCGCCGCCCGGGAGGCGGGAGTGACCCGATTGCTGAGCGTGGCGGTCGCTCTTGAGGATCACGCCGCCCTGACCGCAATCGCCGCCGTCCACCCGGAAGTCCGGTGCAGCGTCGGTGTCCATCCGAATTCCGCGGGTGGGGAGGAGCCGACCGTCGAGCGACTGGCGCGACTCGCCGGCGATCCGGGTGTCGTGGCAGTCGGCGAGACCGGATTGGACTACTTCCGCAGCACCGGCGATCTCGAATGGCAGCGGGACCGCTTCCGCCGGCACATCCGGGCGGCCCGCGAGACAGGCTTGCCACTCATCATCCACAGCCGGGATGCGGCGCCCGACGTGCTCAGGCTGCTGGCCGAGGAGCGGGCTGCCGATGTAGGGGGCGTGATGCACTGCTTCGTGGACGACTGGGAGGTCGCCAGCCGGGCGCTGGACATGGGCTTCCTCATCTCGTTCTCGGGCGTGGTCACCTTCCGCAATGCCCGGCAGGTCCGGGACGTCGCGATCCGCTTGCCCCTCGACCGGATCCTGGTGGAGACCGACGCTCCCTATCTGGCGCCGGTCCCCCATCGGGGCCGGGTCAATCAGCCGGCCTGGGTACGGCACGTGGCGGAAGCGATCGCCACTGCGCGGGGCATCCCCTACCCGGAGCTGGCAGCGGCGACGCTGGCGAGTTATCTCCGCGTGTTCCGCCTCCCGTCGGCGGACTGAGCGAACCGCCGGCTTTCCGGTGTTCCCCGGCGGCGGATCCGGGGCCCGGACGTGCTCCGTGGAGGTGGCGGGACCTGTGCTTGCACGCGACAAGGGCGCTGCACCGACGCTACAATCCAAGCGGGGAGACCAGTGCGGAGCGCAGTGCCGGGCCGAGTTCAATTACCGTTTGTAAAATCCCGGCAAGCGATTAGAATAACGCTGTTTTTTTCTGGAACGGCGTTATGGGACTGGCAGCGAGACGGGAACGGGAGCGGTGCGAAATCCGGGAGAAGATCCTGGATGCCGCTCGGTTGCTGCTTGCGCAACGGGGCTATGAGGGCGTCACGATGCGCGAGGTCGCCCGGCTCATAGAATATTCGCCGACCGTCATCTATTCGCACTTCCGCGACAAGCAGTCGCTGATCAGCGAGTTGGTCGACGAGGATTACCGGACGGTCGGCAAGCGCCTGCGCGAACTGGCGAGCATCCGGGAGCCAATCCGGCGATTGCGCTACATCGCCGAAAAGGTCGCGGAGTACGCGCTGATGAACCCGAACCATTACCGTGCGATCGCGATGTCCCCTAGCCAGGATGCAGTGCACAATTCCGCCTCGCACCTGGTGCGCGGTGACGTGCGGGCGGATGCGCATGCACTGGTGCTCGAGACGGTTCGGGACGCGATCGAGCAGGGACGGCTGAGGGAACACCTGAAGGATGCCGAACTGGTGACCCAGACACTGCTGGGCGGCATCCACGGCATCGTTTCCATGCACCTGACGATGGGCAATGATCACTGGGTGGAGTGGCGGCCCGTGCAGGCGCGCATGCGCCTCATGATCGACTCGCTGCTGCGCGGCCTGATGTGCGCGGCGGAGTGCTGCGACTGACGGCCGGCCCGGCCACTCACGCATCCTCAAGGGAATAACGGTACAGATGAACGAAAAAGCCTACTCCGCAGCCGGAATCACCCTGCTGGACGCGATTTCCAGTGGCGAGCACCTGTTGCGCGAGCCGGCGGTTCACGCCCTGGAGCCGGCGGTGTCCGCGGTGACCGACACGATCCGCCGTGCGGGTGATGCGCTGCTCGAGCGACAGGATGCGACCGGGTTCTGGCGTTTCGACCTGGAGGCGGATACGACGATCCCCTCCGAGTACATCATGCTCCAGCACTTCCTGGGCACGGTGAACCGGGAACGGCACCTGCGCATGGCCGCGTACATCCGCTCCAGGCAGATGGAGAACGGCGCCTGGCCGTTGTACGAGAACGGTCCGGGCAACATCAGCGCGACCGTCAAGGCCTATCTCGCCCTGAAGGTGACCGGTGAACCGATGGACTCGCCCCTGATGCGGCGCGCGCGCGAATGGGTGCTGCGCAATGGCGGCGCCGAGAAGGTGAATGTCTTCACCCGCATTCTGCTAGCCATGTTCGGCCAGGTGCCATGGCACACCGTTCCGGCGATGCCGGTCGAGATGATGCTGCTGCCGCGCTGGTTCTACTTCAACCTGGGCAAGGTGTCGTACTGGTCCCGGTGCGTGATCGTCCCGCTGCTGATCCTGTTCGCCCACCGTCCGGTGCACCGGCTGCCCCGGGCTCTCGACGTGCCCGAACTGTTCCAGTCGGATCCGCGGGCATTCCGCCATCTCGACTCGTTCGCTACCGGCCTGTCGAAGAAGGCACTGATCAAGAACTTCTTCATGGTCATCGATCGGACGCTCAAGCTGGCCGAGCCATGCACCCCGCGCTTCATACGGCGTTTCGCGCTGGCAAAGGCCGAAGCCTGGATGCGCGACCACATGCGCGGCGAGGGTGGCATCGGCGCCATCTTCCCGGCCATGGCCAATGCCGTGATTGCCCTGAAGGTGGTCGGCGCACGGCCGGACGATTCCGACCTCGTGCGCGGTATCCGGGGCATCGAGGATCTGGTGCTGGAAGGGGCGGAGCAGGCGTACTGCCAGCCTTGCGTGTCTCCGATCTGGGATACCTGCCTGAGCATCAACGCGCTGGTCGAAGCCGGGCTGGCACCGTCCGATCCGAGAATCCGTTCCGGCGTGCAGTGGCTCTTCGACAAGCAGGTGTTCGTCAAGGGCGACTGGGCTGACCGCGCCCCGGGCCTCGACGGCGGCGGCTGGGCGTTCCAGTTCGAGAACGACCTGTACCCCGATGTCGACGACACCAGCATGGTGCTGATGGCGTTGCTGCGCGCCAAGGCGCAGGACAAGCCCGACTTCCGCCGCCGCATCGGCATGGCCGTGAACTGGGTGCTCGGCATGCAGAACAGCGACGGCGGCTGGGGCGCGTTCGACATCGACAACTACCACGAGTACCTGAACAACATCCCGTTCGCCGACCACGGAGCCCTCGTCGATCCGAGCACCGCGGATCTCACCGCGCGCTGCATAGAGGTGCTGGCGATGCTCGGCCACGACAAGAGCTACCCGCCGATCGCGCGCGGCCTGGAGTTCCTGCGCGCCGAGCAGGAAGACAGCGGCGCCTGGTACGGTCGCTGGGGCGTGAACTACATTTACGGAACCTGGAGCGTACTGTGCGCGCTCGGCGCCCTGCAGGAGGATCCGCGCGAGCCGTACATCTGCAAGGCGGTGCAGTGGTTCAAGGCGCGGCAGAACCCCGATGGTGGCTGGGGCGAGGACTGCAACACCTACGACGACGAGTCGCTGGAAGGTCGCGGCGTGAGCACGGCGTCCCAGACTGCGTGGGCGCTGCTCGGCCTGATGGCGGTCGGCGAAGTGGACTCCGAGAGCGTCGAGCGCGGCGTCGAGTACCTGCTGCGCACCCGCACGCACGATGGTTCCTGGAACGAGCCGGAGTTCACCGGCACCGGCTTTCCGCGCGTGTTCTACCTGCGTTACCACGGCTATTGCCACTACTTCCCCCTGTGGGCACTCGGCGTCTACCGGCGCCTGAAGCACGGGCTGCCGACCGCCCAGCACCTCCTGCGCGACGACGGCCTGGTGGATTTCGAGCCGCTGCCGATGATCCGGCGCTACCGCACGGCCTAGGATTCAGGATTCGCGAACCGCGGGGTTCGAACCGGCGGGCGTCAGTGCCCGCACGGAAGGAGCGCGTCCGGAAAGTGCCAGCGCGACGCCGGCGAGCACCAGCCCGCCGCCCGCGTAGTGATAGGCCACGAGCCTTTCCCCCAGCACGGGGATGGCCAGACTGATCACGAACAGCGGATGCAGGTAGTTGGTGACCGCCGCTCCGTTCGGCCCTACTGTCCTAACCCCGTGATTCCACAGCAGGAACGCCGCGATAGACGGACCGGTGGCGATGTAGGCGATGACGGCCAGATTACCGGGAGTGACGTGAAAACCGCCCGCCAGAACCAGTTCCGCCAGGTACAGCGGGAACAGCACGGGCAGCGCGAGCACGATCGTCGCCGCCAGCAGCGCCAGGGGATCGATGGCGATGGCGAAGCGACGGAACAGCACCGTGTACACTCCCCAGAGCACGACCGCCAGCACCATCAGGAGGTCGCCCGGCACGAAGCCCAGTCCGGTCAGCGTCGCCAGCGATCCGCGCGAGACGATCAGCAGTGCCCCGCACAGCGCCAGCGCCGCGCCGAGCGTCTGTCGCCCGGTCGGTCGCTGGCCGAGCAGCCACCACGCCAGCGGCAGGGTTGCGATCGGCAGCGTCTGGTTGATCAGCGTGACGTTGATGGCGGTCGTCGTCTGCGCCGCGATGTAGTGCAACGTGTTGAATGCCGCGACTCCCAGCAACGAGAGCAGGGCAATCTCGCGAGCATGCGCGAGCAGTTGCGGCCACTCGGCCCGGAGCCGCCCGGCCACGAAGGGCAGCAGGACCGCCGCCGCCACGGCCCAGCGCCAGAACGACAACGCGACCGGCGGCACCTCGCCGACCGTGCCCCGGGCGAGGATACTGTTGCCGGCCCACAGCAACTGCGCGAGGGCGAGTCCGGCCAGCGGCCAGTACGCGCGCGTCTTCACCGCGCGCCCGAGGCGCCGGATCGTGCGTGGTGGAGCACGTCTATCCAGCGGTCGCCCGGCATGTCTGCAGTATACCGGCTCGCGGCAGGCTCGCCGCGACAAGCGCCGGCAGCCGCGGCTATGATCATGCGATGAGCGTACCCCCACTGCCACGGCGTCTCGCCGCGAGCTTCTCGATTGCCGACCTGCGGGCGGTCGCGCGTCGCCGCATCCCGCGGGCAATGTTCGACTACATCGACGGCGGCGCTGACGACGAAGTGACGCTGCGCCGGAACACCGCGGCGTTCGGCGCCTGGGGGCTGCGGCCACGCACACTCGTCGACGTGGCCGAGGTCGACCTGACCACCACCGTCCTCGGCACGCCCGTGTCCATTCCCGTTCTCTTCGCCCCGACCGGCATGACCCGGCTGTTCCACCACGACGGCGAACGCGCCGCTGCGCGCGCCGCCGCCAGGGCCGGCACGGTGTACTCGCTGTCCTCGATGTCTACCGTCAGCATCGAGGAGGTCGCTGCGCAGACCGTCGGACCGAAGTGGTTCCAGATCTACGTCTGGCGCGATCGCTCCGTCGTCGGGGACTTCATCGACCGCTGCCGGGCGAGCGGTTATGCGGCCCTCATGCTGACGGTCGACGTGCCGACGTTCGGCAAGCGCGAGCGCGATCATCGCAACGGCATGACGGTCCCGCCTCGGCTGACCCCGCGGTCCCTGCTCGACATGACGATGCATCCTTACTGGCTCTGGCACCTGCTCACCACGCCCCCCATCACGCTCGCGAACGTGGCCGGCCGGGCGCCCCGGCACGAGGGAGCACTTGCCAGTCTCACGACCTACGTCAACCGGTTGTTCGACCCCTCGGTGACGTGGGACGACCTCGCGTGGATGACCGGCCGGTGGGGCGGCCCGTTCGCGGTGAAGGGGATCCTCACGCCGGAAGATGCCGAACGGGCGGTCGCGCTGGGCGTGCAGGGGATCATCGTCTCCAATCATGGCGGACGGCAACTCGATCACTCGCCGGCGCCGATCGAGGTCCTGCCCGAAATCGTCGCCGCCGTCGCCGGGCGGGCGGAGGTGATCCTCGACGGGGGCGTGCGCCGCGGTACCGACGTCCTGAAGGCGCTCGCGCTCGGCGCGCGGGCCTGCATGATCGGCCGCGCCTATCTCTACGGCATCGCAGCCGGCGGAGAGGCCGGGGCGGCCCGCGCCATGGAACTGCTCGAGGACGAGATCCGCCGTGGCATGCAACTGCTCGGCGTGCGCCGCGTCGCCGAGCTCGACTCCCGTTGTCTGCGCAGCATAGACGCCATCGGAGGTTCGTGAACATGTCCGCCAACCCGGCATCGCCGTCCCCGTTCTCACTCCGCGATCCGCTCCTGCTGCGGACCCTGTGCCGCATCGGCGACGAGTGGGTGGAGGCCGGCGACGGCCGCCGCTTTCCCGTCCGCGATCCCGCGACCGGCGCCGTGCTCGCGGAGGTCGCCGACGCGGGCGCCGCCGAAGCGGTGCGCGCGGTGGAGGCCGCGGATGCTGCGGGCCCGGCCTGGCGCTCCCGCACTGCCAGGGATCGCGCCGGCGTGCTGCGCCGCTGGTACACGCTGATCCTCGAGCACCAGGAGGATCTGGCGCGCCTGATGACTGCCGAGCAGGGCAAGCCCCTGGCCGAGGCGCGGGGCGAGGTCGCCTACGGCGCGTCCTTCATCGACTGGTTCGCGGAGGAGGGCCGACGCATCTACGGCGACGTCGTGCCGTCGCATGGGACCGACAAGCGGATACTGGTGCTCAAGCAGCCGATCGGCGTCGTCGCCGCGATCACGCCGTGGAACTTCCCGATCGCGATGATCACGCGCAAATGCGGCCCTGCCCTCGCTGCGGGCTGCCCGATCGTGATCAAACCGCCGGCCGAAACGCCGCTGTGCGCGCTAGCGCTCGCCGAGCTCGCGGGGCGCGCCGGCCTGCCGGCCGGCGTCCTCAACGTCGTGACCACGTTGTCGGCGCCGGCCGTCGGCGCGGTCCTGACCGGCGATCCGCGCGTGCGCAAGCTGTCGTTCACCGGGTCGACCGAGGTCGGCAAGATCCTCATGGCGCAATGCGCCGGCACGGTGAAGAAGGTCAGCCTGGAGCTGGGCGGGAACGCACCGTTCATCGTCTTCGACGATGCCGATCTGGACGCCGCGGTCGCGGGCGCGATCGCGTCGAAATACCGCAATGCCGGCCAGACCTGCGTGTGCGCGAACCGCATCCTGGTGCAGGACGGCGTGCACGACGAGTTCGCCGCGCGCTACGCGAAGGCGGTCGCGACGCTGCGGGTAGGACCGGGCACCGAGGACGGCGTCGCGATCGGGCCGCTCATCAACGCCGACGGACTGGCCAAGGTCGAGCGCCTCGTCGCCGATGCAGTTGCCCGCGGCGCGCGCATCGTCACCGGCGGGCACCGGCACCTGCTCGGCGGGCTGTTCTACGAGCCGACCATCCTCGCCGGAGTCACCCACGACATGCCCATCGCGGCCGAGGAGATCTTCGGTCCGGTGGCGCCGCTGTACCGGTTCGCGGACGAGCGGGACGCCGTGCGGCTCGCCAACGCCACTCCGTTCGGACTGGCGGCGTATTTCTACGCCCGCGACATCGGCCGGATCTGGCGCGTCGCGGAGACGCTCGACTACGGCATCGTCGGCATCAACGAGGGCATCATCTCGACCGAGGTAGCGCCCTTCGGCGGCATGAAGGAGTCCGGAATCGGCCGCGAAGGGTCGAAGTACGGCATCGACGACTTCCTCGAGATCAAGTACCTCTGCCTGGGCGGCCTCGGCACCTGAGGGCGCGTATGGCGCCGCCCGTCAGAGCGCGGGGCGTCGTCGCGCATGCCCGGTGGCGGCCTCGAAGGCACGGGCAAAGCGCAGCAGCGCGAGGTCGGCCCGGTGCGGCCCGACGATCTGCAGCCCGACTGGCAGCCCGCCCGCCGTGAACCCGGCGGGCATCGAGATCGCCGGGCAGCCCGTGACGGTGATCGCGTAGCACGTCGCCATCCAGTCGATGTAGGTCGGGAGGCGGACGCCCTCGATCTCGCGCACCCAGTCCCATTCCACCGGAAACGGCGCGACTTGGGCGACCGGCAGGACCAGGAAGTCGTAGTCCTCGAAGAAGCGGCGTACGCGGTGATACAGCTGCGTGCGCGCCGCCTCCGCGCGCCCGACGTCGAGCGCCGTGAGCGCCAGGCCGCGCTCGATGTTCCAGATCACGGTCTCCTTCATCGCGTCCCGGTGCTGGCGAAAGACGACCTCGAGCTTCGCCGCCATCGCGGCAGCCCGCAGAGTCTGGAAGATCGCGTCCGCGCCGCAGAGATCCGGGCAGTCCTGAGCGATCTCGCAGCCCAGGCCGGCCAGCGCCGGCAGGGCGGCGGCACAGACCTCGCGCACCTCCCGCTCGACCGGGTACCCGCCGAGGTCCGGCGTCCAGGCGACGCGCGTCCCGCGCCAGTCGCGGTCGACGAGGTCCCGGAAGTCGGCGCCGGGTTCGGCGAGCGCCAGCGGAGCGCGCGGATCGGGACCGGCCATCACCGAGAGCAGCAACGCGCAGTCGCCGACAGTGCGTGCCATCGGACCCTCGACCGCGAGGCTATCCCAGGCATTGAAGGCCGGCCAGCCCGGGACGCGGCCGGGCGAGGGGCGGAAGCCGACGACATTGCAGAAGCTGGCGGGGTTGCGCAGCGAACCGCCCAGATCGCTGCCGTCCGCGAGCGACAGCATGCCGCTCGCGAGCGCCGCGGCCGCACCGCCGCTCGAGCCGCCTGCGGAGCGGGACGGATCGTAGGGATTGCGGGTGGGGCCGAACAGCGGATTGAACGTGTGCGAACCCGCGCCGAACTCGGGGACGTTGGTCTTGCCGATGATGAGAGCGCCGGCGGCGCGCAGGCGCTCGACGAACAGTTGATCCTCCAGCGGTACCTGCGCGGCGAACACCGGGGATCCCATCGTGGTGCGCAGCCCGCGCGTCGCGGCGAGATCCTTCACCGCGATCGGCAGCCCGAACAGCGGTCCCGCCGTGGCACCGCGCGCGAGCGCCGCGTCGGCCGCGGCCGCCTCGGCCAGCAGGTCGGCCTCGTCGCGCAGCGTGCAGATCGCATTGATGCGCGGATTGACCGCCGCGATGCGCGCCAGCGTGGCCCGCATCGTCTCCGCCACGCCGACGGAGCCGGTGCGGATCCCGGCTGCAAGGGCGGTCGCGTCCAGCCAGTGCAGCTCGCCCGCGGTGACGCTCACGGATCGATCATTCCGGGGCGAGGAACAGGGCCGACAGGGGCGGCAGGGTGAGCGACAGCGCATGCGGGCGGCCGTGGGCGCCCTCCGGCTCGGCCGCGACCGCGCCGAGATTGCCGCAGCCGCTGCCGGCGTAGATGCCGGCATCGGTGTTGAGGACTTCGTGCCAGCGCCCCCCCTGGGGGACGCCTACGCGATAGCCCGGTCGCGGGACGGGCGTGAAGTTGCAGACCACGAGCAGGGGCCGCCCTCCCGCATGCGGGAGGCGCAGGAAGGCCAGCACGCTGTGGTCGGCGTCGTGCACCTCGACCCATTCGAACCCGCCGGTCACGAAATCCCGCTGGTGCAGGGCAGGCTCGGCGCGCAGCAGGGCATTGAGATCGCGCACGAGGGACTGCACGCCCGCATGCGTCGGATGCGCGAGCAGGTGCCAGTCGAGCGCCGCGTCGTGGTTCCATTCGCGCCACTGTCCGAACTCGCCGCCCATGAACAGCAGCTTCTTGCCGGGGTGGGCCCACATGTACGCGAGCAGCAGGCGCAGGTTGGCGAACCTCTGCCAGTCGTCGCCGGGCATGCGCGAGAGCAGTGACCCCTTGCCGTGGACGACCTCGTCGTGGGACAGGGGCAGCACGAAGTTCTCGTAGAAGGCGTACCACAGGCTGAAGGTGATCCGGTCGTGATGATGGCGGCGGTGCACCGGATCGAGCTGCAGGTAATCGAGCGTGTCGTGCATCCAGCCCATGTTCCATTTCAATCCGAAGCCGAGCCCGCCGACATCGGTAGGACGCGACACGAGCGGCCAGGACGTGGACTCCTCGGCGAAGGTCTGCACACCGGGATGATCGCGGTAGGCCGCCTGGTTGAGGAGGCGCAGGAACTCGATCGCCTCCAGGTTCTCCCGGCCGCCGTGGCGGTTGGGGATCCACTCGCCCTCGCGCCGGGCATAGTCGAGATAGAGCATCGAGGCGACGGCGTCGACCCGCAGCCCGTCGACGTGGAACCGATCCAGCCAGCACATC
>CAYOJP010000026.1:0-2739 GCA_964404305.1 uncultured Gammaproteobacteria bacterium
GGACACGTCGCGCGTGATCGGCACCTCGATCAGCGCCGGCGCATTCGAGGCCAGCGCGCGCTGGATGGCCGGGCCGATGTCGTCCACCCGCTGCACGCGCGTGGCGATCTCGAAGCCGAAGCTCTTGGCCAAAGCCGGGAAGTCGGCCGAGTAGGGCTGGCCGCTCTTCTGGTGCGTGAACTCGCTGATGATGTGGCGGCCCATCAGCGCGTTCTGGCCGTCGCGGATGCTGATGTAGCCCGCGTTGTTGAGCACCAGGAAGACGACCGGGATGTCGTAGGCCACGCACGTGGCCAGCTCCTGCACGCACATCATGAAGTCGCCGTCGCCGATGATGCAGACCACCGGCGTGTCGCGCTTGGCCAGCTTGGCGCCGATGGCCGCCGGCAGCGCGAAGCCCATCGGCGAGTAGCTGCCCGGCGTGATGTGGGTGCGCGGCTCGTAGACCGGGAAGTCCTGTTTCGTGCTGCTCTGCGGGTGGCCCGAGCCGACGGTGACGATGCCGTGGCGCGGCAGCACCCGGCGCAGCTCCTTCAGCGCGCGCAGCATGGTCGTAGGGATACCGTTGTGGTTGCGGCGCGGCGCCTGGATGGCGTCCCACTCCGCCCACAGGCGGCGCAGCTCGGCGTGGTAGGCCTCGCGGCGGCCGCGCGCGGTGGCCGCCTGGGCGTCCGAGATACCGGCGTCAATGTCCTCGAGCACGAGCCGGATGTCGCCGACGATGCCGACCTCGGCCGGGTAGTTCTTGCCGATCTCGCGGGCGTCGATGTCGACCTGGACGAGCTTGCTGTCGGGGATCGAGAAGCTCACGCCCTTGCGCCACGACGAGGCCGACCAGTCGGTGAAGCGGCAGCCGAGCGTGAGGATGACGTCCGCGCGCGAGGCGAAACTGTTGCCGGTCAGCGAGCCCGGCCAGCCCACGGTGCCGGCGTTCATCGGGTGGTCTTCGGGCAACGCACCCTTGCCGAACCGCCCGGTGACGAACTCGCGGATCTCGTCCACCGCTTCCTTGGCCAGCGCCGTCGAGTCGGTACGCATGTAGGTGATCAGACCGACCGACTCGTTGCCGATCTCCACGCCTTCGTACAGCTGCTGCGCGACGCGCATCGCCTTCTGCGCGGTGAAGCCGAGCTTGCGCACCGCCTCCTGCTGCAGCGTGGACGTGATGAAGGGCGGCGCCGGATTGCGCTTGCGCTGCTTCTTCTCGACGGCGGCGACGACCAGCGTCCCGCCCGCAGCGGCACCGAGTGCGTCGCGTGCGCCGTGCGCGGCCGCCTGGTCGGTGAAGCTGAATTGATGTACCCGCTCGCCGCGGAACTGGTGCAGCCGTGCGCCCACCGCGCCGCGCTCGGCGGTGCCCCGTGCCTCGATCGACCAGTATTCCCGCGCAACGAACCGCTCGATCTCCTCCTCGCGCTCCACGATCATCCGCAGCGCCGGACTCTGTACCCGGCCGGCGGACAAACCGCGGCGGATCTTCTTCCAGAGCAGCGGCGACAGGTTGAACCCGACCAGGTAGTCGAGCGCGCGCCGCGCCTGCTGCGCGTTCACGAGGTCCATGGCAATCTCGCGCGGGTTGGCCACGGCTTCCTGGATCGCCCGCTTGGTGATCTCGTGGAACACGACCCTGAAGACCGACTTGCCCGCAAGGGCCTTGCGATCCCGCAGCAGCTCGACGAGGTGCCAGGAAATCGCCTCTCCCTCGCGATCGAGGTCGGTCGCGAGGTACAGGTTCTGCGCCTTGCGCGCGGCCCTGGCGATCGCATCGACATATTTCGAGTTGCGATCGATGACCTCGTAGTGCATGCGGAAGTCGTTGTCGGTCTCGACCGCGCCTTCCTTCGGCCTCAGGTCGCGGACATGCCCGTAGGACGCGAGTACCTCGAATTCCGGCCCGAGGTAGCGCTTGATCGTGTTCGCCTTCGCTGGCGATTCGACTACCAGAAGATTCTTGGACATGCTGCGGAAATCCCGGCCGCCAGACCCGCGGCGACGCAAAATGAGAGGGCTCGTGCCGCCACCGCGCGTAGGTGCCGGTCCGGAACCGGTTATCGTCTCTAGTGCAAGCAGCGCCCGGGTTCGTCGAGCACCAGATCTTCCATCCAGGTGAAGGCCGCGTCATCCTGGCCGGGCTGGTTGAGCAGCACCATCAGCACTACCCATTTCAACTGCTCGAGGTCGATCTCGTCCGCTTCGAGGGCCAGGGCCCGCTCGACGACCAGTTCGCGGGTTTCGGCATCCATCACGCCGATCTGCTCGAGGAACAGCAGGAAGCCGCGGCACTCCACGTCCAGCTTGGCGATTTCCTGCGGCGCGAAGACCCGGAACGAGCCGGCCGCCGCCCCGTCGTCGCTCGCCCTGGGCGCGGCGAGCGCATGGAGCCAGTCGAAGGCCTTGCCGACCTGCGAGTCGCCGAAGCCGGCCCGCGTCAGCTCGCCTTGCAGGCTCTCGCGGTCGGCGACGATGTCGACGTCGTCCTCGGAGCAGCGCTCGAACAGGTAGAGGAGAACGTCGAGTACGGTCTGCTTCATGTCGTGGCCGTGGTCGGACGGCGCTCGTAGAGACCGCCCGGTTGCGAGCGCACGCAACCGTCCATTTCGAGCGCGACAAGGATGGATGAAACCTCCCGGGCCGTCAATCCAGTACGCTCGACGACCGCGTCGATGCTCGCGGGCGCGTGCCCGAGCGCATCGAACACCGCTCGCGCGCGCGCGTCGCGCGCGAGCGCGGGCGCCACGA
>CAYOJP010000026.1:2839-18482 GCA_964404305.1 uncultured Gammaproteobacteria bacterium
CCCGGGCACGGCGAGGGCAGGCATCCGCACGCCGAACTGCGCGCGGATGTCATCGATGGTCTCGACCAGGGTCGCGCCGTCGCGGAGCAGCGCATGACAGCCGCGCGTGAGCGGATTGTGTATCGAGCCCGGCACGGCGAAGACTTCGCGCCCCTGCTCGAGTGCATGCCGCGCGGTCGAGAGCGATCCGCTGGGCAGCGCCGCCTCCACGACGAGCGTGCCGAGCGCGAGGCCGCTGACAATTCGATTTCGGCGCGGGAAGTGCTCCGGACGCGGCGGCGTGCCCACCGGAAACTCGGTCACGAGCGCGCCGGCGCCTTCCACGCGTCGGGCTAGGCGGAGGTTCGACGGGGGATACACGCGGTCCGGGCCGGTGCCGAGCACCGCGACCGACATGCCGCCGGCGTCCAGCGCCGCAGCGTGCGCGGCGGCGTCGATGCCGCGCGCCAGCCCGCTCGTCACGAGCGCTCCGGCGTGGACCAGTTCCGTCGCCAGCATCCGGGCCGCCGCCAGCCCGTCCGCACTGGGGCGCCGGCTTCCGACCACCGCCAGTTGCGGGGCACCGAGGCAGGTCCAGTCACCCGCCACGAACAGCACGGCCGGGGGAGCAGGGATCTCCCGGAGCGACGCCGGATAGCGGGGATCATCGAGCGTGAGCAGTGTGCGTCCGGGCGCATCGAGCCAGAGGCAATCGGCATCGACGCCCGACCAGTCCGGCGCGGCGAAGTAGGCGAGAGTCTCAGCCGAAAGGGAAACGCAGTCCGGAACCCGGCGCAGTGCAAGCATCTGCTCCGGGCTCATTCCCTGGGCGCGCAGCGCGGCGAGCGGACGCCCTGCGAGACCGGGCGCCCGGTTGACCGCGAGCCACGCACGCCGCGTCCTTGCGGGTGTGTCAGCGTCCGGCATCGCACCCATCATAGCCGCCGGCGAACGCCGGCGGCTACCGGGGCGGGTATCTCAGGCTGCCTTCAGGGATTGCGGACGCGGTCGTGGATATGGACCGGGCGCGTGATCCGCATCACCAGGCCGTAGCTGACGTCGGCGAACGTGCGGAAGACCATCACCTCGCCCGCCCGCTCTTCCGGGAGAGCGACGAGTTCGCCGACCGACTTCGGACGGTCGCTGTAACTGGCCGCGAGCATGCGCTTGGTATCGCGCACGTTGGCGGGCACGTCGGTCAGGATCTCCTCCTGCCAGGCCACCCTCGCCGCGCCCGTGTCGCTGGCATCCGCCATGCGGGCCTGGTCCGCCTGCACCGTGTCCCGCACCGGCTCGCCGGTCTGGAAGACGCCGAGCACGTGGCCGGGGGCGATGCCGTCGTTGCTGCCGAGGCTGAGCACGACCACCTGGTACTGGCCGATCTGCGAAACGCCATCGACGACCGCAATGATCCGGCCGGCAACCGTCTGCTCCGGGCCACGGGGAATGAAGTCGGTCGTGCTGCTCTCGTCGTGCGGCAGCAGGCGATCTCCGTTCAGCACTTCGCGGGTGGCACGGGTGATTCGCAACGTCGCCGGATCGCCGAAACGCTCGACCACCGCGTCGGCGACGTGCAGGGCCTCGTAGCCGATGATGGCGTCGCCGGCGTCGGGGTCGCGGTAGGTGACGCCCCCGCGATAGACGGAGAACTTGGTGGCGCCACCCTCGGTCAGGCCGCGCACGTAGATACGCCCCTCGGGTCCGTTGACCAGGTGCGCCTCGCGGCTGGACACCACGTACGGGGCCGCCTCGAGTTCCCCCGGGCCGGTGACGCGCGGTTCGCTCAGGAACTGGTAGATGTGATCGAGCGGAATCGGCTTGATCGCGTCTTCGTGTCCGGACTCGCGCACCTGCGGCGACAGCTTGACGTCGCGCGAGCGCCGCAGCCCGAGCAGCGGGCGTCCATCCTTGTACGTGAGCGACAGCACGTCGCCTGGATAGATGAGATCGGGGTTCTGGACCTGCGGGTTCGCTTCCCACAGCTCCTTCCACCGCCAGGGCTCGCGCAGGAACTGGCCGGCGATATCCCACAGCGTATCGCCCCTCACAACCGTGTACTGGGTCGGGTGGCCCGGCGCCAGTTCGAGTGTGTCGCCGTCGGCGGCGAACACGGGCGGCAGCCCCGCAAGAATCAGTGCCAACAGAATTTTCTTAGTCATATCAGGGGCCTTATCCGGATACCTTAATGTAGTTTAGCAAATAAGGCCGCTAATGTTGAAGCATTCTCGCGGAATTCACACCGGCTACCGCCGATTTCTTTGCTAGCCTTGAACAATCAGCAGGTTACAGTTACCGTGCCGACAGGTTACGGCATCGTCACTTGCGCATGGCCCTGCTCGACATCCTCCATTACCCCGACCCGCGCCTGCGGACCCGGGCCGCCCCGGTCGCGGTCGTGGACGACGCGATCCGCCAGCTCGTGGCCGACATGTTCGAAACCATGTATGCAGCGCCCGGCATCGGCCTGGCCGCCACGCAGGTCGATGTGCACAGGCAGGTCATCGTGATCGACGTGTCGGACGACCGCAGCAGGGCCCTGACCCTCATCAATCCGGAAATCCTGGCGCGCGACGGGGTGGAGGAAATGGAGGAGGGGTGTCTGTCGGTGCCCGGGGTCTACGACCTCGTGCAGCGGGCCGAGCGGGTGCGGGTCCGCGCCCTGGGTACCGACGGGCAGCGGTTCGAGCTCGAGGCCGACGGCCTGCTCGCCGTGTGCATCCAGCACGAGATGGATCACCTGTCCGGCAGGCTGTTCGTCGATTACCTGTCCCAGTTGAAGCGCGACCGGATCCGCAAGAAGCTGGACCGGGTCCAGCGTCAGCTGCTCTGAGCGCCGGCACGCCGCGCACACTGCGGCCCGCCAGCGTCCCCGGCGTTTCCCGCTTGCGCATCGTCTTCGCCGGCACCCCGGAATTCGCCGCCGTTTCGCTGCGGGCGCTGCTCGTCGCCGGCCGGCGACCGGTCGCCGTCTACACGCAACCCGATCGCCCTTCCGGGCGCGGCCGCCTTCTCACCGCGAGCGCCATCAAGCAGGTTGCACTTGCCGCAGGCCTGCCGGTCGAGCAGCCGGCGGCGCTGCGCGACCCCGCCACGCAAGAGACCCTCGCGGCCCACGCGCCGGATCTGCTGGTGGTCGCAGCCTACGGCCTGTTGCTGCCGGCCCGCGTACTGGCGCTGCCGCGTCTGGGCTGTGTCAATGTCCACGCGTCGCTGCTGCCGCGGTGGCGCGGCGCCGCCCCGATCCAGCGCGCGGTACTCGCCGGTGACGCGACGACCGGGATCACCCTGATGCGGATGGTCGAGGGCCTCGACGCCGGTCCCATGCTCGCCCAAGGCTGGAGCCCCATCGGTCCCACCGACACGGCGGCCACGGTGCACGATCGGCTGGCGCAGCTCGGCGCGCGGATGCTGTGCGACATGCTGCCGGTGCTCGAGGGCGGCATCGGCCACGGGATCGGGCAGGAGCCGCGACTGGTCACTTATGCACGCAAATTCGGGCGCGAGGAAGCACGGCTCGACTGGCGCCTGACGGCAGCGGAGCTCGCGCGGGCGGTGCGCGGCTACAATCCCGCTCCCGTGGCACACGCCGAGCTCGCCGGCACCGAGATACGCATCTGGGAGGCGCTCGCCATCGAGACTGCGCCGGCCGGCGCGCCGGGGACCATCCTTGCCGCCGGCGCGACGGGCATTGACGTCGCCACGGGAGCGGGCTGCCTGCGGATCCTGCGACTGCAGGCGTCCGGCAGGCAGCCTGTGAGCGCCCGCGACTACGTCAACGGGCACCCGGACCTCGTCCCGGCCCGCTGACGTCGCGCGCGCATGGCGAATCCGCAATCCTCCGGGGCGCGTTGCGTCGCGGCGCGCATCCTGGCCGCAGTGCAGAGCGAGGGCCGCTCGCTGTCGGACTGCGCCGCCGCGGCTATCGGGGAACTGCCCGCGGGTGAGCAGGCGCTCGCCCGCGAACTTGCCTGGGGCACCCTGCGGTTCGCACCGAGGCTGGCCCGCATCGCCGGGAGACTCCTGCACACGCCGCTGCGGCGCCGCGATGCCGACATTCACGGCCTGCTCCTCATCGGCCTCTACCAGCTCGATTACATGCGTGTCCCTGAGCACGCGGCGGTCGACCTGACGGTGGGTGCGGCCCGGCAGCTGCGCAAGGCCTGGGCGGGCGGAGTCCTCAACGCGGCGCTGCGCCGCTACGTGCGCGAGCGCGAGTCGGTGCATGCTGCGCTCGCCGCAGACGACGAGTTCCGGTATGCGCATCCGCAGTGGCTGCTCGCGCAATGGCGCCAGGCCTGGCCCGAGGACTGGCAGGCGATCGCGGCAGCCGGCAACGAACATCCGCCGCTCGCGTTGCGCGTCAACGCGCGGCGTACGTCCCGCGCTCGCTATCTGGAACGGCTGGACGCTGCCGGACTCGCCGCGAGCGCCGCGCAGCATGCTGAGTGCGGCCTCGTGCTCGCCGCCCCGGCGCCGATCACCGCGCTGCCCGGCTTCGCAGAAGGCGAAGTCTCGGTGCAGGACGTCGCGGCGCAGCTCGCGGCAGGCCTGCTCGACCTCGCGCCCGGCCAGCGCCTTCTCGATGCCTGTGCCGCGCCGGGCGGCAAGACGGCGCACGCCCTGGAGTGCGAACCGGGCCTGCGCGAAGTCGTGGCCGTGGATGCCGACGGAACGCGACTCGCCCGCGTACGCGAGAACCTCGCGCGCCTGCGGCTCGAGGCGACGCTGATCGCGGGCAACGCGCTGGAGCCGCGGCTCTGGTGGGACGGACGGGGCTTTGATCGGATCCTGCTCGATGCGCCATGCACCGCCACCGGCGTCATCCGCAGGCACCCCGACATCAAGGCGCTGCGGCGCCCCGAGGACGTGCCCGCTGCCGCAGCCCGCCAGTCGGCCATGCTCGATGCGCTCTGGCCGCTGCTCGAGCCGGACGGTAAGCTGTTGTATTCGACGTGCTCGACCCTGCCCGCGGAGAATGCCGACATCGTGCGCGAATTCCTCGGGCGCACGCCGGACGCGGAGCCAGGAGATCGGTCCTGGCCCTGGGGCCGGGCGAGTGGCGCCGGTCGGCAGATACTGCCGGGCGAGGACGGCATGGACGGCTTCTTCTATGCGCAAATCCGCAAGACCGCGGGAGGCTGACCGGCGCCGCGCGCGCCCGCTGCTCGCGGCGCTCGCCCTCGCGCTCTGGGCCGGCCTGGCAGCCGCCGCCGAAATCGCCGTCCGCGAAGCGTCCGTCGAAGTCGTCAACGGCATGTACACGGTCGGTGCCGGCATCGACTACCGGTTCAGCCCGGAGGTGCTCGGCGCCCTCGACAGCGGCATCCGGCTGACGATGCTGGTCGAGGTCGAGATCCGGCAGGCGCGGCGCTTCGTCTGGGACACCGCCGTCGCGCGCGTCGTGCGCAGCTATCGCCTGCAGCGCCACGAGCTCGCCAAGCAGTACGTGGTCGAGGACACGACCAGCGGCCAGCGCCGGAACTTTCCCACGCTCGACGCCGCCATCGCCGCCCTCGGGCACGGAGCGCCGATCCCGGTCGTCGATCGCGCGCAGCTGCAGGAGGGGGCCACCTACTATGCGCGGTTGCGCGCATCGCTCGACATCGACGCCCTGCCCGCCCCGCTGCGCCCGGTGGCCTTCCTGTCACCGAGCTGGCGGCTCTCCAGCGACTGGTACGCGCAGGCGATCGCGCCATGAGACCGCGCTGGCTGTCCATCGTCCCGGTAGCGATGCTGAGCGTCGTGATGCTCGGCTCGTTGATGATGCTGAGCGAGGCGGTCCAGAACTCGGCGCGCTTCGGGCAGCTCTACGTCGCCTTGCTGGCGATCAACGGTCTCGGCCTCTTCACGTTCATCGTGCTCATCGGCATCAACGTGTGGCGGCTGGTCGTTCAGGTGCGCCGCCAGCAGCCCGGGGCGCGCCTCACGGTGCGCCTGGTCAGCCTGTTCATCGCACTGGCGGTGGCGCCGGTGGTCGTCCTGTACGGGTTCTCGCTGCACTTCCTGCGCCAGGGCATCGACAGCTGGTTCGACGTGCGCATCGACCGCGCACTGGCCGACTCGCTCGACCTCTCCCGCGCGGCGCTCGAGATCCGCATGCGCGAGCTGCACCAGCTCACGCGCCAGCTGGCCGAGGAGATCGGCGAGGGCGGTGCACCGGTGGCGCCGCTGGCCCTGGCCCGCCTGCGGGACCCCGGCGATTTCATGGTCGCGAACGCGCCGGGCCAGGGAGGCTTCCGGCTCGACAGCCTGCGGGAACGCAGCGGCGCGCACGAACTCCTGCTTCTGTCCTCCACCGGCGGCCTGCTCGCGTCGAGCACCCTCGATGACACCCAGATCGTCCCGAACCTGCCGCCGGAGACCATGCTGCTGCAACTGAAGCAGGGCCAGAGCTACATCGGGCTGGACCCGATTCGCGGCGAGGGGCTGTATGTACGCGTCGCGGTCCCCGTTCCCGGCCTCGCGATGAGCCGCGACGGCCGGATCCTGCAGGCGCTGTACCCGGTTGCCGGGCGCATGAACCGGCTCGCCGGCGAGGTCGAGGCCGCCTACGCCAAGTTCACCGAGCTGGCCTATCTGCGCGAGCAGCTGAAGCTCAGCTTCATCATGAGCCTCACGCTGGTGCTGTTGTTCAGCGTCTTCTGCGCGGTGTGGGCCGCGTTCGCCTCCGCCCGCCGGCTGGTCGCCCCGCTGCGGGATCTCGCCGACGGCACGGCGGCCGTCGCGCGCGGTAACTACGAGACCACGCTGCCGGTGACCACCCGCGACGAAATCGGCTTCCTTGCCCTGTCGTTCAACGAGATGACGCGCCGCATCGCCGCCGCCCGCGACGAGGCCCGCGCGAGCCGCGACGAGGTCGATTCGCAGCGCGCGTATCTCGCGGCGGTGCTCGGGCGACTGTCGAGCGGCGTGCTGACGCTCGACGGCGACGGGCGCATCCGCACGAGCAACCCGAGCGCGGCGCAGATGCTCGGACTGGCGGAGGAGACGCTCGCGGGAGTCGCACTCGCCGAGGTCGCCGAGCGCCACCCTGCCCTCGCGCCACTCGTCGACGCGGTCGCCCCGCGCCTGGGCGCCGCGGACTGGCAGGCGGAAGCCGTGCTGATGGGCGCCGGCGGACGCCAGATCCTCATGTGCCGCGGCACCACGCTGCCGGACGCCGCAGGCAGCGTGGTCGTGTTCGACGACATCACCGCGCTCGTGCAGGCGCAGCGCGACGCCGCATGGGGCGAGGCGGCGCGACGGCTGGCGCACGAAATCAAGAATCCGCTGACGCCCATCCAGCTGTCCGCCGAGCGGCTGCGGCACAAGTACCTGCGCACCATGCGCCCGGAGGACGCCGGCGTACTCGATCGGCTGACGAACACCATCGTGCAGCAGGTCGAGACGATGAAGGGCATGGTCAATGCCTTCTCCGAGTACGCCCGCGCACCGCGGCTGCAACCGCAGGCCACGGACCTCGGCGCGCTCGCCGAGGAGGTGGCGGAACTGTTCAGGAGCAGCGAAGGCGAGGTCAGCATCGAGACCGAGGTGGCCGCGGGCCTGCCGCCGGTCCACGCCGATCCGGGGCGCCTGCGCCAGGTGCTCAACAACCTGGTGAAGAACGCCCTGGAGGCGGTTGGTACCGAGGTGGCGCCGCTGGTGCGCATCGCGGTGCGGCACCTGCCCGGGGCCGTATCGCCGCAGGTCGAGATCATGGTCGAGGACAACGGCGACGGCGTCCCGGAGGCGATGCTCGCCAGCGTCTTCGACCCCTACGTGACGACCAAGCCCAAGGGCACCGGGCTCGGGCTCGCGATTGTCCGCAAGATCATCGAGGAACACGGGGGCCTCGTCCGCATCGAGAACAAGCCCGCCGGCGGCGCCTGTGTCATCATACGCTTGCCGGTCAACAGCCGCGGCGGCCCCGCCGAAGCCGCCCGCCAAACGCAGAAGGACGCCGTATGACCTCCGCGCACATCCTGGTCGTCGACGACGAACCGGACATCCGCAGTCTGGTTCGCGAAATCCTGGAGGACGAGGGGTTCGAGGTTTCCGTGGCCGAGAACGCCGAACAGGCGCGGCAGGCGCGCCGCACCCGGCGCCCCGACCTGGTCCTGCTCGATATATGGATGCCGGGCACCGACGGTATAACCCTGCTGAAGGAGTGGGGCCAGGGCCCCGGGCTCGACATCCCCGTGATCATGATCTCGGGCCACGGCAACGTGGAGACCGCGGTCGAGGCGACCCGCCTGGGGGCCTACGACTTCATCGAGAAGCCGCTCTCGCTGGCCAAGCTGCTGCTGACCGTCCGCCGGGCCCTCGAGGCCGCGAGCCTGAAGCGGGAGAACGTCGGGCTGCGTCGGCACGCGCAGGTGACCGGCGCGGCCATCGGGCACGGCGCCGCGCTCGCCGCGCTGCGCGAGCAGGTCGAGCGGATCGCCTCGCACAAGACGCCCGTCCTCGTGACCGGGGAACCCGGTGTCGGCAAGGAGGTGTTCGCGCGGATGCTGCACGGGCACAGCCCGCGCGCCGGCGGTCCGTTCGTGAACGTGAACGTGGCGGGCCTGGCCCGCGAGAACCCCGACGTCGGCCTGTTCGGCGCCGAGGATGGCGGCAACGTCTACTTCGGCTCGCTCGAGCAGGCCAACGGCGGCACGTTGTTCCTCAAGGATATCGCCGACCTCGAACTGGCGGTGCAGGCGCGCCTGCTCTCCGCGCTCGAGAACCAGTCCTTCCTGCGCGTGAACGGCCGCGAGCCGGTCCGCGCCGACGTTCGCATCGTCGCGGCGACCCGCCACGATCTGCACGAGGCGATCAAGCTCGGGCGGTTCCGCGACGACCTTTACTATCATCTGAACGTCGTGCCGCTGCGCGTGCCGGCGCTGCGGGACCACAACGACGACGTCCCGGAACTGCTCGAGCACTACATCGGCCACTTCGTGACGAACGAGGGCCTCCCGCGCCGGCAGTTCAGCCAGGCGGCGCTGAAGCGGCTGCGCTCCTACGACTGGCCGGGCAACGTGCGCGAGCTGAAGAACCTGGTCCAGCGGCTGCTGATCCTCGGTACCGGCGAGACCATCGAAGTCGCCGAGGTGAACGGCGCGCTCGGCGTGCAGGTGGCGGCGCCGGCCGAGATGACGCCGGGCTTCGAACTGCCGCTGCGCGAGGCGCGCGAACGGTTCGAGAAAGCCTACCTCGAGTACCAGCTGCGCGCCGAGAGTGGCAGCGTGAGCAAGGTCGCGCACCGGATCGGGATGGAACGCACGCACCTGTACCGCAAGCTGCGGGCCCTGGGGATCGATCCCAAGCTGCTCAAGGGCGGTCGGGGCTGACGGATCGCCCCGGGGCCGCTCAGCGGCCGGGCGCCACCGCGGGGGGCTCATGCACCCGCAGCGCGCCAGTGAGCGCCGCGACGCGGTCGAACCCGTGGCGTTTGAGGTAGTCGATTATGCCGGCGTTGATCCGGCCGCACACGAGCGGGTCGTAGAACAGCGCGGTGCCCACGCCGACCGCCGACGCCCCCGCCAGCAGGAACTCGACCGCGTCCTGCGCGGTGACGATGCCGCCCTGCCCGATGATCGGGATCCCCGCCGGCCCGGCCACCTGGTAGACCTGGTGCACCTTAAGCAGCGCGATCGGCTTGATTGCCGGGCCCGACAGCCCGCCCTGGTTGTTGCCGATGACCGGCCGGCGCGACTCGCTGTCGATTGCCATGCCGGTAATCGTGTTGATCACCGCGAACGCATCGGTGCCCGCGTCGATACAGCGGCGCGCATTGTGTGCAATGTCGGTCTGATTCGGCGACAGCTTGGTGATGAGCGGCTTGCGGGTCGCCCGCCGGCAGGCGGCGACCACCCGCGCGGACATGTCCGGATCGTTGCCGAACTGCACCCCGCCCTCCTTCACGTTCGGGCAGGAGATGTTGATTTCGATCGCATCGATCGGGGAGTCGTCGAAGATCCGCGTGACCTCCTCGTACTCCTCCACGGTGGAGCCCGAGACGTTGGCGATGAAGCGAGTCTCGGTGAAGTCGAGGGCCGGCAGGATGTCGTCGACGACCCGCCGCGCTCCCGGATTCTGCAGGCCGATGGCGTTCAGCATGCCGCCGGGAGTCTCGGCCAGCCGGTGCGAGGGATTGCCGAGGCGGCCGGCCAGGGTCGTGCCCTTCAGGCACACCGCGCCGGCATCCGCATTCGAGAACCCGGCGACGCGCGTGTACTCCTCGCCGAAGCCGACGCAGCCCGACAGGAGCACGATCGGGGAGGCGAAGCGCAGTCCGCAGAAATCGACGGCGAGCAGCGCCTGGTCGGCGGGATTGAGGCTCATGCTGCGGTCACGCGGGCAGGCGGGGTGGCGACGTGATGGCGACGTTGCACGTGGTCCTGTTCGAGCCGGAGATTCCGCCGAACACGGGCAACATTATACGCCTGTGCGCCAATACCGGCGCGCGCCTGCACCTGGTCCACCCGCTCGGATTCCGCCTGGAGGACCGGCTGCTGCGCCGCGCCGGACTCGACTACCACGAATGGGCCGACCTGACCGAGCACCGCTCGCTGGCGGATTTCATGGGCACGGTCAGCCCGGCGCGGCTGTTCGCGCTGTCCACCCGCGGAACTCGCAACCATGCCGAGGTCACCTACGCGCCGGGCGACGCCGTGCTGTTCGGTCCCGAAAGCCGCGGGCTGCCGGAGGCGGTCCTCGCGACGCTGCCCCCCGGACACCTGCTGCGCATACCGATGCGCCGGGGGGTACGCAGCCTGAACCTCTCCAACGCGGTCGCCGTCGTCGTCTACGAAGCGTGGCGCCAGCACGGGTTCGGCCCCGGCTGACCCGCCGCAGCGGCCGGGCGGGTCACGGCGGGTCGGTCACCGTGGCGTTGACGTCGCGACTGACGAAATCCGCGGACCCCGCCGCGCCGGCGCTCGCGCTCGCCTGCAGGGCGTAGATCGGGTAGGTGTCCGCGCCCTCGGTGACGTCGGTGCGCTGACAGCCGACCGTCACCGCATAGCCGGCGACCGTGAACGAAGTGCTGGCGGCGCAGGTGCCGCCGAGCACGGCGTGAACGCCGCGCTCCAGCCCTGCAAGGGCGGCGAAGTGCGCGCGCGCGCCGCGGATCGACATGGTGGACACGTCCCGCGTGGTGGTACCGAGCCTGACCATGAAGGCCGCGATCAGGCCGACCACGACCAGCACGAAGATCGCGCTCACGAGCGTGAATCCGCGGTCGAACCTCATGGCGCGTTCGGCACGTGAACCTGCTGCAGCAGGGTCACGGTTTCGCCGGCCTCGGCCACCGCGATCTCGAGCGTGACCAGCGCCGTGCGGCTCGAGGTCCCGGGCACGTAGAGGAACCGGCAGGCGCTGACGCCCGTGGCGACCAGGCGGCCAGCGGCCGGCGGCGGCACGGTCTGCACGAGGGCGATGGGGTAGCCGTCGTAGCGGCGCAGCTCGCCGCCCGAACAGACGTAGCTGACCGGCGTGTCCACGATGTGGAAGCGCCGCGCGGGCGAACTGAACGGAAAATGCCACGGCGCGGGCGCGCCGCTGAAGGACACGCCCGCACCGGCGACCTGGACCAGCCCGGCGACGTTGTCGCCCGCATAGGCGTTCGCGCCCGGCTGGCCGGTGTTGAAGATCACCACGCAGTCGCGGTCCGCGGGACTGCTCATGCAGTCGGCCTGATCGGCCGCCCCGGTCTGCGCCTGTGCCACGTGCTGCAGCGGCCCGAGCACTTCGAAGCAGTCGACGGCGGCGGCGAAATCGAGCGTGTCGGTGTCCGGCGGCGGACCGCAGGCGTCGTTGTCGCTGCCATCCGGCACGGCGCGGTAGCGACCGCCGTCGAGCGTGCGCAGGAACTCGAGCGCCGTCGTGCCGGACACGCGGATGCTGTTCGGCAGCGCCAGCCGCACCTCGCGGCTCATGCGCGAAAGCGCCGTCTCGGCCGTGTCGACCAGCCGGGCCCGTCGCTCGACCGCGATGTAGCTGTCCATGGGCTTGGTGATCAGGTCGGTCAGCGCAACCGCCAGGATGCCACCGACGACGAGCGTCACGACCAGCTCGACGAGCGTGAATCCGCGCTGGCGCACGGCGTCAGTAATTCGCACGGTAACCGCTCATGACGACCGGATGAGGCAGGTTCGGATGGGTCACGGTCACGGTGACGCTCACGGTCTGCCCGGCGGCGCCGGTCAGCGAGTCGAGCGCGGCGCCCGAATCGTCGATCGCGATGCTCACGTCGTACAGGGCCAGGCCGGCGATGGCCGCACCGGTCCGGTCGAAGGTCCCCGAGGTCGACAGCCCGGCGTAGTCGCACACGTCGTCGTACAGGTCGCGCGAGGCTTCCGTGGTCGCACCGCCGCCGCGACAGCTCCCGCACACCGGCGCAGTGCAGTCGGCCGGGCAGGCGAGCGGGGTCGCGGGGTTGGCGTCCGCGTCGTAGTCCGGATCGCAGAACGAGGCGAGCAGTACCTCTTCCAGGTGCGCCTGCGCGATTGCGCTCGCCTGCTCGATGAGCATCGGGTCCGCCGAGGTTCGCGTGGTGTCCGTGACCGCGATCAGCAGGCCGCCGACCGCCACCGACAGTACCACGATGACGACGACCAGCTCGACGAGCGTCGTGCCGCGCGCGCACCCCGGGCGAGGCGTCACAGTGCCCGCACCGCACCGGTTTCCGGCTCGACCTGCAGGGTCGTGCCGGCAACGCCGACCTGCAGTTCGGCCGGGTCGGTGATGACCGCCGCGCCGGCGTCGGCCCGGCGGGGCCGGCCGACGTGGTCAAAATAGAACTCCAGCGCGCCGACCGCCACGCCCGCGGGCGGGTCGGACTCGAAGGTGCCGCCGGAACTGCGGTCGACCACCGTGACCGGATCGGAATGATCGGCCGGCCGGCACGCGCTCCAGCGTCCGACCGCATATCCGCCCGCATCGAAACGCACGTGCACGTCGCAGCCCGTCGCGATCGCCAGCTTGTGCGCGTAGGCGATGGCCCCCCGCGACTCGTCGAGATAGCCGCGGGATTCGAACGGGCCGGTGTCGAAGAAGCGCGGCAGCGCCACGGCCGAGAGGATGCCGACGATCACCAGCGTCACGACGAGCTCCACGAGCGTGAAGCCGGCGGCGCGGCGGATCATGGCCCGCCTGCCCCGGCAAAATGCGCCTCCAGGTCCGCGACCTGCCGGTCCAGGTGTGCCGCGCCCGCGAGGTCGCCCTGCGTGCGGCGCAGGCCGGCGAGCAGCCGCGCGTAGTCGAGCACGTCCGGGTCGTCGGGCATGCGGTACGCGATCCCCCGCTCGAGCAGGGCCCGCGCATCCGCATCGCGTCCGGCGCCGGCCAGCAGGCGCGCCGCACTCGCGCGGGCGCGGAAATGGCGCGGTTCCCGCGCCAGCGCATTGCGGTACGCGGAGTAGGCACGGGTCCTCCAGGCCGGGTCGAGCCGCGCGCGGAAGGTCTCGTAGGCGCGGCCGGTGCGGTACCACGCGTCCGGATACCAGGGGTTGATTTCCAGCGCCCGGATGGCCGAAGCCCGGGCGCAGGCAGCGATATCGTCGAGGCGCGCCGCATCGCCGGCCGGCACCAGCGCAGCGGCTTCGGTGCACAGGACTGCGCGGGCTGTCTGCACCGCCTCGGTCTCCTGCAGGCGTTCGGCGCGATCGAGCGCGCGTGCCGCCCCGGCGAGATCGCCCTCGAGCATCAGGCTGCGCGCGCGCTCGTAACTGTAGCCCATTCCGATCATGGCACCGAGGACCAGCGTCATGGAGCCCCCGATCGCGAGCAGCAGCGCGCGCCAGATCGCCGGGCGCATGCGGCCGGCGAGCGGCCGCCAGCCGGGACCGCTCCCGGTGCCGGCGAGTACGTGCAGGCGCGCGAGCAGCAGGCCGGCGACGAGCAGCATGGGCGGTATGTAGAGGCTGTAGCTGAAGGCGCTGTCCACCACCAGGGCCAGCAGCGCCGCAGCCAGGCCGGCGGCCTCCGGTCGCGCCGCCGGCGGGACCCCGCCCGCCGTCCATCCGCGTCGCACCAGCCAGGCGACCGCCGCCAACGCGAGCAGCAGCAGCGCCAGGCCCGGCCAGCCGAATTCGAGCAGGAACTGCAGGTAGTCGCTGTGGGCATAGTCGCCGCTGCTCGTGTCGAGGTCGCTGCGGAACGCCGGGTAGCGCATGTGGAAGGCGCCGAACCCGGCGCCGTGCCACGGCGCCGCGGCGATCATCGCCAGCGTGACCTTCCAGATGAGGTAGCGTTCCTCGATCGAGCCGATGCCGCCGGCAAGAAATGCCTCCTGCGAGAACGGTCCGCCCTCGCCCCCGAGCGACACGAACGTCATCTGCAGCATGCCGGCGATGCGCTGGGGCATGGCCCAGCTGTCCAGGGTCCATGCCACCGCGAAGCACGCCCCGAGTATCGCCGCCGGCGCGTGCCATGCGCGCGCAGGCACGTCGCGGCGCAGCAGCCATGCGATCAGTCCCAGCCCGAGCAGGAAGCCGAGCAACGGGCCGCGCCCGAGGCCGGACGCGGTGGCGAAGCCCACGAGCGCGAGGCAGCCGAGCAGCCGCCGGCGCCCGTTCCCGGCCGCGCCGAGGCACGCGGCGACGAGCGGCAGCACGATGAAGTTCAGGAACGCCGCGTGCGTGTTCGCCATCGCGAACGCCGACGTCGGCGGCTGCGCCAGCAGGTACTTCTGCGCCAGGCCCCACAGCGCTGCCAGCATCCCGGCATACAGTCCGGCACGGGCCAGCCGTCGCCAGCCGGCCCCGTCGGCCGCGAGCAACCGGGTCGCCACATATGCCGCGGGCAGACAGGCGAAAGCGAGGTAGCCGTGCAGCGCGACGTTGGAGACCGGGCTGGCGACGGCCACGGCGGCGAGCCACGCCGCGAGGGCAAGCAGTGCGAGCGTCACGGGCTCGCGCGGCAGGGCGACGCCATCCGGCCCGGAATGGACGGCGCACAGCAGCAGGGCGGCCAGCAGGGGTAGCCACAACACGCCCATCGACGGGCCGGACAGGCCGGTGCCGAGGATGGCGGCGGCGGCCGCGAGGATCAGGAGCCACTCGCCGCGGCCGGAAAAAGCGAAGGCGGCGGACGCCTGCGCGCCCGCCGCCTGCCCCCGCGGAGTGGTCAATGCCGACCGTATCGGATGGCGGTCAACAGCCCGTGTCGATGACGGTCACGGTCGGCGACACGCCCGCCGGGGCCTGGTACTGGACCGTGCAGTTCGGCCGCAGCGACCAAGTGCCGGCATCGTCGTCGCTGAAGTCGCCCCCGATGTCGGTCATCGCGGCTTCGATGCCCGCCGAGTCCGCGGTGGGCCAGCCATCCCCGGTCAGGCTCACCGCCTGTCCCTCCATGACCACCTGATTGCCCGAACTGCCCTCCGCCAGCCACTGCGCATGCGCCAGGGCCGCCGCCGAACGCAGGCCGCCGGCCAGCCCGTCGAGGCTGGCCGCGCGCGCCTGGGTCTCGAGATTCGAGAATCGCGGCAGCGCCACCGCCGAGAGGATGCCGAGGATCACGATCACGGTGATCAGCTCGATGAGTGTGAAACCGCTCTGCTTCGTTTGCATGACCAAGTCGTCTCCATGGTTCGCTACCCCACCGGCCGGGTGGCGCCCCACGCGCAACCTCGACCCCTGCACTGCCGGCCGGCCTCGGAGGTAAGTGCTTGTTTATAGCCGGTACGCCCGGCACC
>CAYOJP010000026.1:18582-23922 GCA_964404305.1 uncultured Gammaproteobacteria bacterium
TCCGCGTGCACGACCCGGTACTGCAGCGTGCCCGACTCGCGCTCGTACACCCATTCCCCGGGCGCCACCGCCGACCAGTCCACCCGCTCCTGCTCGCCGGCGTAGTTGCCCAGCGATGGCGTGACCAGGCCGACCGGGTTGCGACCGACCCAGGTCGCCGGATCACCCTGGTCGGCGACCCCCGCCAGCCCTGCCCGCAGCATCAGCGTGCGGCTCTGCAGGTCCTGCACGACGAGTTGCACCGCGGTGCGCTCCATCAGGGCCTCGACCCGCTCCATGCGGCGCAGGAACAGCGCCACCAGGATCCCGCCGATGACCACCACCAGGCCCAGTTCCATGGCGGTTACGTTCCGCCCCGACAGCCCCCGCGTGTACACGGCGCCTACCTGCGCACCTTGGTGCTGGCCAGGTCCCACATCGGCAGGAACACGCCGAGGGCGAGGATCAGCACCATGATGCCGATCACGACGATGAGGATCGGCTCGATGGTCTGGCTCAGGTTCTTGATGTCGTAGTCGACCTCGCGTTCGTAGTAGCCGGCCACCTCCTCCATCAGGGCATCCACGGCGCCCGTGTCCTCGCCCACGGCGAGCATCTGCAGCACGATCGGCGAGAACATGCCGGTGGCCGCCGCGGTGCGGGTCAGCGTATCGCCGCGCTCGATGCCGGTGCGCATCGACATGATCCGCTCGCCGACGTACTCGTTGTCGACGGCGCGCGACACGACAGTCAGCGCCTGGATGAGCGGCACGCCCGCCTTCAGCGCCATCGCGAAGGCCCGCGCGAAGCGCCCGAGCGTCGCGCGGTAGATGATGTCCCCCGCGATCGGGAGCCGCAGCTTGACGCTGTCCCAGCGCAGGCGCCCCTCCGGCGTGTTCACGTACGCGCGCGCCCCGAACACGAGCGCAATCGCGCCGCCGACCATCCACGGCCACCACTGCACGAAGAACTCCGACGTCCCCAGGATCATCCGTGTCGGCAGCGGCAATGCCGCCCCCGCCCGCTCGAACACCTTCGCGAAGGCCGGGATGACCAGCACGTTGATCACGCCGATGGCGATCGAGATGGCGATGAGCACGAACGTCGGGTAGCGCAGCGCGCTCTTGATCCGCTGGCGCGTCTCGCGCTCGAGCTCCAGGTAAGCCGAGATCTGCAGGAACGCCTCGTCCAGGCGCCCGGTGTTCTCACCCACCCGCACCATGCTCACGAACAGCGTGGAAAAGATCGACGGATGCCGGGCGAGCGTCGCCGAGAGCTCGCGTCCGGACTCCAGGCCCGCATGGACATCGCGCAGGGTCGTCGCGAGCACCGGGTTGCGCGTCGAGCGCGCGAGACCGATGATTGCCTGGTTGATCGGGATCCCGGCGCGCATCATGGTGTATATCTGGCGGGTGAACAGCACGAGATCCGTGAGGGTCGGCGCCCGCTGCTGCAGCCGTGCGAGGAGGTCCCCGCCCGCCGGCGCGCCGATCCCGGGGCGTTCCACGATTTCGACCGGCGTGATGCCTGTCGCAGCGAGCTGGCTGGCCGCCGAGTCGACGCTCAGCGCGTCGATGTTCCCCTCCACCGGCGCCCCGCGGGCGCCGCGGCCGCGGTAATGGAAGTTGGCCATGGGCGCGCCGCGCGACTCAGGCGGCGCTGGCCGCCGCCGGCGCCCCCTCGTCGATGGCCGCCGAGACGCGCATCGACTCGGCGACCGTCGTGATGCCCCTGGCCGCGTAGTCCAGCGCAACGAGATCGAGCGGGCGATAGCTCGGCGAGCGCCGCGCCACGACGGCGAACTCGGCGGTGTCTCCCCGCGTCAGCGCCAGGTGCATCGCCTCGTCCAGTTCGAGCATCTCGTACACGCCGATCCGTCCGCGGTAACCGGTGTTGTTGCAGTACTGGCAGCCACGGCCCTGCGTGAACTTCGCGCCGGCGTAGCGTTCACCGCCGCGGGCCCGCAGCCAGGCCGCGACCTGTGGCTCGAGCACGGCCGGCTCGGCGCAGGTGTCGCAGACCCGGCGCACGAGGCGCTGGGCCACGATCGCCTGCAGCGAGGCGGCGAGCATGTAGCCCGGCACGTGCATGTCGAGCAGCCGGTTCACGGTGCTCACGGCATCGTTCGTGTGCAGGGTCGAGAGCACCATGTGGCCGGTCAGCGCCGCGCGCAGGCCGATCTCGGCGGTCTCCTCGTCGCGCATCTCGCCGACCAGGATGACGTCCGGGTCCTGGCGCAGCGCCGAGCGCAGGACGCGGCCGAACGTCAGCCCGATCTCGGTGTGCACCTGGACCTGGTTGACGCGCCCCAGCCGGTACTCGACCGGATCCTCCACGGTGATGATCTTCACCTCCGGGCGGTTCAGCAGGCCGAGTGCCGCATACAGCGTCGTGGTCTTGCCGCTGCCGGTCGGCCCGGTCACGAGCACCATGCCGTGCGGGCGCCGCAGGATGGTCTCGAAGCGCACGCGCAGATCCTCCGGCAGGCCCAGCTCGTCGAGACGACGAACGCCGGTGGTCTGGTCGAGCAGGCGCATGACGACCGACTCGCCGAACTGCACCGGCATCGTCGAGAGGCGGACGTCGACCGCGTGGTCGCGCACGCGGATGCTGAAGCGGCCGTCCTGGGGCAGCCGCTTCTCCGAGATGTCGAGGCCCGCCATCAGCTTCAGGCGCAGCACCAGCGCCGGCACGATGCGCTTCTCGTTGATGACGTGCTCCTGCAGCACGCCGTCCACGCGCTGGCGGATGCGCAGTACCGTTTCGTCAGGCTCGATGTGGATGTCAGATGCCTTGATCTGCACGGCGTCGTCGAACAGCGTCTGCAGCAGCTTCACGACCGGCGCGTCGGCGACGTCGGCCGCCGCGACCAGCTCCTGGATGTCGATGTCGCCGGCGGACAACTCGTCGGAGAGCTGTTCGGCGAAGCCGGTGATCGCCTCGGTGCGGCGGTAGACGGTGTCGAGCGTGCGTAGCAGATCCGACTCGCGCACCACGGCCATCTCGACCGGCCGCTTGAGCAACGCCGCCAGCTCGTCCGAGGCGAAGATGTTGGTCGGATCGGCCATTCCGACCAGCAGGCCCTTAGCGCCGTCCTTCAGCGCGATGGCGCGGAACCGCCGCGCCTGGATCTCGGGCACCAGCCGCACGGTGTCGGGATCGAACTTGTAGTGGCGCAGGTCGATGAAGGGAATGTTGAGCTGCTTCGACAGGAAGGTGAGCAGGTCGTCCTCGGTGAGGTAGCCGTTCTCGACCAGCACCTTGCCCAGTTTGCGGCCGGTCTTCTTCTGGTCCGCCAGCGCGGTTTCGAGCTGCGCCTGCGTGATCATCCGGTTCTCGACGAGCAGGTCGCCGAGCCGGATCTTCTGCCGTGGCTGCGTCATCCCGGCCCTCCCGGCACCTGCGCCAGGCGCTCGGCGACGAAGCCGCGCAGGTTGGGGGCCAGGGCTGGATCGGCGAGCGCGCGTCGGAAGGCCGCGCGCGCATCGTTGCCGTCGTCGAGTGCCGCGAGCGATATGCCCAGCCCCATCCACCACACGCCATTGCCGGCGCGCAGCGCCAGCGCCGCGCGGTAGAGCTCCACCGCCTGCGCGTGCCGCTCGAGTCGCTGCGCGAGCGCCGCGGCGAAGGCCTGGTAGTCCGCGTCATCCCCGGCGGCAGGCAGCGCCGATTCCAGCGCCGCCAGCGCCGCGGTCTCGTGGCCCTCGTCCACCAGCATGCGTGCATAGGGCATCGCGATGCGGTGCTCGGCCGGCAGTCGCGCCGCGGCGTCGGTCAGGGCGATCTTCATCTCGTCGGTCCGGCCCGCGGCCGCGAGGGTCGCGACCAGCGCCAGCCGGGGCTCGGCGACGTCCGGAGTCGCGTCCACGAGGCGCTGCAGGATCGGGAGCGCCTGCTCGTGCCGGCCAGCGCGCGCCATCCGCGTAGCCGCCTCCAGATCGGGCGCGACCTGCGCGTCCGTCACCCGCCGGATGCTCAGCGTGCCGGCGGGTGCCGGACCGGCAGCCTGATTCCCGGCCGCGTCCCCGGGACCCTCCTCGACCGTCGGAGTCGCGGACCCGGCATGGCGCGCCGCCGGGCCGTCGGCCTCCGCTTCCGCGAGGCCCGATTCATCGAGGACATACGCCGCGTCCGGTCCGACTGTCGCGGGTGCGAGGGCGGCCGGCGGCGCGGCGTCGACCAGCGCCTCGACCGGCCCCACCGCCGCGGACGCAGCGGCGACCGCCTCGACCCGGGGCGCGATCGCCTGTGCCGCGGGCCCGGCCGGCGGGAGCACCGCTGACGGCTGGAGGAGTCCGGCGAGATGCAGCGTACCCACGGTCAGAGCGACGCCGAGCAGCACGCTGCCGGCGGTCGTGCCGACGCTCCCGCGACGGGGCGGCGGGCGCAGATCCGCGCCGTTCGCCGCGGCCAGGTCGCGCAGGACCAGATCCTCGGTCACGCGCATACCGGCCCGGCGCGTCTCCAGGTCCGAGAGCATGCTGTTGATGAGACTCATGGCAGCAAGGCCGCCACCGCGGGAGTTCCGGCCAGCAGCACCCCGAGCAGCATCGCGAAGGCCGCGAACGCGCCCAGGCCCAGGGGGCTGGTAAGCCAGCGCAGCGCCTTCGAGTGGCGCCAGCCGCCCGCCACCGGCTCGCACTTGCGGGCATCCTCGGTGTCGGCGACCGCGCGGCGCACGTGCGCGCGCTCGATCCGCCGATCGCCGACGCCGAAGGCCGCCATCAGCGACTTGTGCGCGATGATGTTGACGAGGCGCGGGATGCCCCGGCTCGCGCGATGCAGCAGGTCGAGCGCGCCCGGGGCGAACAGCGGCGCCCCGTCATAGCCGGCGATGGCCAGGCGATGGCGCACGTACTGCTCGAGCGCCGCCCGCGAGAGCGGCTCGAGGCGATAGCTGAACGTGATCCGCTGGCGGAGCTGGCGCACCGACGGCTGCTCGAGCACGGCGTCGAGCTCGGGCTGTCCGAACAGCACCACCTGCAGGAGCTTCGACTTCTCGGTCTCCAGGTTGGTGAGCAGACGCAGCGTCTCGAGCGTCTCGATCGGCATGGCCTGCACCTCGTCGAGGCACACCACCACGCGCCGGCCGCCCTGGTGGAAGTCCAGCAGCCCGCGCGAGACCCGCTTCATGAATGCGTGCTGGCCCGTGTCGGCGGGGTAGCGGATGCCGAGTTCGTCGGCGATCGCCAGCAGCAGCGTGGTCGGCTTGAGGTAGGGATTCGGGATGTAGGCGGTCACGTAGCCCTCACCGAGGCGGTTGAGCAGCGTGCGGCACAGGATGGTCTTGCCGGTACCGACCTCGCCGGTCACCTTCACGAAGCCCTCGCCGCTGCGCAGCGCGACCAGCAGCACGTTGAG
>CAYOJP010000027.1:0-14087 GCA_964404305.1 uncultured Gammaproteobacteria bacterium
TTGGCGGGGTCGAGCTGCGGCTCCTGCGGCAGGTAACCGATGCGCAGGTTCTTCATCGGCGTCGCCTCGCCCTCGATCTCCCGGTCGAGGCCGGCCATGATCCGCAGCAGCGTCGACTTGCCCGAGCCGTTCAGCCCGAGGACGCCGATCTTCGCGCCGGGGAAGAAGCTGAGCGAGATGTCGCGCAGGATGTGGCGCTTCGGCGGCACGACCTTGCCGACGCGGTTCATGGTGTAGACGTACTGCGCCATGCGGGGGGACTCCTGGCGGACCTGGGAAAAGCGCGCGCAATTATCGCGGAACATCCCCGGCGCGCAAGCCGCGGGGAGACCGGCGCGAACGCCTAGCCGTCCTCGGCCGGCGGCCGGCGGGGGAGGCGCGGGGCGAGCAGCGCGCCGGCGAGCATCGCCGCCACGAACACGAAGGCGTAGGGCGCCCCGAAGGCCAGCGAGGCGATGCCCGGGCCGGGGCACAGCCCGGCCAGCCCCCAGCCGACGCCGAACACGGCCGCGCCGGCGACGAGCGGGAGATCGATGTCCGAGATGGCCGGGACGGACCAGCGCGGTTCGAGCAGCGGCGCCGGCCGGCGCAGGATCAGGCGGAAGGTCACGAAGCTGGTGCCCGTCGCGCCCCCGAGGACGAGCATGAGGCTCGGGTCCCAGTCGCCGGCGACGTCGAGGAAGCCCAGCACCTTGGCCGGGTCGACCATGCGGGCGACCGCCAGGCCCAGGCCGAAGAGGAGTCCGCTGGCGAAGGCGGCCAGGGCAGCGCGCACGCTCAGGCCGCCGCGTGCCGGACGACGTATACGGTCAGCATGGCGGTCGCCAGGAAGACCGGCACCGCGACCAGCGACCGCGGCGACAGGCGCGCGAGCCCGCAGATCCCGTGGCCGCTGGTGCAGCCGCTGCCGATGCGGGTGCCCAGTCCGACCAGGAAGCCCGCGACCGCGACCAGCGGCAGGCCGGCCTCGATGACCGGTGGTGTCCACCCGGGTGCCACCGCGGCCCACAGGGCCGCCCCGCCGACGAGGCCGGCGAGGAACGCTCCCCGCCACGTGCGCTCCGCGCCGCGCGCGCCGATAATGCCCGCCGCGATGCCGCTGATGCCCGCCACGTGCCCGAGCGACCACAGCAGCAGCGTGGCTGACAGGCCGATGAGCGTACCGCCGGCGAGTGCCGACCAGGGAGTGAAGTGTTCCATGTCGAAGGACGGGCGGGAGCGGGCCAGCGGCGATTATAGGGCAGGCGCGGGCCCGGACAGGTGCGCGGTGCGGCGCTGATGCTGCCGGCCTGGATCCGGACCTACCGTCCCGACCGGTTCCCCGGCGACCTGCTCGCCGGCGCCGTGGTCGCCATGATGCTCGTACCGCAGGCCATGGCCTACGCGGCCCTGGCTGGCCTGCCGCCCGAGGTCGGGCTGTACGCCTCGGTCCTGCCGCTGCTCGTCCACGCCTGGTTCGCGAGCAGCGCCACGCTGTCGGTCGGCCCGACGGCCATCGATTCGCTGCTGGTCGGCGTCGCCGTCGCCGGCGTGGCGCACGCCGCCCCGTTGCCGGAGGCGGCAGCCGTGCTGGCCTTGCTGACCGGTGCCGTGCTGGTGCTGCTCGCGATCCTGCGCCTGGGGGCGCTCGCGGCGTTCCTGAGCCACCCGGTGATGGCCGGATTCGTGAGCGCCGCGGCGCTCGTCATCGGCTTGAGCCAGGTGCCGGCACTGCTCGGGCTGCCCGCCCCGGGCGGCACGGCTTTCCTCGATCTCGTCGCCGGCATCGGCCCGGCGCTGCCGTCCGTCCGGCCGGTCACGGCCGCGCTCGGCCTGGGCACCGTGGCCCTGCTGGTCGCCTGGCGCGGTCCGGTCGGCGGGCTGCTGCGCCGGCTCGGGCTGCGGGCGGACGTCGCGGCCATCGTGTCGCGCACCGGACCGGTCGCCGCGCTGGCGGTCGGCATCGGCGCCGGGGCGGCACTCGACCTGGAGACCACCCACGGCGTCGCGACCGTCGGCGAGGTCGCGTTCACGGTTCCGGACGTCCGGCTGCCGCGCCTCGACCCGGACCTGTGGCGGCAATTGCTGCCGTCGGCGGTCATGATCGCCCTGGTGTGCTTCGTCGAGAGCATCTCGGTCGCCCGGGCCTACGCGCTGCGGCGCCGGGAACGGCTCTCGCCGGACCGCGAACTGTTCGCGCTCGGCGTCGCCAACGCGGTCGCGGCCTGCACCGGGGGCTACAACGTGGCGGGCGGTCTGAGCCGCACGTCGGTGAACGTCGCGACCGGGGCGGGCACCCCGCTGGCGAGCGCCATTGCGGGCGGGCTGACCGCCATGCTCGCCCTCGCGCTGGCACCGCTGTTCGAGCTGCTTCCGCGCGCCACGCTCGCGGCCATCGTCATCGTCGCGGTGGCGGGCCTGCTCGAGCCGCGGGCGCTGCTCCGCGTCTGGCGCTACGACCGCGCCGACGGCGCCTGCGCACTGGCCACTTTCGTTGCGGTGCTCGGGGTCGGGCTGCAGGCCGGCATCCTGGGCGGTGTCGTCCTGTCGCTGGTGCTGCACGTCTGGCGCAGCACCCGTCCGCACATCGCCATCGTCGGCCGGGTCGGGGACAGCGAGCACTTCCGCAACGTGCGCCGGCACGCGGTGCGGACCTGTCCGCACGTGCTCGCCATCCGCATCGACGAGAGCCTGTACTTCGCCAACACCCGGCCGCTGGAGGAACTGCTCCTGACCGAGGTCGCCGACCGCCCGGCGCTCAAGCACGTGGTGCTGGTCGCGAGCGCGGTGAACGCGATCGACGCGAGCGCCCTGGAGACCCTGGAGAACGTGATCGAACGATTGCGCGAGGCTGGCATCACCTTCCACCTGTCCGAGGTGAAGGGGCCGGTGATGGACCGGCTGGCGCGCAGCGACTTCCTCGAGCGGCTGCGGCCCGGGCAGGTGTTCCTGAGCACGCACGAAGCAATGCGGGCGCTCGACTGTTCCTGAAGCCCGGGCCTTGGTCGGCGGCCGCCATTGATGGACACTAACCGCATGCCCAACCCCCACCGGATGCAACCCATGACCTCTCCGAAGGCAGGACCGCGCCGCGTCGCCGGCCGTACCGCCACCCTGGTCCTCGCGGTCGCCTGCGCGCTCGCGGGTTGCGCCAAGGACCCGGCCGAAATCGCCGCGGCCGCCGCCGCGAAGGGCGACGCCTTCGTCACGCAGGGCAAGTTCGACGCCGCGGCCATCGAGTACAAGAACGCGCTGCAGGCCACGCCCGAGGACGCCGACGTGCGCTGGAAGCTCGGCAAACTGCAGTTGCAGATGGGGCAGACCGAGGCGGCGATGAAGGAGATCGAGCGTGCCCGTGAACTGGGCAAGAAGGACCCGGAACTCGACCGGCTGCTGGTGCGGGGGCTCGTGCAGCGGGGCGAATACGACAAGGCGCTCGCCCGGATCGGCGCACTGCGGGTCGAGGGCGACACGTCGCCCGAGTTGCGCACGCTGGAAGCCCAGGCGCGCCTGGGCAAGGGCGAGCCGGACGTCGCCCGGACCACGCTCGAGAGCGTGCGCGCCGAGCGGCCGGACGATCCGTCGGTGCTGATCGGGCTGGCCGCGGTGTCGCTGTACGCGCAGGACCTCGACGGCGCGCTGGCGAACGTGGAACTCGTATTGAAGGCCGACCCCGGGCACGCGGAGGCCCTCACCATGCGGGGCCAGATCGCCATGGCCAAGCGCGACCACGCGACCGCCGAGGACGCCTTCCGCAAGGCGGTCGCCGCCAACGACCGCAATCTGGGCGCGCGGCTGGGGCTCGTGGAGGCGCTGATCGCGCAGCAGAAGCTCGCGGACGCCAAGATCGAGGTCGGCGCCATCGAGGCGGCCTCCCAGGCCAACCCGGTCACCCAGTACCTGCGCGGCCTCATCGCGTTCCTGGAACGCGACTTCACGGCCGCCCGCGACGCCCTCGTGACCGTCATCGCGGCGGTGCCGGATCATGCGCAGAGCCTGAGCCTGCTCGGCGTGATCTACTACGAAACCGACCAGATGACCCTGGCCGAGGAAGCGCTCGGCAAAGTCCTCCAGAAGCATCCCGGGCACATGCCGACGGTCAAGCGCCTGGCCGGCGTGCACCTGCGCCAGTCGCATCCGGACCGCGCCTTGGCACTGCTGCAGCCGCACACCGAGGCGGGCGCCGACGATGCCGGCTACTGGGTACTGCTCAGCCACGCCCAGTACGCGACCGGCGACGCCGAGGCGGGCAAGGCCTCGCTGGCGAAGGCGGAGGCCCTCGCACCCGATTCGCCGCTGGTGCGCAGCCAGCGTGCACTGGGCGAGCTGTCGGCCGGCGACCTCGACGGCGCCATCGGCGAGTTGCGCACCATCGTCACCGAGCAGCCCGATGCCGAGCAGGCCGACATGCTGCTCGTCTACGCGCACCTGCAGAAGCGCGACTTCGACGCCGCCGCCGAGCAGGCGCGCAGCGCCATCGTCCGCCACCCCGGGAGCGCCATGGCCCACAACCTGCTGGGCGCGGTCCTGCTCGCCAAGGATGCCCCGGACGAGGCGAAGCCGCATTTCCAGAAGGCGGTGGCGCTGGACAAGGGCTACTCGCCGGCGCTGCAGAACCTCGGACAAATCGCGCTGCGCGCCAGGGACACCGACGCCGCGCGCCGCTATTTCGAGGAGGCCGTCGCCGGCGATGCCCGCTACGTGCCCGCCTATGTGGCGCTCGCGAGCATCGCGTTCGCCGACCGCAACGAGACGGCGGCGATACGCTGGCTGGAGCAGGCGATCGCCAGCAACCGGCAGGCGACCGAGCCGCGCCTCATGCTGGCCGACTACCGGATGCGCAAGGGGCAGCGCGAGCAGGCGCTGCGACTCCTGCGCGAGGCGGCCGAAGCGGCCCCGGCCGTGCCGCAGGTGCAGCTGGCGCTCGCCCGCGGCCTGCGCCTGAACCGCGACTACGACGGCGCCACGAAGGTGCTCGACGCCCTGGAGCAGAAGCTGCCGGAGTCGCGCGACCTCGGGCTCGAGCGCAGCCAGGTGCTGTCGGCGCGCGGTGAGCACGACGCGGCGCGCACGGTGCTGGAGGGGATACTCGCCAGGTCGCCCGGGGATGTCACCGCGCTCCTGGCGCTGGCCCAGCTCGAGGTCTCTGCCGGGCGGCACGAGCCGGCCATGGCGGCGATCGCCAGGTTCGAGCAGGCGGCACCCGAAGACGCCCGCGGCCCGGCGACCCGCGGGGACGTGCTGTACGTCGCGAAGCAGTACAAGGCGGCCGCCGCCGCCTACGCCGAGGCCTTCAAGCTCGCACCGGCCGCCATACTCGTCATCCGGCGCGCCGACGCCGAGCATCGCGGCGGCGACACCGCGACCGCTCTCGCGCAGCTGCGGGGCTGGCTGGAAGAGCACCCGGACGATCAGGCGGCGCTGCTCGCGATCGCCTCCCTGGAGGAGGAGACCGGGGGGGGTGACGCCGCCGTCGGCTATTACGAGAAGCTCCTCGCCCTGAACGCCGACCACCCGATCGCGCTCAACAACCTCGCCTACGCCTACCTGCGAGCGGGCGACCCGCGCGCGCTGGCATACGCCGAGCGCGCGTACAAGATCGCCCCGCAGAGCTACGCGATCGCCGACACGCTGGGCTGGATCCTCCTGCAGGGCGGCAGCACGCAGCGGGCGCTGGCGATCCTGCAGAAGGCCGCGGAAGGCGGCGCTCACGACCCGGCCGTGCGCTACCACCATGCCGCGGCGCTGGCGGCCGCCGGCGAGAAGGACGAGGCGAGGAAGCGCCTCGAGGCGCTGCTCGCCGAGGTGAAGGAGTTCCCCGATCGGCCGGACGCCGAGGCCCTGCAGCGCAAGCTGGAGGGCGGCTGAGCGGGGCGCGCCCCGCGTTTTGACAGGCGGGCGGCGAGGCGCTATCGTCGGCCCGCTGTCGTCCCAGGTGTCGCGCCCGCATGTCGCGGGCGCGGTGAAACGGGAAGACCGGTGCGTCGCGACGACCTCGTGTCCCGCGATCATCCCGGCACTGCCCCCGCAACGGTAAGCGAGTCGAAACGGGTCACACGCCACTGCGGCAACGCGGGAAGGCGATCCGTTAGGGCCTGACCGCCCGCTCGCGAGTCCGGAGACCGGCCTGAGGCTTCGTGCAACCACGGTCGCGGCGGGCGATCGGGAGCCGATGCCGCCCGCCGGCATCCTCCATTGTCCGCCGCCTCCGGGGCCCACCGTCCCTCGGGGTCAGGGACGCGGAGGAACCGGTCATGAAGCTCCTGCCCAGCGGCGCCGCGTGCGCTCTCGTCCTGTGCAGTTTCCCCGCCGAGGCCGCCCGGCTCGATACCGTCATCGTCAGCGCCACGCGCGCCGAAGGGCCGCTCATCGCCGTGCCCCGCAGCGTCGTCGTGATCGATCGGGCGGCGATCGAGACGAGCAGCGCGACGCACGTCGTCGACGTGCTGCGCGGCGAGGCCGGCATCCAGATCTCCGATCTCTACGGCGACGGCTCGCGGGCGACCGTCGACATGCGCGGCTTCGGCGGAACGGCGTCCGACACCACGCTCGTGCTGCTGAACGGGCGGCGGCTGAACAACGTCGATTCCGGCCCACCGGACCTGAACAGCATCAAGCTCGACGACGTCGAGCGCATCGAGGTCGTGCAGGGCAGCGCCGGCGCGCTGTACGGCGACAAGGCGGTCGGCGGGGTGATCAACATCATCACGCGCCGCCCGGACCGGCTGCGACTCCACGGCGCGCTCGAGGGCGGCAGCTACGGCCGACGGGGCCTGGCGCTGGCGGGCGGCGGCCGGCAGGGACCGGTCGGCTGGCGCGTCAGCGCCGAGCGGCGCCTCGCCGACGGCTTCCGGCGCAACAACGAACAACAGTACAGCAACGTCAGCGCGGATCTGGACTTCGAGCACGCCGGCGGGCGCCTGTTCGGCGAGGCCGGCTACGTGAACGAGAATCTCGGCACGCCCGGCGCGCTGTTCCGCGACCAGGTGCAGGCCGATCGACGCCAGGCCCAGAACCCGGCGGACTTCATCGATACCGACACCAGCGTGCTGCGCTTCGGCATCGTGCAGCGGCTGCCGCTGGGCTTCACGCTGCAGGCCGAGTACACCAACCGCGGCAGCCACAGCGAGTCGATCCTGTCCACGTTCGGTGCCCGCAACGACCTGCGCCTGAAGCGGCACCACATGGAGGTCACGCCGCGCCTGGTCGGTTCGCTCCCCTGGCCGCTCGGCGCGCCCGCGCAGGTCACCATCGGTGCGGATCTGTTCTCCACCGACTACACGCTGGTATCGGACATCGGTACGACCATCGACGAACAGGAGCAGCAGGCCGTCTACGCGCAGGTGGTGCTGCCGCTGCACCCGGCGGTCGACCTGACGCTCGGCACCCGGCACGCGGAGGTTCAGAACGACCTGTTCGCGTCCACGACCTTCCTCGGGGTGTCGCTGCCGCCCGGCTCGGAACTCGACGGGCGCGGGGATGCCACCGAGATCGGGCTGTCCTGGCGCCCCGCTGCGGCGTGGCGGCTGTTCGCGCGCGCCGAGCGCAATTTCCGCTTCCCGAATGCCGACGAGTTCTCCAGCATCGCGAACTTCAACGCGTTTCCGTTTCCGGCGCCGCTGCCGCTGCCCACCACGCAGGTCGGCCGCTCCTACGAGGGCGGCGTCGAGTGGCGCGGCGGGCGCGCGGAGATCTCGGCGCTCGCGTGGCGCCTGGATGTCGACGCCGAGATCGCCTTCGACCCCGCCAGCGGCTCGAACTTCAACGTCGGGGACTCGCGCCGCAACGGCCTCACGCTCGGGGCCGGGTGGTCGCCCTGGTCGCGCCTGCACCTGTCCGCGAGCTACGGATGGATCGATGCATGGCTCACCTCGGGTCCCTGGGATGGCTCCGACGTCACCTTCGTCGCCGAGCACGTAGGCCGGGTGGGCGCGCGGCTCGACCTCACCGCGCAGGCCTACGCGAGTCTGGAAGTCGCGGGCACCTCGGGACGCGTGCTCGCCGGCGACTTCGCCAACACGCTGCCGGCCCTGGGGGGGTACGCGGTCGGCAACCTCAAGTTCGCCTGGGCCCACGACGGGCTGACCGTGGAGGTGCGCGCGAACAACCTCCTCGACCGGCAGTACAGCGACGCCGGCAGCGCGGGTTTCGAGTTCCGGGATTTCTCGTTCGCGCCGGTGCCCACGTACTTCCCGGCCCCGGAACGCAATTTCCTCCTCTCGATCGGCTACCGGTACGAGTAGACCGCCCGGCGCCGTGCGCGGGCGCGGCGCCGGGATTACACTGCGGCGGGAAGGGAACAGCGCGCATGGGCAACCGGCTCTCCAGGATCTATACCCGCACCGGCGACGACGGCACGACCGGCCTGGGCGATGGCTCGCGCACCGGCAAGGCCAGCCCCCGCGTGGATGCGATGGGCGACGTCGACGAGTTGAACAGCCTCATCGGGCTGCTGCGCGCCCGCGCCCTGCCGCCGGCCATAGACGCGACGCTGTTCGAGGTGCAGCACGATCTGTTCGACCTGGGCGGCGAGTTGTCGATACCCGGCTCGGTGTTCGTCGGCGCAGCCTATGCCGAGCGGCTGGAACGCGCGATCGACGCGCTGAACGATCCGCTGCCGCCGCTCAAGGAGTTCATACTGCCAGGCGGTGGCGAGGCCGCTGCGCTGTGCCATCTCGCCCGCGCGGTCACGCGCCGGGCCGAGCGCGCGCTCGTGAGGCTGGCGGCCGCCGAGCCGGTGGGCCCGGCGGGACTGAACTTCCTCAACCGCCTGTCGGACTACCTGTTCGTGGCCGCGCGCGCACTCGCCCGGATCGATGGCGGCGCCGAGGTGCTTTGGGACCGCAGCCGCTTCGGCGGCGCGCCGGGCTGATCCGGCGGCGGGTGCAGGCGTCGCCGCATGCGCATGCCCGCTCCCGATCCGGCCGTGCTCGCGCGTCGTCCGGCGCTCGCCCGGGCGCTGGCGCGCATCGTCGGCGACGAGTACCTGATCGACGATCCGGCCGCGCTGCGCGCCTACGAAAGCGACGGGCTGACCGCCTACCGCCAGCCGCCGATGCTCGTCGTGCTGCCGGGCGCGACCGCGGAGGTGGCGGCCTGCCTGCGCGCCTGCGCCGAGTTCGGCGCGCCGGTCGTGCCGCGCGGGGCGGGCACGTCGCTGTCCGGCGGCGCGCTGCCGCTCGCCGATGGCGTCGTGCTCGGCCTGAGTCGCCTCAGTCGCATCCTGGACATCGACTGGGACGCCGGCTGCGTGGTCGCCCAGGCCGGAGTGCCGAACCTGGCCATCACGCGCGCCGTCGCCGGGCGGGGCTGGTACTACGCGCCCGACCCCTCCAGCCAGATCGCCTGCACGATCGGCGGCAACGTCGCGGAGAACTCCGGCGGCGTGCACTGCCTGAAGTACGGGCTGACGACCAACAACGTGCTGGGGGTCGAGTTCGTCACCGTCGACGGGGAGATCCTGCGCGTCGGTGGCCGCCACCTCGACCCCGAGGGCTACGACCTGCTCGGCGCGATCACCGGCGGCGAGGGGCTCCTGGGCGTCGTCACCGAGGTGACGGTGCGCATCCGGCCGCGGCCGCCGCAGGTGCGCGCGCTGCTGGCCGGCTTCGACAGCAGCGCGGCGGCCGGGACCTGCGTGGGGCGCATCATCGGCGCCGGCATCATTCCCGCCGGCATCGAGATGATGGACGCCCTCGCGGTGCGCGCCGCCGAGGCGTTCTGCGCGTCGGGCTATCCCCTCGACTGCGGGGCGCTCCTGATCGTCGAGGTCGACGGCACGCCGGGCGAGGTCGAGCGCGTCGTCGCGGCGATCACGGCGCTGGCCGGCGAATGCGGAGCGACGAGCGTGCGGGCGAGCAGCGACGACGCCGAGCGCGAGCGGTTCTGGGCCGGGCGCAAGGCGGCGTTCCCGGCGGTCGGCCGGATCTCGCCCGACTACTACTGCATGGACGGCACGATCCCGCGCGGTCGCCTCGCGGACGTGCTCGTGCGCATCGAAGCGCTGTCGGCGCGCTACGGGCTGCGCGTCGCCAACGTCTTCCACGCCGGCGACGGCAACCTGCATCCGCTGATCCTGTATGACGCCAACGTGCCCGGCGAACTCGAGCGCGCCGAGGCCTTCGGCTCGGACATCCTGCGGCTGTGCGTGCAGGTTGGCGGCGTGCTCACCGGCGAGCACGGCGGGGGCGGCGAGAAGCGCGACCTGATGGCCGAGGTCTACACGGCGATCGACCTGGCTCAGCAGCAGCGGCTGAAGTGCGCGTTCGATCCCGACGGGCGCATGAACCCGGGCAAGGTGTTCCCGCAGCTGCACCGCTGCGCCGAACTCGGGCGCGTGCACGTCCACCACGGCGAGCTCGCCTTTCCGGACCTGCCGCGGTTCTGAGCCGGTGCCGACGCTCGCGCCAGCTACCGCCGCGCAGGTCGTCGAGGTCGTCGCCTGGGCGCTGCGCGCCCGCGAGGCGCTGGCAGTGGAGGGGCGAGGCAGCAAACGCGGCTTCGGTTACCCGGTCGCCTCGGCGCAGGCGCTGAGCATGCGGGATCTCGCGGGCATCATCGACTACCAGCCGGCGGAACTGGTGATGGTGGCCCGCCCGGGCACGCCGCTGCCGGAGATCGAGGCCGCGCTCGCCGCGTCCGGCCAGCAGCTGGCGTTCGAACCGCCACACCTGGGCAGCCTTTACGGCGGCGCGGACGTGGCCGGCAGCATAGGCGGCGCATTTCTCGGCAACCTCGCCGGCCCACGGCGTTTCCGGGCCGGGAGCGCCCGCGATCACCTGCTCGGGTTCAGCGCCGTCAACGGCCGCGCGGAGGCGTACCGGGCCGGCGGCGCGGTCATCAAGAACGTGACGGGCTACGATCTCGCCAAGCTCGTCTGCGGCTCCTGGGGCACGCTCTCGATCGTCACCGAGCTGACCTTCAGGGTCGTGCCGGAGCCGGCACATGCAGCGACGCTCGTGTTCGCGCCGGTCGAGCGCCCGGCCGCGCACGCACTGTTGCGGGCGCTCGCCGCCAGCGCCGTGGAAGCCAGCGGCCTGGCGTGGTTGCCGGCAGGCCCCGTGGCCGGCGCGGGCGGACCGGCCGTCATCGCGCGACTGGAGGGATCGGGCGTGGCGGTCGCGGAGGGCCGTGCGGAACTCGCACGCGTCGGCGCCGGCGGCGCGCCCGCACTGCTCGAGGGCGAGGCCTCGCGGACGCTGTGGCGTGCAGTGCGCGACGTGGCGCCGCTGCGGGCGACCGCGCAGGACGCGGTGATCCGGGTATCGGCAGCCCCGGCCACCGTCGCTGCGCTGGGCGACTGGTTCGACGCCCGGGCCGGACGGCGCTGGTTCCTCGATGCGGGCGGCGGCAACGCCTGGCTCGCGCTGCCGGCGGCGGATGCGCCGTCCGCACTCCCGGATCTGCGGGCCCGGATCGCCGGCCAGGGCAGCGTGGTGCTGTACGCCGCGCCGGCCGACTGCCGCATCGCGGCCGGCGTGCTGACGGCGCCGGCACCGGCGCTTGCGCGCCTCGCCGGCCGCGTGAAGTCAGGGTTCGATCCGCATGGCCTGTTCAATCCCGGGCGCCTGTACCCGGCGCACTGATGCAGACATCCTTCACCGAGGCCCAGCGCGCCGACCCGCACTTGCGGGAAGTCGAGCGGCAGTTGCGCGCCTGCGTGCACTGCGGCTTCTGCAATGCGACCTGTCCCACCTACCAGCTCCGGGGCGACGAACTCGACGGACCGCGCGGCCGGATTTACCTCGTCAAGGCGATGCTGGAGCAGGCCGACACCCCGCCGTCGGCCATTGCCGTCCGCCACCTCGATCGCTGCCTGACCTGCCTGTCCTGCACGACGACCTGCCCGTCGGGCGTGAACTACCTGCACGTGGTCGATCACGCCCGGGCGCACATCGAGACCCGTCATCGCCGTTCGCTGCCGGACCGCTGGCTGCGGCGGCTGCTCATGACCGTGCTGCCCCGGCCGTGGCTGTTCCAGGCCGCGCTCCGGCTCGGGCGACTGGTGGCGCCCCTGGCGCGCCACGCGCCGGGACGCATGGGCGCCCTGCTCGCACTGGCACCGGCCGGACGCGCGGCCACCGCGGCCGGCCCCGCGGCGGTGACCGGCAACGGTCCGCGGCGGATCGGGCTGGTGCCCGGCTGCGTCCAGCAGGTGCTCGGATCGTCGACCAACGCCGCGGCGGCGCGCCTGCTCGCCCGCGCGGGCTGCACGGTGCACGTGCTCGCGGAGGCAGCCTGCTGTGGCGCGGTCGAGCAGCACCTCGGCGCCGGGGCCGCCGCCCGGGCGCGCGTGGAAGCGAACGTGCGCGCCTGGGCGGCCGAGGCGGTCCGGCTGGACCTCGAGGCGATAGTCGTGACCGCCTCGGGCTGCGGCAGCATGGTGAAAGAGTACGGGCACCTGCTGCGCGATCATCCGGTGCTGGCGGTGCCAGCCGCCCGGATCGCGGCGCTGGCCCGCGACCTGACCGAGCTCATCGCCGATCTGCCCCGCCCGGGGCGGGCACCGGCAATGCGCGTGGCCTGGCATTCCCCCTGCTCGCTGCAGCACGGCCTGCGACTGGGCGACCTGCCGCGCCAGCGACTGGTCGCCGCCGGCTACGACGTGCAGGTGCCGCAGGACGCGCACCTGTGCTGCGGGGCGGCCGGCACCTACCAGGTACTGCAGCCCGAACTGTCCGCCCGTCTGGGCCAGGACAGGTCGGCAAGCCTCGACGCGCTCGCACCCGCTGTCGTCGCGACCGCGAACCTCGGCTGCGCCCTGCAACTCGGACGCCACTCGCGCGTCCCGGTCGTGCACGTGGCGGAACTGCTCGACTGGGCCCACGGCGGACCGGTCCCCGCGGCCCTCGCGGACCACGCGTGATCGAGGCGGCGCGCCGGTTCCCGTGCTTACATTCATGGCCGAAAAACGCTACGCTTCCATCATTAACGGCCCGTTTCGAGAGGACTTCCATGAACCCGTCACGCCTGCTCCTGCTCGTCGCCCTCGTCGCCCTCGCGGCCGCCACCCGGCTGCTGCCGCATCCGCCCAACTTCGCGCCGATTGCCGCGATCGCGCTGTTCGCGGGAGCGACGTTCGCCGATCGGCGGCTCGCGTTCGCGGTTCCGTTCGGCGCCCTCCTGGCGACCGATCTCGCGCTGGGCCTGCATGCGACGATGCCGTTCGTGTATGCCGGCTTCGCACTGACCGTCCTGCTCGGCGGCGTGCTGCAGCGGCGCCGGTCCGCTGGCCGTGTCATCGGCACCGCGACGGCGGCATCGGTGCTGTTCTTCGCGTTGACGAACTTCGGCGTGTGGATGGTCGAGGGCCTGTATCCGCACACCGCGGCGGGCCTCGCCGCGTGCTACGCGGCGGCCATCCCGTTCTTCCAGAACTCCCTGGCCGGCGACCTGCTGTTCACCGGCCTGCTGTTCGGCGCGCTGGCCCTGGTGGAGCAGCGCCTGCCGCGTACCCGGCAGGTGCTGGGCGCCGCCTGACGTCACCGCCGCGCCTGGCGGTAAAGGCGCCGCAAGGCGCGTTTTCCCAGCGTCAGTCCTTGCGCAGTTCCAGGATCTGCCCTTCGCGGGACAGGTCGAGGCGGCCAAGGAAGGAATTCCCCAGCAGGACATCGACGGGGTGATCGCCGTCGAGCACGGCGGCTTCCACGTCGCGCAGCTCGATGTCGCCGACGCGCACGCGCGCGAGGGTCACGTACCACGCTTTCGCGGTACCCGACGCGGTGTGCGTCCGGCCCTCCTTGCCGTCGAGCCGGAAATCGACGCCGAAGCGCTTGGCGTCGTTGCGGTTCATCGCCACGACCGTCGCGCCGGTGTCGACGAGGAAGCGCGTCGGGAACCCGTTGATGGCGCCGGAGGCGAGGTACATGCCCTGCCGATCGGGCCACAATTGCACCACCACGCCAGGGGGCGGGCCGGCGTAGCTGCTGCTGATGTGGCCCCCCAGTCCGTAGCTGCGCCGCTCGCCGTCGATCTCGAGCACGGCTTCGCGCGCGTTCGCGCTGACCAGGGTGACGCCCTCCGGACTGGTCTCGCCCGCCTTCAGCAGGCGCTGCCGGCCGTCGATCGTCAGGATCGCCCGATCCCGGAACAGGCCCTCGACCACGACC
>CAYOJP010000027.1:14187-23519 GCA_964404305.1 uncultured Gammaproteobacteria bacterium
CCGGACCGACGAGCCATCCGTCAATGGAGGAGTGAGCATGTCCCAGTCCCCGGTCTATCCCGTGGCGCCGGAAGTAGCGGCACGGTCGCACATCGACGCGGCGCAGTACCGGGCGCTGTACGCGCGGTCGCTCGCCGAGCCCGACGCCTTCTGGGCCGAGCAGGCGGAGCGCTTCGTCGGCTGGTTCCGACGCTGGGACCGGGTGCAGGACTGCGATTTCCGCACCGGCCGCATCCGCTGGTTCGAGGGCGGACGCCTCAATGCCGCCTGGAACTGTCTCGACCGGCACCTGGAGACGCGCGGCGACCAGACCGCGATCATCTGGGAGGGTGACGACCCGGCCGCCGACGCGCGCATCACCTACCGCGACCTGCACGGGCGCGTATGCCGGTTCGCCAACGCGCTGCGGGCGCGGGGCGTACGGAAGGGCGATCGCGTCTCGATCTACCTGCCGATGGTCCCGGAGGCGGTGGTCGCCATGCTGGCCTGCGCCCGCATCGGCGCCGTGCACTCCATCGTGTTCGGCGGATTCTCGTCGGACTCCCTGAAGGACCGCATCCTCGACTCGGACTGCAAGGTCCTCGTGACCGCCGACGAGGGCCTGCGCGGCGGGCGGCCGGTGGCCCTGAAGGTCAATGCCGACAAGGCGCTCACATCCTGCCCGGCCGTGCACACGGTCTTCGTCGTGCGCCGCACCGGCAGCGACGTCGCCTGGGCACCGGGCCGCGACCTGTGGTACCACGAAGCGATCGCCGCGGCGTCCGCCGACTGCCCCGTCGAGGAGATGGACGCAGAGGATCCGCTGTTCATCCTCTACACGTCGGGCTCCACCGGCAAACCGAAGGGCGTGCTGCACACGACCGGCGGCTACCTGCTCCACGCGGCGATGACGCACCGCTACGTGTTCGACTATCACGACGGCGACGTCTACTGGTGCACAGCCGACGTCGGCTGGGTGACAGGCCATTCGTACATCGTCTACGGACCGCTCGCCAACGGGGCCATCACGCTGATGTTCGAGGGCGTGCCGACCTGGCCCGACGCGGGGCGCTTCTGGCAGGTCATCGACAAGCACGGCGTGAACATCTTCTACACCGCGCCGACGGCGCTGCGTTCGCTGATGGGGCTGGGGGACCAGCACGTGCAGAAGCACTCGCGCGCGACGCTGCGAGTACTGGGTTCGGTCGGCGAGCCGATCAATCCGGAGGCCTGGGAGTGGTACTACCGCGTGGTGGGCGAGCGCCGCTGCCCGATCGTGGACACGTGGTCTCGCCGCTGCCGGGCGCGACCGCCCTGAAGCCGGGCTCGGCCACGCTGCCGTTCTTCGGCGTCGAGCCGGCGCTGCTCGACGAGAAGGGCCGCGAGATCGATGGCGCCGGCGAAGGCGCCCTGGTGATCCGGCGCTCCTGGCCCGGGCAGATGCGCACGGTCTACGGCGATCACGAGCGCTTCGTGCAGACCTACTTCAGCATGTACCCGGGCAACTACTTCACCGGCGACGGCGCCCGGCGGGACGCCGACGGCTACTACTGGATTACCGGGCGCGTCGACGACGTCATCAACGTGTCCGGGCACCGGCTCGGCACTGCCGAAGTGGAGAGCGCGCTGGTGCTGCACCCGGCGGTGGCCGAGGCGGCGGTCGTGGGCTACCCGCACGCGATCAAGGGCCAGGGGATCTACGCCTACGTGTCGCTCATGGCCGGGGTGGAGCCGACCGACGCGTTGCGCAAGGAACTCGTGGCGCACGTGCGCAACGAGATCGGGCCGATCGCCTCGCCCGACGTGATCCAGTGGGCGCCGGGACTGCCCAAGACGCGCTCGGGCAAGATCATGCGCCGGATCCTGCGCAAGGTGGCCGCCAACGAGCTCGACAGCCTGGGTGACACGACCACGCTGGCCGATCCGGCGGTGGTGGAGGAACTGGTCAGCAACCGGGCGGTCAAGTGAGCGTGCCGCGCGCGGGAGTGCCGCGGTGAATCTCGACCGGGTGGGGCCGGGCGCGCGGGTGCCCGATGAGTTCAACGTGATCGTCGAGATTCCGCTGCGCGGGGAGCCGGTCAAGTACGAGATCGACAAGCAGACCGGCGCGATGTACGTGGATCGCTTCCTGAACACGGCGATGCACTACCCGTGCAACTACGGCTACGTGCCGCGCACGCTCTCCGAGGACGGCGATCCGCTCGACGTCCTGCTGGTATGCGACGTGCCGCTGATCCCCGGCGCGGTCATCGCCTGCCGGCCGGTCGGCGTGCTGGCGATGACCGACGAGGCGGGGCCGGACGCCAAGGTGCTCGCGGTGCCCGCGGATCGCCTGTCCGGCTTCCATCGCCACGTCACCTCGCCGCGTGACCTGCCGGCGCCGTTGCTCGACCAGATTGCCCACTTCTTCGCCCACTACAAGGATCTGGAGCCCGCCAAGTGGGTCCGCGTCGATGGCTGGCTGGATGCCCAGGCCGCCCGCGACCTGGTGCTGCGCGCCCTGGTGCGCCACAACGATGCGCCGGTGAAGCCGGCGTTCTGAACGCTCCGTCCGGGCGTCCCGCCCGCGGCGCGTGGCATAATTCGCAGCCATTTTCCGCGGCGAACGGCCACCAGCCATGATCATCATCCTGCATCCCGACACCGATCCTGGCGACTCCGCGTACGCGAAGCTCACCGCCTACCTGCAGGCCCTGCCGAACGTCAGCTACCGGGTTCACGACGTGACCGGCGCCACCCACACGGTCACCGAGCTCTACCTCATCGGCAACACGGCGGCACTGGACCAGCGCGAGATCGAGAGCTTCGAGGTCGTCGAGCAGGTCGTGCGGGTTTCCCGGGACTACCGCGTGCTCGGCAGGCACAGGTCCGATCCGCGCGCGAGCGGATTCAGCTACAACGGAGTGGAGTTCTCGCAGGACACGCTACACGTGTTCGCCGGGCTGTGCGCGGTCTCCACGCGCGAGCACGTGGACGCAATGATGGGCGCGCTCGCGAGCGCCGGACAGGTCTGCACGCGCATGGGCGCCTACAAGCCGCGCACGAGCCCCTATGCCTTCCAGGGGCACGGCCGCGACTGCCTGCCCTGGGTGTTCGAGCTGGCGGGTCGACACGGCATCAAGGTGATAGCGATGGAGATCACGCACGAGTCGCACATCGCCGAGATCGACGAGGCGCTGGCGCTCACCGGGCGTCCGACCGGCGTGATGCTGCAGATCGGTACCCGCAACACGCAGAACTTCGAGCTGCTGAAGTACGTCGGCCGGCAGCGGGACTACCCGGTGCTGTTCAAGCGCGGCTTCGGCATCACGCTGGAGGAATCCCTGAACGCGGCGGAGTACCTCGCGAGCGAGGGCAACGCGCGCGTCATTTTCTGCCTGCGCGGGATGAAGACCAATCTGGGCGATCCGCACCGGAACATGGTCGACTTCACGCACATCCCGGTCGTGAAGCGGCTGACGCGCATGCCGGTCGGCATCGACCCGTCGCACTCGGTCGGCAACCGCGAGCGCTCCTGCGACGGAATCCTCGACCTGATGCACGCCACCGCGCAGGGAGTGATCGCGGGCGCGAACATCGTGCTGGTCGACTTCCATCCCGAACCCGCGCGGGCGCTGGTCGACGGTCCGCAGGCGCTGCGACTCGACGAACTGGAGTGGTACCTGGAGGACGTGCGCATCGCGCGGGAGGCCTACGAGGCCCGCCGGCGCCTGCAGGGCCGGCTCGGATCCCCCCCCTGACCGGCCGCTCTGCGCGCGTCAGGGCGCGGGCCGTGCGTGCATGCCGCGCAGGCGCTCCGGCAGCCAGTGCGGCACTGCCCACGCCAGGATCACCTCCGGAGTCGCGTGCTCCAGGCCGGCCGGCGGCGCCTGCTCCAGGAAGCGCAGCGCAGCCACCAGCACGTTCGGGGCCGAGCGGATGTCGATGGGCGCGGCATGATTCTGCTTGCTGAGCTTCAGTCCGGCAGCGTCGAGCGCCACGGGCAGGTGCGCGTACGCGGGGGTCGGCAGGTCGAGCAGGCCCTGCAGGTGGATCTGCGGCGCGGTCTCGCGCAGCAGGTCCGCACCGCGGACGACATCGGTGATCCCCTGCCAGGCATCGTCGACCGTTACGGCGAGGTGATAGGCCGACAGGCCGTCTGCACGGCGAACGACGTAATCCCCGCAGGTGTCCGTGAGCCGGGCCGCAATCCTGCCCTGCAGCCGGTCGACGAAGACGACCGGAGTCTCGTCGACGCGCACGCGGAGCGCGCGCGCGACCCGTCCCGCTGGCAGGCCCTCGCGGCAACGCCCGGGATACGGACCGCCCGCGGTTTCGCGGCGCGTGCAGCCGCACGGAAACGCGGCGCCGCGTGCGGCGAGGGCCCGCAGGGCCTCGGCATGCGCGGCTGCCCGGGTGGACTGCCGCACGACCGGGCCGTCCCAGACCAGGCCCAGCGCCTCGAGTGCGGCGAGGATCGCGGCGGCGGCGCCTGGCCGTTCGCGCGGCGGGTCGATGTCCTCGATCCGGACGAGCCACTCCCCGCCGCGACTGCGCGCGTCGAGCCAGCTACCGAGCGCGGCGACGACCGAGCCGAAGTGCAGCGGACCGGTGGGGGACGGGGCGAACCGTCCCCGGCAGCGGGGACGGTGCGGGATGGCGGGCGGGACGCCGGCGCCAGCGACCGCCTGACTCAGGCGCGCTGCTTCTCGCGGATTTCGTCGAGGGTCTTGCAGTCGATGCACAGCGTCGCGGTCGGGCGCGCCTCTAGGCGTTCGACGCCGATCTCCACGCCGCACATCTCGCAGTATCCGTACTCGCCCGAATCGAGCGCCGCCAGCGATTCGTTGATCTTCTTGATCAGCTTGCGCTCGCGATCGCGGGTGCGCAGTTCGAGCGCGAACTCCTCTTCCTGCGTCGCGCGGTCGTTCGGATCGGGGAAGTTGCCGGCGTCGTCCTGCATGTGATGCACGGTGCGATCGACTTCCTCCATCAGCTGCTGGCGCCAGGCGGACAGTATGTGGCGGAAATGCTCGACCTGCGGCGGACTCATGTACTCGTCGCTGCCGCCCTTCTCCCGGTACGGCACGAAATCCTGGAACGATTCGCTGGAGCGGCGGCCGCGCTTGCCGGACACGGCGCGCGCCGCGGGGGCGGGAGCGGGCCGGGCGGCCGGCTTCGTTGCGGTCTTCGTCTTCGCGGCGGCCGGCACGGCCTTCGCCGGGGCGACCACCGGCTCGTTGCGGGGCGCCGACCTGGCGGGCGCGGCCTTCGCAGGCGCGGGCCTTGCAGCGACCTTTGCCGCAGGCCTGGCGGGAACTTTCGCCGGCGCGGGCTTCGCGGTGGATTTCACCGTTGCGCGCACCGCCGCCTTGCCGGCCTTGGCCGCGACCGCCTTGCGCGCAGCGGGCTTCGCCCGGGTGGGTACGGGCGGGGCGGCCTTCTTCGGCGCGGACGCCGCCTTCTTTTTCGAAATCGCGGCTTTTTTCTTCGCGGCCAACGGACGGGCTCCAGGTACTGGCGGAAGGGGGGCAATTATTACGGAAGCCCGCGACAGGCGCAATCGAGCCGATCGGGGGCCCGGGGAGGCCCCGTCAGGGCAACGAGACGGGCGCGGGCGGCGCCCAGCCCGCGGCACGATACTCGGCCGTCACGCTCGGGTAAGTACCGCCGCGGACGTTGAAGCGCGCGGTCAACCTGGCATAGCGGGGCGCACAGGCCGCCACGATATCGTCGAGGATCCGGTTCGTGACCGCCTCGTGAAAGGCCCCGCGATCCCGGTAGCTCCAGATGTACAGCTTGAGCGATTTCAGTTCGACGCAGCGGGGACCGGGCACGTATTCGAGAGTCATGGTCGCGAAGTCCGGCTGCCCCGTCTTCGGGCACAGGCAGGTGAACTCCGGCATCTCGATCCGGATGGTGTAGTCGCGCTGCGGCGCGGGGTTGTCGAAGGTGTCCAGGGTCTCGCTCGGTCGCGCGCTCATGGGCTCGGCCCGCCAGCAGAAAGGGGGCGGGAAGATAGCACAAGGCGGGTCGACGCTGGAGAGGAAGACGCATCGACTGATCAGTGACTTGCGCCAGTTCGCGGCGCGTCGCGCGGGCGGTCGTCGCTATACCGGCGCCCGGACGGATGCTGTATTCTTCGCCGCCATGCGGTTGGCCAAGATCAAGCTGAGCGGCTTCAAGTCCTTCGTCGATCCGACCACGCTCTCGCTGCCCGACAACCTGACCGGCATCGTCGGTCCCAACGGTTGCGGCAAGTCGAACATCATCGACGCGATCAACTGGGTGATGGGCGAATCGTCCGCCAAGCACCTGCGCGGCGACTCGATGGCCGACGTCATCTTCAACGGTTCCAACACCCGCAAGCCGGTCGGGCAGGCGAGCGTGGAAATCGTGTTCGACAACTCCGACGGCGCGCTCGGCGGCCAGTATGCGGCCTACGGCGAAATCGCCATCAAGCGGGCGATCGGACGCGACGGGCAGTCGAGCTACTGGCTGAACGGCGTTCGCTGCCGGCGCAAGGACATCACGGACATGTTCCTCGGCACCGGTCTGGGTGCGCGCGGCTATTCCGTGATCGAACAGGGGATGGTGAGCCGGGTCGTCGAGGCCAAGCCGGAGGACCTGCGCGCGTTCCTCGAGGAAGCGGCCGGGATCTCCAGGTACAAGGAACGGCGCCGCGAGACCGAGACGCGAATGCGGCACACGCGCGAGAACCTCGAGCGGCTGAGCGACATCCGCGAGGAACTCGGCAAGCAACTCGCGCACCTGGAACGGCAGTCGAAGGCCGCCGAGAAGTACAAGGAACTCAAGGCCGAGGAGCGACGCCAGAAGGCGCGCCTGCTCGGCGTGCGCTGGCGCGCGCTGGACCGCGGGGCGACCGGGCTCGTGGCAGCGCTGCGGCAGAGCGAGACCGAAACCGAGGAAGCGGTCGCGGCGCTGCGGGCGGTGGAGGCGGCCATCGCCCGCCTGCGCGAGGAGCAGGCGGCGGGCACCGAGGCGTTCAATGCCGCGCAGACCGGGTTCTACCAGGCGGCCGGCGAGGTCGCCCGCCTGGAGCAGGCAATCCGGCACGCCGAGGAACGCATCGCGCAGCTGCGTCGCGACATCGAGCAGAGCCGCCAGGACGGCCACGAGACGGCCCGCCACCTTGAAGCCGACGACTCCGGGCTGCGGGCGATCCGGGAACTGGTGGCCGCGGCGGCGCCCGAGCTGGCGCGCGCGCAGACCGAGGAACGTGCGGCATTCCAGGAGGCCGACGAGCGCGAGCAGGGAATGCAGGCCTGGCAGCAGGCCTGGGACGACTTCAATGCGCGCGCCGCCGAGGCTGCGCGCGCGCAGCGAATCCAGGAGCTGCGCCTGGAGGGGCTGGAGCAGGGCCTCGCCGAAGGAGCGGCACGCGCCGCCTCGTTGCGGGCGGAGCGGGAGACCCTCGACCCCCGGCCGATTGCGGACGAGATCGTCGCGCTGGAGGGCAGCCTCGCCGAGGCGCAGGCGCGGGGCGAGACGGCGGCGACGGAGGAGGAGGCCTGCGAACGCCGCGAGCGCGAGGTCCGCGCGGCGATCGACGCGAAGTCCGCGGAACTCGACGCGACGCGGCAGCGCCAGCAGGTCCTGCGCGCGCGCATCGCGTCGCTCGAGGCCCTGCGCCAGGCGTCGGCTGCGGCCGATGCCGAGACGGTCGGGGCCTGGCTGGAAGCGCGCGGACTGGCGCAGGCGCCGCGGCTCGCGCGCGAGCTCATGGTCGCGCCGGGCTGGGAACTGGGGCTCGAGGCCGCGCTGCGAGTGCCGCTGGACGCCCTGTGCGTCGCGGATGTCGATGCCGCGCTGCCGGGCGACACCGAGCCGCCAGGCGGACGCGTCACGCTCGTGGGCCGGGCCGGCACCGGCGGGGAGGCCTGGCAGCCGCGGGCCGGAGTGGCACTGCAGTCGCACGTACGCGCGCACTGGCCGGTCGAGGAACTGCTCGCCGGCATCTATGCCGCCGAAAGCACGGACGCCGCACGGGCGCTGCGCACGCACCTGCGGCCCGGCGAATGCGTGGTCAGTCGCGATGGCACGGTGTTCGGCCGCGGCTGGATCCGGCTGCCGTCGGCGACCGCGGCCGCGGACAGCGTCCTCAAGCGCGAGCGCGAACTGCAGGAGCTGCTGACGGATGCCGAAAGCATCCAGCGCGGAACCGACGCACTGGTGGCCGAGCTCGGCGCGCTGCGCGAGGAAGGCCAGGGCCTGGGCAGCCGGCGGGCGGCGGCGGCGAGCAGCAGGCGCGCGGCGCAGGAGGAAGGCGCGGTTCTGCGCTCGACCCTCGCCACGCGCCGCGCGCACCTGGAGCACGTCACCGAGCGCGGCGCCCGCGTCGAGGCGGAACTGGTCGAACTGGACGACGACTCGTCGCTGACGCGCGACGACCTCGATGCCGCGCACCGGCAGCTCACCGCGCTGCGACTGGCGGCGACCGGTCTGGAGGACGAACGCGGCGGGCTGGAAGCGCGGCGCGACGCCCTGCGGGCACAGCTGCAGGAGGCTCGCGAGCGCTGGCGCGCGGCGCGCGACCAGGTGCACGCCGTGACGCTGCGGTCCGAAACCCTGCGCTCGCAGGCGCACGGGCTGGAGAAGGCGATGGACCGGCACCGCGAGCTGGCGCGGCAGCTCGAGGGCCGTGCCGCCGAACTCACTCGCGGCCTGGAGGAGCAGGAACCGGCGCTGGCGCGCGCGCGGGGCGATCTCGAACGGGCGCTGCGGGTGCGCGTCGAGGCGGAGGGCCGGCTGGGCGACGCCCGCACCGTCCTCGAGCGGCTGGACGCCGAGCTGCGCGCGCGGGAGCAGGCCCGGGGCGTGGCGGAAGATCTGGTCGCCGGGCGGCGCGACGCGGTCGAGCGCCTGCGCGTGGAGTCGCGTGGCCTGCAGGTGCGCCTGCAGGATCTCGACGAGCAACTTGCCGCGGAGGGGTTTGCGCGCACGGAGGTGGTCGATGGCCTGGAGCCGGATGTCGACGAGGACGCCGTGCGCGAGGCACTCGAGGGACTGGAGAGGCGCATCGGCCGGCTCGGTCCGATCAACCTCGCCGCCATCGACGAGTTCACCCAGCTCGGCGAACGCAAGACCTATCTCGACAGCCAGCACGCCGACCTGACCGAGGCGCTCACGACCCTCGAGGGAGCCATCCGCAGAATCGACCGCGAGACCCGGACGCGGTTCAAGGAGACCTACGACAAGGTCAACAGCGGCTTCCAGCAGGTCTTTCCGGTACTGTTCGGCGGCGGGCACGCGTACCTGGAGATGACCGGCACTGATCTGCTCGAGACGGGCATCTCGCTGATGGCGCGCCCGCCGGGCAAGCGCAACAGCACGATCCACCTGCTCTCGGGCGG
>CAYOJP010000028.1:0-15307 GCA_964404305.1 uncultured Gammaproteobacteria bacterium
TGGGCAGCACTCCTGTAGGAGCGGCTTCAGCCGCGATTGCGGTTGGCGCCGACCCCGGGGAGGGCTATCGCGGGCAAGCCCGCTCCTACAGGCGCTTCGCACCGAGCGTTGGGCAGCACTCCTGTAGGAGCGGCTTCAGCCGCGATTGCGGTTGGCGCCGACCCTGGGGAGGGCTATCGCGGGCAAGCCCGCTCCTACAGGAACGTTCGCTCGACGTCGTGCCGAGGCACCTGTAGGAGCGGCTTCAGCCGCGATGAGCGTTGATGCCAACCTCGGGGTGGGCCATCGCGGGCAAGCCCGCTCCTGCAGCAGCGTTCGATTGCACGTCGGGCATGGCATTTTTCGCGGCTGGTACCGCAAGCCGGGCCGCCGGCGCCCGCCACGCTGGCCGGCCCCCGCCCGGCCATGCCAGCATGGCCTCGCCATGCTCTCCACCCCGCACGCCCTGTCCTCCGCACGGCTGGCGCTGCTGCTGGCCGCGGTCGCGCTGCTGTGGTGGTCGTGGGAGCAGCCCTGGGTGTACCCGCTGCGCCTGCTGGTGACGCTGCTGCACGAGGTGAGCCACGGGCTCGGCGCGCTCGCGACCGGCGGCTCGATCGAGCGGATCACGGTGGCCGCCGACGGCAGCGGCCTGTGCTACACGCGCGGCGGCTGGCGCAGCGTCATCATCCCCGCCGGCTACCTCGGCTCGATGCTGTGGGGCTGCGCCATCCTCCTCCTCGCCTGCCGCACGCACTGGGACCGGGCGCTCGCGTTCGCGCTCGGCGCGTTCCTGGTGCTGATGAGCGTGCTCTACATCCGCTCCCCGGTCGGCCTCGGCGCGGGCATCGCGTGGGGTCTGGCCTTCATCGGCGCGGCGCGCTGGCTCGGTCGCGACGCGAACGATCTCGCGCTGACCTTCATCGGCGTCGCGAGCTGCCTGTACGCGCTGTTCGACCTGCGGACGCTGCTGCGCCTGGGCACGGGATTCAACGACGCGACGCTGTTCAGCGCGGAGATCCTGCCCCTGCCGCCGCGGGCCTGGGCCGCGCTGTGGAGCGTGCTCGCGATCGTCGTGCTGGCGCTCGCACTGCGGCTCGCGGTGCGCTCGCCGGCGGCCGCGGACCGTGGCCTGCCCGGCGCGAACGGCTGACGCGCCCCTTCAGTCCGCCGCCGGCGCTGCCGCGGCGGGGCCCGCGGTCACGCGCCGGTGCGTGCACCACACGAGCAGCAGCAGCGCGCAGAACACGCCACCCGCGAGCCAGAACACGTCGGCGGTGGCGAGCATGTAGGCCTGGTGCTCGACCGCGCGGTCGAGTGCGGCGGCGGCGGGCGCGCCGGTGAGCCCCTGCCCCGCGAGCGTGTCGAGCACGCCGGCGGTGGTCAGGTCCCAGGCGTCCAAGTGCTCGACGAGGTGGGCATGGTGCAGGGACTCGCGGTGCGTCCACAGGCTCACCGTCGCCGAGGCGCCGAAGCTGCCGCCGAGCATGCGCAGGAAGTTGGCCAGGCCCGAGGCGCTGGCCACGCGCGAGGGCGGCATGTCCGTCATCGTGATGGCCGTCAGCGGGGCGAAGAAGCAGGCGATGCCCACGCCCATCAGCAGGCGCGGCAGCACGAAGTGGTCGAAGTCGGTCGCGGTGGTGAAGCTCGCGTGCCAGAACGAGCTGGCGGCGAAGGCGATGAACCCGACGGTGGCGATGACGCGCGCATCGAGCCGGTGCAGGTTCCTGCCCACGAGCGGGGACAGCAGCACCGACAGCACGCCGACCGGCGCGGCGGCGAGGCCCGCCCAGGTGGCGGTGTAGCCCATCTGCGTCTGCAGCCACAGCGGGAAGATGACGATGCTGCCGAAGAAGCACATGTAGCCGGTGCCGAAGGCGACCGCGCCGAAGGCGAAGTTGCGCGAGCGGAACAGCGAGAGGTCGACCGCCGGGTGCGCGGCGGTGAGCTCCCACACGCAGAAGTAGACGAAGGTGACGCCGGCGACGATGCCGAGCGTGAGCACGAGCGGCGACTCGAACCAGTCGAGCTCGTGGCCCTTGTCGAGCATCACCTGCAGGCAGCCGACCCACACGACGAGCATCAGCATGCCGACGACGTCGACGGGCAGCCGCTGGCGCGGCGTCTCGCGGTCGCCCAGGGTCTGCCAGGTGAGCCAGGCGGCGGCGAGGCCGATGGGCACGTTGATGTAGAAGATCCACGGCCAGCTGTACTGGTCGGTGATGTAGCCGCCCAGCACCGGGCCGACGATCGGGGCGACGACGACGGTCATCGCCCACAGGCCCAGGGCCTGGCCCTTGCGCTCCGGCGGGAACGAGGCGAGCAGCAGGCTCTGCGCGAGCGGCGTCATCGGGCCGGCGACCGCCCCCTGCAGCACGCGGAAGGCGATGAGCGTGGGCAGGTCGCCGGCCAGGCCGCAGCCCCAGGAGGCGAGCGTGAACAGCAGCACGGAGACGACGAACAGCCGCACCTCGCCGAAGCGCCGCGCGAGCCAGCCGGTCAGCGGCAGGGCGATGGCGACGCTGACCCCGAACGAGGTGATGATCCAGGTGCCCTGCTGCGGACTGACGGCGAGGTCGCCGGCGATGGTCGGGATGGCGACGTTGGCGATCGAGGTGTCCAGCACCTGCATGAACGTCGCCAGCGACACCGCGAAGGTCGCCAGCACCAGCCGCAGGCCCTGCAGGGGCGCGTACGCCATCGCGCTCAGCGCCCGGCGGCCACGCCCGCGCTCGCTGCCCCGCCGGCATGCGCGGCGATGATGGCCTCGATGCGGGCCTCGATCGGCCCGGGATCCCTGCTGAGCGCCGGGGTTTCGTACCTCGTCGCGCGCGGCAGGGCGGGCGCCAGCACCGCACCGCCGGTGTCGTGCATGTCGACCGTGACGCGCATCGACAGGCCGACCCGCAGCGGGTGGGCGGCGACCTGCGCCGGTTCGAGCGCGATGCGCACCGGCACGCGCTGCACGACCTTGATCCAGTTGCCGGTCGCGTTCTGCGCCGGCAGCAGGGAGAAGACGCTGCCCGTGCCGGCGCCCACGCCGACGACCGTGCCGCGGAAGACGGGATCGGCGCCGTAGAGGTCGGCGACGAGGCTCGCCGGCTGGCCGATGCGCATGTCGCGCAGCTCGGATTCCTTGAAGTTCGCCTCGACCCACAGGTCGTCGAGCGGTACGACCGCGAGCAGCGGCGTGCCGGGCTTCACGCGCTGGCCGAGCTGGACGGCGCGCCGGGCGACGTAGCCGTCGACGGGCGAGCGGATGACACAGTAGTCGAGGGCCAGCGCCGCGTCGCGCAACCGCGCCTTGGCCTGCTCGACGAGCGGATGGGCCTGCACGGTCGTCGCATCGGTCATCGCGCGGGCGGCTTCCAGCTCGTGACGGGCGAGGGCCAGGGCGGCGGTGGCCGTGCGCACGATGGTGCGCGCGTGCTCGAGATCCTCGATGGCGACGACGTTGCGGGCCATCAGGCCCTCGCGACGCACGAGATCCTCGCTGGCCTTGTCGAGTTCGGCTGCGCGCAGCTCGACGTTCGCCTGCAGCCGGCGCACGTCGTCGAAGAGCTGGCGCACGCGGCGCACGGTCGCGGCGAGGTCCGCCTCGGCCTGTTCCAGGGCGATCCGTTGCGGCGCGTCGTCGAGCCGCACGAGGGGCTCGCCCGCGGCGACGCGCATCGTCTCCTCGGCCTCGATCGAGACGACGGTGCCGGCGCTGCGCGGCATGATCGCGACGACGTTGCCGCCGACGTAGGCGTTGTCGGTGCTGGCCTCGTAACGGCCCTCGAGCAGCCACTGGCTGGCGTAGTGGATGGCGGCCAGCGCGAATCCGAGCGTGACCAGGCCGAACCACAGCACCCGCTTGCGCAAGCGTGGCGCGGGGGCGTTCATGCCGGCACCTGCGCCGGGGGCGCGGCGGCGCCCAGCTCGTCGAGGCGCGCGGCGAGCCGGCGGGACAGGCGCTCGTAGACCGCCAGTTCATCGTCGTCGAACCCGTCCCAGATGGCCGTGTAGAGGTCGCGCACCGCCGGCAGGACCGTCTCGACGAAGGCGACGCCGGCCGGGGTCAGGGACAGCAGCACGCGGCGCCGATCGTCCTCGGCGGGCCGGCGCTGCACCCAGCCGCGTGCGGCCAGCTCGTCCATCAGGCGGGTGACGTTGGTCCGGGACAGGATGGTCATCGTGCTCAGGTCGCACGGATGGAGCTCGTCGTGCGGATCGCTGTACATGAGCATCAGGGCGGTCCAGCCGGGCGGCGTGAGACCGAAGGGCTCGAGCACCTGCTGGATCGCGACGTCGAGGTGTTTGTGCAGGTGCACGACGAGCCGGCTGAGGATCTGGCGGCTCACCGGCGGCGCGCCCGGCAGGCGGGCGGCGGCGGCGCGGATGCGGGCTTCGAAGGGGCTGAACGAGTCCATGGGACCCCCGGCTAATGATTACAGATGCAATTATTACATTTGGTACTTCCTCCTTCCAAGCCCGGCAGGGCCGGGCACCCGCCGCCCCGCTGGCAACCCCGCGCACGTGATGCGAAACCGGGCGGTGGCCGGACATCGAACCGTCGGCCGGCGTCCTGCCAGACCGCTCAGGGGCCCCGCGCCTCGTCGTGATGGTCGGAATGCCCGGACCACAGCTCGTGGCTGTCGATGGCGAGCCGCAGGACCGCCTCGTGCGCGTCGAGCCGCGCCCCCAGTTCCACGAGCGCGGCCTCCTGCCGGTTGCGGCGCGCGAGCGCCAGGTCGGCGAAGCCGGCCTCCCCGAGCGCGAAGGCCCGCTCCATGCGCGCCAGCGCCGAGGCGCTGGCGGCGAGCGCGCGCTGCGCCACGAGCCAGGCGGCGCGCCGCGCCGGCGCGGCCCGTGCGAGCCGGCGCGCATCGGACGCGATCGCCTGCACGACCGCGGCCGACTCGGCATCGGCGGCGGCCACGGCGTGGTACTCCGCGCGCGCCGTCGCCGCCTGGCTGCCGGCGGCGAACGGAATGTCGAGCACCAGGCCGACCGCGTATTCGTCGCCATCGGCCTCCTGCAGCACCCGCACCCCGACGGCCGGATCCGGCCTGCGCTCGGCGCTCGCGCGCTCGGCGCGATACTGCTGGCGGCGCGCATTCGCCAGGGCGATGCCGATTTCGTGGCTGCGCGCGACGATCCGCTCCACCGCGGCCGCCTCGTCGAGCGCGACCGGCGGCGGCTCGGGCAGCGGCGGCGGCGGCTCGGGCAGGACGAGGCCGGGGAACTGCTGCAGGAGCTGCAACCGTGCCTGCTCGCGGTCGATGGCGCTGCGCTCGGCCGCGAGCGCCGCCTGGGCCGCGAGGGCGCCGGCCCGCTCGACGTCGAGCTCGGCGAGATCGCCGCGCCGCGCGCGCGTGGCGATCGCGGCCCGCTCGGCCTCGAGGGTCCGCGCCTGCGCGGCCGCCAGCTCGTCGGTACCCGCGGCCCGCAGCCAGCCCAGCCACTGCGCCAGCAGCAGTCGCGCGCCGGCGTGCCGCGCGTCGGCGAGCGCGAGGTCGGCGACCTCGATGCCGGTGCCGCCCAGCTTGCGATCGATGTCGGCCTTGCCGGGCAGGCGCACGCGCCGCGACACGCCGGCCTCCCACTCGGCGTAGGTGCCGCGCCCGTGCGCGTTGCGCGCGGTCGGCATGAGCGCGAGGTCGAAGCCGTACGGATCGAGCTCCAGCGCCTCGGAGCGGGCGCCGGCCTCGGTCTGCCGCGCCTGCGCCGCGCGCACCGCCGGCAGGCTGTCGATGGCGGCGACGGCCGCGGCCGGATCGGGCAGGAAGTCGGCACCGGCCGCCGCGCCGGCCCACGCCGCGAGCAGGAGCAGGGCGCGCCTCATGCGAGCCGGCCGAAGGCGAGGACCGGCTCGATCCACCAGATGACGTGCGGATCGGGCAGCGCCGCCCGCAACTCCTCCACGAGCGGCGCGACCGCGACCGCCGGGAGCACGACCGTCAGCAGCCGGCGGCCGACGCTGCCGCGCACGCGTTCGCGCACGGTGGCGCTGGCGAAATCGGCGCCATGCCCGTCGCCGCCCAGGATCGTGAAGCCCGGCAGGCGCTCGTCGCGCTCGAGCAGCAGCGCGACGATGCGCTGCTCCAGGGCCGGCGGAAACACCAGCGTGAAGCGCAGCAGCTCGACTTCGGTCGGAACGTTCATGCGGGCACCTGGCCGTAACGGCGGAAGAGGACCGGAAGCAGCAGCAGCGTGAGCAGCGTGGAGGTGAACAGGCCGCCGATGACGACGATGGCGAGCGGGCGCTGGATCTCCGAACCCGGGCCGCTCGCGAACAGCATCGGCACGAGGCCGAACGCGGTGATCGCCGCGGTCATCAGCACCGGCCGCAGCCGGCGCTGCGCCCCCTCCTCGACCGCGCGACCGACCGGCACGCCGGCCGCGGTGAGCTGGTTGAAGTACGCCACCAGCACCAGGCCGTTCAGCACCGCGATGCCCAGCAGCGCGATGAAGCCGACCGAGGCCGGCACCGACAGGTACTCGCCCGCGGCCCACAGCGCCAGGATGCCGCCGACCAGGGCGAAGGGAATCATCGCGATGATGAGCGCCGCCTGCCGGATCGAGCCGAAGGTCGAGAACAGCACCAGGAAGATCACCGCCAGCGCGACGGGGACGACGAGGGCCAGGCGCGCCGCCGCGCGCTGCTGGTTCTCGAACTGCCCGCCCCAGGCGAGGCGGTAGCCCGGCGGCAGCGGCACCTGCGTGGCGACCGCCGCGCGCGCCTCCTCGACGAAGCCGACCAGGTCGCGCCCGGCGACGTTCGCCTGCACGGTCGCGTAGCGCGAGGCGTTCTCCCGGTCCACCTTGACCGGTCCGTCGACGCGCTCGATGGCCGCCACCTCGCGCAACGGCACCGTGCGGCCGTCGGGCGTGGCGAGGCTGCCGGCCGCGAACAGCTCCGGATCCGCGCGCAGGCGATCGCCGCCGCGCACGATGAGCGGCGTGCGCCGGCCGCCCTCCATCACCGTGCCGACGCGCCGACCCTCGACCTGCGCCCGCAGTTCCTCCTGCACCGCCACCACCGACAGGCCGGCGCGACCCGCCGCCTGCGGGTCGATCCGGGTGGCGAGGTACTGCACCCCGCCGTTGGTGAGCGTGAACACGTCCTGGCTGCCGGGCACCGTGCGCAGGACCGCGGCGACGGCGCCGGCGAGCCCGTCCAGCACCGGCAGGTCCGGACCGAAGATCTTCACCGCCACGTCGCCGCGGCTGCCGGTCAGCATCTCGGCGACGCGCATCTCGATCGGCTGCGTGAAGCTGTAGCCGATGCCGGGAAAGCCCGCCATCACCCGGCGCAGCTCGTCGGCGAGCCAGTCCTTGTCCGGGCGCCGCCACGCCTCCTTCGGCTGCAGCTGCAGGAACACGTCGCTCTGGTTCAGGCCCATCGGGTCGAGACCCAGTTCGTCCGAGCCGACGCGCGCGACGATGTGCTCGACCTCCGGCACCTCGGCGAGGATGCGCGCCTCGACGCGCAGGTCGTCGGCCACCGAGCGGGCGAGGTTCACCGAGGGCAGCTTCTCGAGCTGCATCAGCAGGTCGCCCTCGTCCATGGTCGGCATGAACGTCTTGCCGACGTGCAGCCACGCCCGGCCGCCGAGCCCCAGCATCGCGACGGCGATGACGGCCACGCCCGCCGGTCGCGCCAGCGCGAGGCGCAGCAGCGGGCGGTAGCCGGCGGAGAACCGGCGCATGAGCCAGGGCTCGGCATGGCCGCTGCCGCCCGCCCGCAGCAGGAACGAGGCGATGACCGGCACCGCCGTCAGCGACAGCAGCAGCGACGCGGCGAGCGCGAAGACGATGGTCATCGCGACCGGCGCGAACAGCTTGCCCTCCAGACCCTGCAGCGTGAGCAGCGGCACGAACACCAGGCAGATGATGAGCACGCCCGAGGCGACCGGGGCGGCGACCTCGGCCGCCGCACGATAGACCAGGTGCAGGCGCGGCAGCCGGCCGGCGGCCGGCCCGTGCAGGTGCGTGATGGCGTTCTCCACGACGACGACCGCCGCGTCCACCAGCATGCCCAGCGCGATCGCCAGCCCCCCCAGGCTCATCAGGTTGGCGCTCATGCCGGTCGCGCGCATGAGCACGAACGTCGACAGGGCCGCCAGCGGCAGCATCAGCGCGACCACGAGCGCGGCACGCAGCTCGCCGAGGAACACGAGCAGCAGCAGCACGACCAGCACGCTCGCCTCGACGAGCGCGCGCCCGACCGTGCCGACCGCGCGCTGCACGAGCTGGCTGCGGTCGTAGAACACCTCCAGGCGCACGCCCTCGGGCAGGCCTGACTCCAGCTCGGCGAGCCGGGTGCGCACGGCCGCGATGACCGCCGAGGCATCGGCGCCGCGCAGCCCGATGACGATGCCCTCGACCGCCTCGCCCGCGCCGTCGCGCGTGACCGCCCCGTAGCGCGTCAGGCTGTCGAGCCGGACCTCGGCGATGTCGGCGATCCGCACCGGCACGCCGTCGCGCTCGGCGACCACGAGCGCGCGAAGATCCTCGAGCGAGCGGATCGCGCCCTCGGCGCGCACGATCAACGCCTCCTCCCCCTCGGCGAGACGGCCGGCGCCGTCGTTGCGGTTGTTGCGCTCGAGCACGGCGATCACGTCGCCGTAGGCGAGCCGTGCGCGCGTGAGCGCCTCGCGGTCCGGCACCACCGCGAAGCTGCGCACCTCGCCCCCGAGCGCATTGACGTCGGCGACGCCGGGCAAGGTCCGCAGTGCCGGCCGCAGCGTCCAGTCGAGCAGCGCGCGGCGTTCGGCGGTGCCCAGATCGCCGCCTTCGATCGTGAACATGAACAGGTCGCTCAGCGGCGTCGCGAGCGGGGCGACCCCGCCCTCGATGCCTTCGGGGAGTTCGCCGCGTACGCCGGCGAAGCGCTCGGCGACCTGCTGGCGCGCCCAGTAGATGTCGGTGCCGGCCTCGAAATCGATGGTGAGATCGGCCACCGAGTACTTGGCCGAGGTCCGCAGCACCGTCTGGCGCGGGATGCCGAGCAGTTCCATCTCGAGCGGGACGACGACCCGGGTCTCGACCTCCTCCGGCGTCATGCCGGGCGCCTTGAGGATGAGCTTGACCTGCGTCGGGGAGATGTCCGGGAAGGCATCGATCGGCAGCCGCAGCCACGCCCAGGCGCCGGCGGCGACGAGCCCGGCCAGCGCGACGAGCACCAGCAGCCGCTGGCTCAGGGAGAACTCGATGATGCGGGAGAGCATGGGCGCGGCGACCGCCGGCTCAGTTCGCGGACAGCGACTTCAGGGCGCTCGTGCCGCTGACGACGACGGCCGACCCCGCTGCCAGCGCGCCGGTCACGGTGGCGTGCGTCGCGGACTGGGCGAGCAGCTCGACCGGGACCTCCCGGTAGCCCGCGGGCTCGGCGACGTACACGTGCGCGACCGGCCCGTGCCAGACGAGTCCCGCGCGCGGGACGCGCACCGCGCCGGGCGGCGCGCGCAACTCGAGGCGCGCCGGGATCCGCTGGCCCGGCAGGAGTGCCGTTCCGGGCGGCAGCCGCGCCCAGACCCTGACCGTCTGGGTCTCGGGGTCCATCGCCACGCCCCGCCCGCCCACCGGCGCGGTCACGTCGCCCACCCGGACGCGATCGCCCTCGCCCAGGCGGGCCGCGACCGCCGCCGGCACGCGCAGATCCACGCGCCACGCGTCGTCGGCCGCCAGCACGAAGGCCACGGCGAGCGCATCGACGGGCTCGCCGGCGCCGACCCGCCGCTCGACCACCACGCCGGCGAGCGGCGCCCGCAGCGCGAATTCCGCCTGCCCGGCGCCATCCTGCGCCAGGCTTCCCAGCAGGCCGGAGAGTGCCCGGGCTTCGGCCTCCAGGGCGCGCAGGTTCGCGCGGCTGGCTTCGGCCCGCGACGCGGCGATGATGCCCTCGGCGAGGAGCTGTTCGTCCCGGCGCGCCTGGCGGCGGGCGAGCTCGAGATCGGCCCGCGCGCGGGCGAGGCGGACACCGCTCTCGGCGAACTCGCGGCTCGCGACGCTGCCGAGCACCTGGCCCGCCGTCACGCGCTCGCCCTCGTCGACGAACACCCGGACCATGCGGCCGGCGTAGGGCGCCGTCACGGCGGCGCTCGTATCCACGGGCAGCGTCACCTCGGCCGTGAGGCCGTCGACGTCGAGCGTCCCGGCGACGACGGCGGGCGCGGTCCGGATGCCCAGCAGGGTGCGCTGATCCTGCGCGACCTCGATGAGTGCGCCGGTCGCCGGACCCTCGCCGGCCGCCGCCGGCGTCATGCGCGCTGCCAGCGCCGCGAGCACGATCAGTGCCGGGAGCCGCTGCCTGGGATGTCCTCGTCGCCGGTTCACGGCGCGCATCCTAGGCGGCGAAGCTTTGGATTCGCTTAAGGCGCCGTACCCGCGGCGCGATGCGGGCCGTCAGCCCGGGGCGAGCAGGGGCAGTCCGGTGAGTTCGGCACACAGTTCCGCGCCGGCCAGCCCGAAGCGCAGCGTGAGTCCGAGCCGTCGCGCGAGCGTCGCGGCGAGCGGCAGGCCGAGGCCGGCATGGCCGCCACCGGCAACGTCGCCGGCCGGCGCGCGGTGCCGGCGTTCGCCGAACCGCTCCACCTTGGCGGGTGTCAGCGCCGGGGCGTCGTTGCGCACCGTCAGCCGCCCCGGCACGCCGGGCGGCGCGTCGAGCGCGATGCGGACGCGCGTCGCGGGCGGCGCATGCGCGACCGCGTTGCCGAGCAGGTTGGCCACGATCCGCTCGAGCAGGGCCGCGTCGCTGAGCACCCACAATTCCGCCGGCAGCGTCTCCTCGATCGCCAGCTCCCGCTCCCGCGCGGCGGGACGCACGAGGTCGAGCTGCTGGCGGACCAGCGCGGCGGCCTCCAGCGGCTCGATCACCGGCTGGTCGAGCCCGGCCTCGTAGCGTGCCAGCGCCAGCAGCCCCTCGACCGAACGTTGCATGCCGGCCACCACGGCGTCCAGGCGCTCGAGCTCGCGGCGCTGCGCCGCGTCGCCGGCACGGGACCGGACCGCCCCGAGCAGGACGGCGAGCTCGGCGAGCGGGGTGCGCAACTCGTGCGCGACGTCGCGCGCGAACCGCCGTTCCCACGCCAGCGCTTCCACCAGGCGGTCGAATGCGTGGTCGATCAGCGCGGCGATGCCGGTGAGTTCCGCCGGCAGCGCGGTGGCCACCGGCCGCTCGGCATGCGGGTCGTCGGCCCGGCGCGCGGTCGTCGCCCCGAACTCCGCCAGCGGCGCGAGCCCGCGGCGGACCGCCGCACCGGCCAGCAGGACCATCGCGCCGAGGGTGGCGAGCACGCCGATGACGAGCGACGCGTGCAGGCGGCGCTCGAGGGCATCGAGCGCCTCCCGCTCGGTGGCCACGACCAGCAGCCGCAGGGCGGGTGCCGCGGGCGGTTCGCGCGGGACACGCACGGTCATCGCGACCGCGCGGCCGCGATGGCCGTCGGGCAGCACCAGGTCGTAGAGCAGCGGCTCGCCGTTGCCCGGGTCGGGCGGCCGCGGGAGCTCGCGTCCCCCGCTCGAGGGCGAGCGGACGAGCGTCGCGCCGGCCTCGTCCCACAGCTGGTAGAAGTCCTCGTGCCTGCCGGTGCCGAACTCCGGCCACACGTCCTCCAGGCGTCCCGTCGCCGGCACGCGCGCGCCCGACAGCGCCGCGAGCGCGCGGGTGCGACCGATGAGCGCCGCGTCGAAGCGCGAATAGAGTTCGCGGTCGATGAGCAGGTCCAGGGCGACGAACAGCGCCGCGAGCAGGGCGCCGGCGATGCCCACCAGGTGCAGGGTCAGGCGGCGGCGGATCGACGGCGGTCGTTCACGGGACCACATAGCCGAATCCGCGCCGGGTCACGATGATGTCGCCGGCGCCGGCGGCGACCAGCTTGCGCCGCAGGTTGCTGACCAGCACCTCGATCACCTTGTCCGAGGCCTCGCTGCGGCCGTCGTACAACTGCTCGAACAGCCGGCCGCGCGTGAGCAGGGTGCCACGCTGGCGCAGCAGCGCCTCGAGCAGCAGGTATTCCTTCGGCGACAGCGGCAGCGGCGCCCCGTGCACGCGCGCCACGCGCACGTTGGGGTCCACTTCGAGCGAACCGTGCGCGAGGACCGGGGGCGTGCCGGCGAGACTGCGGCGCATCAGCGCGAGGATCCGCGATTCGAGCTCGGCGAAATCGAAGGGCTTGACCAGGTAGTCGTCGGCGCCGAGGTTGAGCGCCTGGACGCGGTCCGCGACCTGGTCGAGCGCGGACAGCACGAGCACGCGCGCGTTGCCGCCGCCGGCCCGCAGCCGCCGCAGGACGCCGGCGCCATCGACGCCCGGCAGCATCAGGTCGAGGACCACCACGTCGTACGGGTAGCGCTCCAGGAACCCGAGCGCCGCGGCGCCGTCGCCGGCCTCGTCCACGCTCCAGCCGCGCGCCGCCAGCCGCTCGCGCACGGCCGTCCGCAGCGTGAGCGAGTCCTCCACCACCAGCGCCCGCATCGCCGCTCAGCCGTGCCCTGCCGCGGGCACCGGCGCGGGGGGCCGCGCGAGCCGGGTGGCGATCGCCTCGGGCTCGCACGGGCGCCCGGTGAGGTAGCCCTGCACCTCGTCGCAGCCGATTCGGCGCAGGAAGTCGAGCTGGCCCTGCGTTTCCACGCCCTCGGCGATGACCGCCAGCCGCAGCGCCCGGGCCATGGCGAGGATCGCGCGCACGATCGCATCCTCCTCGCTGCCGTCCGGCAGGTCGCGGATGAACACCCGGTCGATCTTCAGGCGCGCGAACGGGTAGTGCTTGAGCGCGCCGAGACTCGAGTACCCGGTGCCGAAATCGTCGATGGCGAGCGATACGCCCACCGCGCGCAGGCTCTCGAGGGCGTGCAGCGCGAGTCCCGTGGACTGCATGACCGCCGATTCGGTCACCTCCAGCTCCACCAGCGCCGGATCGATGCCCGTGTCGCCGAGCACGCGACGCACCTTGGCCGGCAGCTCGGCATCCTGCAACTGGCGCGCCGACAGGTTCACCGAGACGCGCAGCGGCGGCAGGCCGTCGGCCTGCCAGCGCGCGAGCTGCGCGCAGGCGGTGGCGAGCACCCATTCGCCCAGCGGCAGGATGAGGTGGATGTGCTCGGCCACCGGGATGAACTCCGCCGGCGGCACTTCGCCCCGCCGGGGATGCCGCCAGCGCAGCAGTGCCTCGACGCCGACCACCCGGCCGCTGGCGAGCTCGATCTGGGGCTGGTACTGCAGGCGGAACTCTCCGCGCTCCAGCGCCTCGCGCAGATCGTTCTCGAGCTGGCGGTGCTGCTGCAGCCCGCGGGCCATGTCGGCGTTGAAGAAGTGCCAGGTGTTCTTGCCGGCTGCCTTGGCCGAGTACAGGGCGATGTCGGCGTGCCGGACGAGCGTGTCCTCGTCGCCGCTGTCGTCGGGGAACACGCTCACGCCGATGGTGGCGGTGACCTGCAGGCGATGCCCGCCCACCTCCATCGGTTCGTGCAGGACGCGGCACAGCTTGGTCGCCACTTCGGCCGCGTCGCCCTGGTGCGCAACGCGCGGCAGCAGGACGAGGAACTCGTCGCCGCCGTGACGGCAGACGGTGTCGCCCTCGCGCAGGCCGTCGCCCAGGCGCGCGGCGACCACCTGCAGCAGCCGGTCGCCGATCGGGTGGCCGAGGGTGTCGTTGATGGTCTTGAAGTTGTCGAGGTCCACGTACAGGACCACCACCAGGCTGCCGTCGCGCCGGGCCTGCGCCAGCGCCTGCCCGAGCCGGTCGGAGAACAGCGCGCGGTTGGGCAGGCCGGTGAGCACGTCGTGGTAGGCGAGGTGCTCGATGCGCCGCTCGGCCTCGATCTGCGCCGTCACGTCCTGCGCGACCCCGAGCAGCCGGGGCGTGCCGCCGCCGGGGCCCGGCGCCAGCTCGGCATAGGAATGGATCCAGCGCTCGTCGCCGCCGGGCCGCCGGTAGCGATAGCGCGCACTGACGGGCGCGCCGTTGTGCAGGAGCGCCGCCAGCGCCGCCAGGAGCGGCTCGCGATCGCCGGGGTGCACGCCTGCCAGCCAGCGCAGCGCCGGTTCGCCGGGCTGCCCGGCCCGCAGGCCGAAGATGCGCGCGCATTCCTCCGAGCAGACCAGGCGGCCGCGCAGGTCGGGCTCGGCGTACCACGAGCCGATGTGGCCGACCGCCTGCGCGGTCTGGAGCATGTGCTCGCTCGCCCGCAGCGCTTCCTCGGCACGCTTGCGCTCGCTCACGTCGAGCATGACACCGAACTTCAGCTGCTCGCCGGACTCCACGAAGCCGCCGCTGCCCGCGATCTCGTGCACCCAGTGCTGCGCGCCCGCCGGACTCAGCAGGCGGTACTCGCGGTCGAACATGTCACCGGTCTCGCAGGCGCGCCGCCACTCCTGCCACACCTGCTCGCGCTCCTCCGGATGCAGGTGCGCGAGCCAGTACTCCGGGCCGCCGGCGATCCAGGTCGCGGCGTCGTGTCCGAACAGGGTGGCGATCTGCGGGCTGATGTAGCGCGTCCAGCCGGGGCGCTCGCCCGAATCGATGTAGGCCGCGCCCGGCAGGTGCTCTACGAGGGCGCGGTAGCGCGCCTGTGCCTCGCGCGACTGCCGCTCGGCGTCGGTGACGCTCGCCATCATCCGGGCGAGGGCCTGCCCGGCGCCGGCGATCTCGTCGCCGCCGCCCGGGGCGATCTGCACGTCGCGCTCGCCGCGGCCGAACCGCTCGACCGCCGCGACCAGCCCCTGCACCCGTGCCGTCACCGCCTGCTGCAGGTACCACCACAGCACCGCGGCGGCGATCGCGAGCAGGGCGGCGAGCAGCGCGGCGTTGCCGGCCGCGGCGCGCCGGGCGGCCGCGCAGTCGTTCGCGTAGTCGTACAGCAGGTAGACGAAGCCGCCGTTCGCGAACGCGGCGGACGGCGGCAGGGCGGCGTAGGCATGGATCCGGCAGCCGGCGGGCTCCGGCCGGACCCCGGCCCGCGCGGCCCGCATCGTCCAGGCGATCGTCTCGAGGTGCACCGCCCACGCGCGTCCCGTGCGCGCCGGCAGCACCGCGCTCGCGGGCTGCCCGGCCACGCCCTGCTCGGACGCGGCGACGATCCGGCCGCTGCCATCGACGAGCCCGGCAAACAGCACGTGCCGCGTGCCGCCGAACATCGACAGTTCGCTCTGCATGCTCTCGACGTCCGCCTCGCGCAGCTCGTTGGCCAGCGAGCCCCGCAGGCGCTCCACCAGGTCCCGCGCGTCGTGCAGCGAGTTGACCCGTGCCTGGCGGTCCGCCCGCGCGGCGCCCAGGCCCCAGGCGGCCGCGCCGACGAGGGTCGCCACCGCCACGAGGAGCAGCGGAATCGTCAGGCGCAG
>CAYOJP010000028.1:15407-23059 GCA_964404305.1 uncultured Gammaproteobacteria bacterium
CCGGCCGGCGCCGGTTCGAGCACCCCGAAGTGCTCGCGGGCGAACGCGATGCGCCCGGCCCGATCGCCCAGCGCGCCCGCATGCGCCTCGACCTCGAGCAACCGGGGCTCCAGTCCCGCGCGGTTGGCGATCTGGATCGCCAGGCCCGGGCGGGCGTTGAACTCGAGGATCATCGGTCCGTAGCGCTCGTCGAGCACGAGATCGACCGCCTGGTAGCCCAGCCCCGTCAACTCCCAGGACTGCGCCGCGATCCCGAGGAGCTCGCCCCAGCGCGGGATCTGCATGCCGCCGACCGGCTGGCCGGTGTCCGGGTGCTCGGTGACGATGCCGTTGCGGAACACCGCCGTGAGCGTCGTGCCGGTGCGGATGTCGATGCCGACGCCGATCGCGCCCTGGTGCAGGTTTGCCTTCCCATCGGAGATGCGCGTGGGCAGGCGCACCATCGCCATCACCGGCACGCCCATGTAGACCACGATGCGCACGTCCGGCACGCCCTGGTAGGAGATGGCGTTGAAGATCGGATCGGAGAGCACGCGCTGCTCGAGGAACACGCGGTCGGCGTGCCCGCCCAGGCTGTACAGCCCGGCGAGCGCGTTCGAGACGTGGTGCAGCAGGAACTCCTCGGTGAGCAGCGAGCCGCCGGCCGTGCGGTAGGCGTCGCGTACCCGGCCGGTGATGACGATGATGCCGTCGCCCGTGGAGCCCTGCGCCGGCTTGATGACGAAGTCGGACAGCTCGCGCATCTTCGCCGGCAACCCGGCGATGTCGCCCTCGTGCTCGATCACGCAGTACAGCTCCGGGACGGACAGGCCAGCCTTGATCGCAAGCTGCTTGGTGATGAGCTTGTCGTCGACCAGCGGGTAGCGCGAGCGGTGATTCGCGCGCAGCAGGAACTTCGCGTTGCGCCCGTTGATGCCGAGCACGCCCGCCTGCTTCAGGCGCCGCGCGATCTCGATCAGCGACGGCACGGCTCAGCCCCCGGCGAGCGCCTTGAAGCGGCGCAGCTCGAGCAGCCGGTAGCCGCTGTAGCGTCCCAGCAGCAGCGTGCAGCACAGGATGAGCAGGAGCAGCTCGGGGTACAGGAACACCAGGTGCACGAGCGGCTCGTACGTCATCACCAGGTAGGCGAGCGAGGCGACCAGGATCGAGCCGAGCGCCTGCTGCATGGCCTCGCCCGCGCCGCGCTCCTCCCACACGATCGCCATGCGCTCGATCACCATCGTCTGGACCACCATCGGGAACAGCGACACCGACAGGCCGGTGGCGATGCCGAGCTTGTACGAGACCATGGTCACCGCCGCCATCAGCAGCACGACGACGATCAGCACCGAGGCCAGGCGCGGGACGAGGACCAGCTTCAGGTGCTCCAGGTAGAAGCGCACGGTCAGGCCCAGCGCGACGATGATGGCGAAGAAGGCGATGCCGGCGACGAGCTCGGTGCCGCGGAAGGACAGTGCGACCAGCACCGGCATGAAGGTGCCGAAGGTCTTGAAGCCCACGACGTTGCGCAGCAGCACGAGCACCAGCACGCCCAGGGGGATCGTCAGCACGATGCGGAATACCGCCTGCGTCGTGACCGGCAGGCTGAACAGCGAGTAGTCGACGAGCCAGTGCCGATCGCTCTGCGGGCTGAGCAGCAGGCCGGCGATGGCGGTGTGCTCGGCCGGTCGCAGGATCGGCGTGACGTCGAGGTCGCGCCCGCCGGTCAGCGCGACCAGCTCGCCGCTGCCTCGCCACAGCACCAGGAACGGCACGTTCGAGACCCGATCGCCGGTCTCGGTATCGTACATCTGCGCGCCGCTCGCCTCGCTCACCTCCAGCCATGCCAGCGGGCGGATGTTCTGGGCGCCCACGGTCAGCGGCACGCCGTTGACGACCTCGGCGCGCAGGCCGGCGAGGGCGAGCACCTTGATCACCATCCCGAGCTGGCGCGAGCGGTCGGTCCGGTCGCCGAAGAGCAGCGCGACGTCGCTGTCGGGCTCGCGATCGTTGACCGCATCGAGGACATAGCTCACGAGCGTCTCGGTGTCGGCCGAATGTTCCCGGGCGCGCTCGAGGAAGCTCTTGGCCACCTCCAGCTCGGTCTCGGCGAACCCGGGCGTCGCCGGCGGCTTCGCCGGCGCGGCGGCCGGCGGGGTGCCGGCCACGGCCTGGATCGTGCCGCGGTAGATGAGGGTCTGCTTGCCGCGCGTGGAGCGGATCGACCAGACCGCCTCGCGATTGCCGTCGACGTAGCGGGTCGACAGGCCGTAGCGGCCGGAGAAGAAGCTCTCGTCGATGATCGTGTAGCCGTTGCCGCGCGACGGGATCTGCATCCGGAACTTCACCGGCTTGCCGAGCGCGGAGAACCGCGCGCGGACCTCGAAGTCCCAGAACTGCGTGCGTTCGTCGGGAGCCAGAGGGAAGCCGAGCAGCCAGTGCTTGTAGGCGAACACGCTCAGCGAGACGAGCGCGAGCACGGCGACCAGGACGTACAGGTGGGTGTTCTTCATGGGTCGGGGCGGCACCGCAGCTTGCGCCGGTAGGTCTTCTCCGGGTCGATGATGAAGTCGCCCCGCAGGGCGGTGCGGCCGACGAGCAGGTAGTAGATGAAGCCGCTGCGGTCGACGAGGTTGACCTCGGCATCCTTGAGCCGGCCGGCGATGCACAGCGTCAGGGCGATCACCGGCCGCGTCTGCTGGCGGCCGAAGTGGCGCTTGATCTTCGCCTCGCGCAGCACGGGCCGCTCCACCGTCGCCTTCTCGCCCTGGCGGTTGGTCAGGGTGAAGCGGACCCAGGGCTTGCCGTCGACCTCGTAGCGCTCGAGGTCCGGCGCGTGCAGCGAGGACGTCTTCGCCCCGGTGTCGAGCTTGGCGCGGATCTTCACCTGGCCGGGGAAGACGAGCACGTCCTCCACCCAGCCCACGAGCTTGCGCTGGCCCTCATCGTCGCTCACCGCCGACACCGGGCCGGCGAGCAGTGCGAGCAGGATCGCCGCGCCGCGCGCGCGTGGCATTCCCCTCGGCATCGGCGTTGGAATTCCTCGACCTGACTCACGTGAAGGCGCCCGTCGTGGCCCGGGCGGTGGTGGACCGCGGGTCGCGCCGGAGTCCCCGGGCGACCGGGCGGTATCCTACCGTAAACACCCCTGCGCGGGCAGCGCGCCCGGGGCTTGTGCGTCGCAGCAACACGAGTAGAATCGAGCGCTCGCCACCGCCCAGCGCTCATCCGTGCCTCGCCCTCTCCGCCTGCCGATGCTGCATCCGGCGGCCCTCGCCGTGCTGGCGACCCTCGCATCGGCCCCGCTGCCGGTTGCCGCCCAGGGGCCCGCCCCCCCGGCGGCCCCCGTGCCGGCCGTCGACGCCCCGCAGGCGCGGTTCGATTTCGCCGCCCTGCTCGATCGCGCGCAGGCGCTGGCCGCGGCTCCGCATGCCGACGACCGGCCGGACCTGCCCCCGCCCTTCGCCGACCTCGACTACGACCGCTACCGCGACATCCGCTTCCGGCGCGAGCGGGCGCTGTGGCGCGCCGAGGGGCTGCCGTTCCAGGTCGAGATGTTCCCGCGCGGGTTCCAGTACCTCGACCGCGTGCGCATCAACGTCATCGAGGACGGCGCCGCCCGCCCGCTCGGCTTCGATCCGGCGCTGTTCGACTATGGTCGCCTCGACGTGCCGGCGGAACTGCCCGGCGAGGTCGGCTACGCGGGCTTCCGTGTCCTGTACCCGCTGCACGCCGACGACCGCTTCGACGAGGTCGCGGTGTTCCTCGGCGCGACCTACTTCCGCGCGGTCGGCCAGCGGCAGAACTACGGCATCTCGGCCCGCGGCCTGGCCATCGACACCGGCCTGCCCACGCGCGAGGAGTTCCCGCTGTTCCGCGAGTTCTGGATCGAGCGGCCCGAGCCCGGCGCGGGCAGCCTCACCGTCTACGCCCTGATGGACAGTCCGCGGGCGACCGGCGCGTTCCGCTACGTGATCACCCCGGGCCTGCACACGGTCATCGAGGTGCGCCAGCAGGTGTTCATGCGCGAGGCCGTGGCCAAGATCGGCATCGCCCCGCTCACCAGCATGTTCTGGCACGGCGAGACGACCGACCGGTTCATGGATGACTTCCGCCCGGAGGTCCACGATTCCGACGGCCTGGTGATCGAGAACGGCACCGGCGAGCGGATCTGGCGCCCGCTCGTCAACCCGAAGGGGCTGCGCATCAGCGGCTATGCGGCGCTCGACCCGCGCGCCTTCGGACTGCTGCAGCGCGATCGCGAATTCGCCAACTACCAGGACCTGGAGGCGCACTACCACACGCGGCCGAGCGCCGTCGTCGAACCGCTGGGCCCCTGGGGCCGGGGCCGCATCGAACTCGTCGAGATCCCGAGCGGCGCGGAGCGCTACGACAACGTCGTCGCGTTCTGGGTGCCGGAGGCGCGCATCGAGGCGGGGTCCGTGCTGCGCTACGATTACCGGCTGCGCTTCGCGCTCGACCCGGAGGCGCGGCTGCTGGGCGGCCGCGTGCAGTCGACGCGCGTGGGCGCCGGCGGCACCGACGAGCCGGACCCCGAGCGACGGCGCTTCGTGGTCGACTTCGTCGGCCCGGCACTCGGCCGCGACGTGCCGGACCAGCCGGTGACGCCGGTGTGCAGCGCGAGCTCGGGGGCGATGAGCACGCCCATCGCGCAGGCCAACCCGTACTCGGGCGGCTGGCGCGTGTTCTTCGACCTGATCCCGGAAGGCGACGAGATGATCGACCTGCGCTGCTTCCTCAAGCGCGGCAGCGACGTCGTCAGCGAAACCTGGAGCTTCCAGTGGCGGCGGGAGTGATCGACGCGCCGGCGCTCGCGCGGGCGGCGGCCTGGCTGCGCGCCATCGGCATCGAGGATCCGGCGCGCGTGCAGGACCTGTGTCGCGAGATCGAGCGCGCCGCGACGGCGCGCGAGTCGACGGGCGTCAGCCCCGCGCAGCGGGCGGTGGAGGAGGCCGTGCGCCTCCTCGACGACTGGCTGACCGCCGAGCTCGACCTCGCCGGCGAGGACGAAGCGCTCGCGGCCCGCGCCGCGCTGCTTGGCCTGCCGCCTTCGGTGCGGGCCGGGCAGACGCTGGCCGAGGCGTCCGCGGACCTGCTGCAGGCGATCCGCGACGCGCTGCTGCCAGCGGCGCCGGATCCCGCGCCGCTGCCGATGCCGGCGCAGGCGATCGAGCTGCCACGGCTCGTGGCGCGCCCGGCGCGCGCGATCCCGTGAACACCGCCGCCGCCGGCATCCACGTCGCCGCGCGGCGCGGCCGCTCCATCACCGCCCCGCGCCTGACGCTCGCCGGGCTGTCATTCGCGAGCACGCTCGCCGCGCTCGTGCTGCTCGCGGGCGCTTTCAGCCCCGGCGGCGTCAGCCCGCTCGAGATCGTCCTGCTCGTGCTCTACGCGATCCTGTTCCTGTGGATCTGCCTGTCGTTCTGGACCGCGGCCATCGGCTTCCTGCGCCTGCTCGTGCGCCGGTCGCGCCCGCGCGCGGGCCCGCCCCCGCGCGGCCGCACGGCCATCGTGATGCCGGTCTACAACGAGAGCCCCGTACGCGTGTTCGCCGGGCTGCGCGCGATGTGGGCCTGCCTCGCCGCGAGCGACAGCAGCGGCATCTTCGACCTGCACATCCTCAGCGACACGCGCGATCCGGACCTGTGGGTGCAAGAGGAGACGGCCTGGGCACGCATGTGCCACGAATGCGGCGGGGCGGGGCGGATCTTCTACCGCAACCGGCCGCACAACACCGGTCGCAAGGCCGGGAACATCACCGAGTTCGTGACCCGCTGCGGCGGCGCGTACGAGTTCATGATCATCCTCGACGCCGACAGCATCATGGATGCCGCGACGATGATCGAGATGGTGCGCCGGATGGAGGCCAACCCGCGGCTCGGTCTGCTGCAGGTGCCGCCGGTGCCGGTGAACCACGACTCGCTGTTCGCCCGCATGCTGCAGTTCGCCGGCCAGCTCTACGGGCGCATGTTCGTCGCGGGGCTGGATTTCTGGCAGGGCGGCGAGGGCAACTACTGGGGCCACAACGCCATCGCCCGCGTCGCCGCCTTCGCCGCGTGCTGCGGCCTGCCCAGGCTGCCGGGACGCGAGCCGCTGGGAGGCGAGATCCTCAGCCACGACTTCGTCGAGGCGGCGCTGCTGGTGCGCGCGGGCTGGGAGGTGCGCGTCGCGGCCGATCTGGACGGCAGCTACGAGGAGGTGCCCGCGACGCTCATCGACTACGCCAAGCGCGACCGGCGCTGGTGCCAGGGCAACCTGCAGCACGCGGGGCTGCTGTTCGCGCGGGCATGGCACCCGGTCAGCCGCGTGCATTTCGCGCTCGGCGTCATGTCCTACCTCGCCTCGCCCCTGTGGCTGCTGTTCCTGCTGCTGGCGGGCGTGGACGCCCGCGTGCAGGCGAGCGAGGTGCCCGTGTACTTCTTCGGCGAGAACCTGTTTCCGTCCTGGCCGGAGTCCTACGCCTTCGAGATGACGACCGTGCTCGCGGTCACGCTCGCCATGCTGTTCCTGCCCAAGGCGATGGTGCTCGGGCTGCTCGCGCTCGATCCGCCGCGCCGGCGCGCCTTCGGCGGCCTCGTCCGCGCGACCGCCTCGGCGCTCGCCGAGAGCGTGCTCGCCACGCTGCTGGCGCCGGTGCTGATGCTGTTCCAGTCGAAGTTCGTGGCCGCCATCCTCATGCACCGCGCGGTCGGCTGGCCACCGCAGCGCCGGGGAGATCACGCGACCGGCGCGCTGGAGGCCCTCGGCGCGCATGGCGGGCAGACGCTCGCGGGCGTGGCCGCGGGGCTGGGCACCTGGCTGTACGTTCCCGGCTTCTTCTGGTGGTTCACCCCGGTGCTCGCCGGGCTGCTGCTCGCGATTCCGCTGTCGATGGCAACCAGCCGCGCCGCCTTCGGCCGCGCCGCGCGCGCCCTGGGACTGTTCCTCACGCCCGGCGAACTGGACCGACCGGCCGTGCTGCGGCGCCTCGACGAGGAAATCGCGCGGCTCGATGCGCCGGCACCGGCGATCCCGCACTGGTGGCAGGCCGTCGCCGATCCGGCCGTCCACGCCCTGCACCTGAGCCTGCTGCCGCCGACCATCCCTGACCGGCGTCGCCAGCATCACCTCGACGGGCTGGTCCTGCGCCTGCTCGAGGACGGTCCGCACGCGCTCGATGCGACCGCACGCCGCGACCTCATCTCCGCCCGCCGCCCGCTCGCCGATCTGCACGCGCTCGTGTGGGCGTGGTCGGATGGGGATCCGCCGCCGCCGGGTGCGGTGTGAGCCGGGAAGGCCGGGGCATCGTCGCGGCGCTCGGAACGCTCGCTCGACGGTGCTGCGTAGCGAGCGCAGGAGCGGCTTGCCCGCGATCCTTTCCCCCGGGTTGGCGTCGATAGCCATCGCGGCTGAAGCCGCTCCTACAGGAGCGCTGCTCCAGCGTTGGAGCGAACGTTCCTGTAGGAGCGGGCTTGCCCGCGATAGCCCTCCCCGGGGTTGGCGCCAACGCCTGTCGCAGCTGAAGCCGCTCCTACAGGAGCCTTGCTCCGACGTTGGTGCGCAGCTCCTGCAGGCGCGGGCGTGAGCCCGCGAACGCTGCGGCGCCGGCGGTTCCGGCGTCAGGCGTCCAGGTCCTCGATCCCTGTCGCCCCCAGCCCCTCGAACATCGCCCG
>CAYOJP010000029.1:0-22817 GCA_964404305.1 uncultured Gammaproteobacteria bacterium
GGGACCGGTCAGACGAGCGAGGATGGCGTCGAGGAGCAGCGGCTGGCGCTCGTCGAAGCCGTCGATGCGCACCGTGAAGCCGCGCACGTGCCGGTACAGGTCGTAGTCGAGACCGGCGAGGCTGGCGGGATAGGCGAACTCGTTCAGTTCATCCTTCACCACCCGCGTGTACAACTCGGTCAGCACCGCGCTGCGCGCGGTCTCGTTGGCAGCCGCGGACCGCACCGAGAAATAGAAGCTTGCGCGCGGTTCGCGAAAATCGGCATCGACCTGGTGCCACAGGGTCACGGGCGCGGCCTCCTCGACGCGCGCGGGCACCTTCGCCGCCACTGCCGCGTCCACCACCGCCAGCCGCTCCGGTACGAACGGGTTGGGTTCCGGCAACGCGAGCGCCGGCAGTACCGCGCCCTCGTTGCTGCCGGCCTCGACAGGGTGCAGCGCATAGCGCGTCCCGTACCACCGCTCGGTACTGTCGGTGACAGCTTCCGGCGCCACGAACGTGAGCAGCAGGTTCTCGCGGGTGAGCGCATCGAGATATGACCGTATCAGGTCCGGGTCGTAGCGCTCGTAGAGGTACGGGGCGCGCAGGACGTCCTGCGGCGCGTACAGGTGCAGGCTGCCGGCGAGCGCCGACGCGTACTCGATGGGGGCCGCCTGCTCCTGGAAGCGGAACCGCACGTCCGCCAGCCGCCGTTGTTCCTCGTAACGCCATGCTTCCAGGCCATGCGCGCGCACCAGTTCGATGGCGGCGAACGTGGCGTCGACGATCTCGTCGACGTGCTGCGCGCCCTCCCGCGTCAGTGTGATGTTGAGCGCGAGGCTGGCGCTGTCGGCGTTGTCGATGCTGGCCCCGGCGGAGAGCGTATCCGCCCAGCCCCGCTTCTTCAGTTCCGAAAGCAGGCTGCCCGGTCCTTCGTGGCCGAGCAGGTTGGCGATGAAGTCGTGCGGCTTCTCGCGGTACACCGCTCGCAGCGGCGGCGTCGGCCAGGCGAGCGTCAGGGTGCGCCGCTCGGTTTCCGGCACCACGTCGAGCCGGCGCGGCAGAGTGCCCGGCGCGAACAGCGGCTCGCGGATCGCGAACGGTTCGGTAGCGCGCCTGGGCACCTGCGAGAACTTCTCGCGCACCCAGCCGGCAAGCACGTCGAGCGGCTCGCGGCCGTAGACGACCAGGGTCATCCGGTCGGCCGAATAGTAGCGGCGATAGAAGGCCAGCAGGTCCGCGCGCACCGTCCGGCCGGAGCGATCGGCCAGGCTGTCCAGGCTGCCGACCGCGAAGCGCGAAAGCGGGTGCCGGGGATTGAACGCGAGTTGGGTCGCCGCGTACACCCGGCGCGAGTCGTCCTTCAGCTTCGCCTGGTACTCCGAGTGCACGGCGTTCTTCTCGCGGCTGACGTACTCCGCGTCGAAGGAGGGTGCGACGAAGAACTGCGCGAACCGATCGAGGGCTGGCTCCAGGTGTTCCTTGTCGATGTCGAAGAAATAGTTCGTGTTTTCGAACGCGGTGTACGCATTGTGGGTGCCGCCGTGGCGGTTGATGAACTCCTGGTATTCGGCGGCGTCGGGGTACTTCTGCGTGCCCAGGAACAGCATGTGCTCGAGGAAATGGGCAAGGCCGGGCCGATCGTCCGGATCGGCGCCGTTGCCGACCGCGACGTCGATGGCGGCCGCCGCCTTGTCGGTGCCCGGGTCCGAGACGACCAGTGCGCGCAGCCCGTTCGGCAGCTGCAGGATCTCGTAATCGCGGTCGTCGACCGGGCTCTTGATCGGCGCTTCCGCCAGGACGGCGGCGGGCGCCAGCAGGACGGCGATGAGCAGCACGGCTGCCCGGCAAGCTGTGAACGTCATCGGATGCTCCGATACAGGAAGGGGGTGTGCGGGGCCGCGGGGCCGATGCAGCGGACGGCCGTCACTGCACGCAGTGTCCGAAGTAGTGATCGAGCGCGTGCAGGTAGATGAGCTGCCAGTCCGGCTGCTCCTGCGCGTCGGTCGGCCACCAGTGGCTTTCGTGCAGCCAGCGGCCGGCGTAATGCTCGGCGCAGGCGGGCAGGTCGGCGGCCCGGTACCAGCGCTGGCGCTTGGCGGCGTCGATTCCGGGGGCGGCGAAGTAATCGTCCACGATTAGAGGATAGGCCCGCGCGAGGTCGGGTTCGCCGTTGCGCTGGAGGTCGACGGTGGCGGCGGTCGTCGCGAAAGCACGGGCACGCGCATCGAGCAGCCGCGACCCGCTGCCGCCCGCGCCACCGCCATGCTCGAGCTGGCGGCAGACCTCCAGGTCGCCGTCGGCGCAGGCGCTGATGAGACCGCGGACGTCGTCCGCGCGCGCGGTCGCGACTGCAAGCGCCACGATGGCGACGGCCGCGAGGCAGCACCGCCTGCGGTCGGCCCGGGACGGCGGACGTGGTCGCCTCACAGCTTCGACAGCTTGAGCATGTAAGGCAGCCAGGCCAGCAGCAGCAGGACGAAGGCCGCGGACTCGAGCACGATCGCAAGCCGGTACCGATCGCGCGCCGCACCGTTGGTCTCCGCCATCATGATCCGGCTCATGGTGATGTCCAGCGGCAGGACGAACAGTATGATCGTGGAGAAGACCGGCCCGAGCACGACCGGAAAGAAGCGCCAGCCGTGATAATCGGCGCCCGGGCTCGCGAACGGCGCCGCGAGCAGCAGAGCGCCGGCGAGGGCCAGCAACAGGAGGCGCAACAATCCGAGATCGAATAGGCGTCGCGGGATGGAGGGCATGGCATGGAACTCGCGGGCCGCTGGCGTCACCGCGGCGCGGGCATCAGAATAGCATCCCGCCAGGTGCCGTAGCAGCGCCGGGCCCCGTCTCCACGATCCCGCCCGCCATGAAATTCTCCAGTTTCGGCAATCGTTTCGCCCGGCATTCCGGCGCCAGGATGCTCATGGACGATCTGGGCGAGGCGCTCGCGTCCGGCAACATGCTGATGCTCGGCGGCGGCAATCCCAGCCGCATACCGGCGGTGGAGGCCCTGCTCGCCGAGCGCCTGCGGGCCATAGCCGACGATCCGGCCGGACTCGCGCGGATGATCGGCAACTACGCCGCGCCGCAGGGCGAGCGCGATTTCATCGTCGCGCTCGCCGGCCTGCTTCGCAGCGCCTGCGGCTGGGACGTCGGCCCGGCCAACGTCGCGCTCACGAGCGGGAGCCAGGCGGCGTTCTTCGCGCTGTTCAACATGCTCGGGGGCGATTTCGACGACGGCTCGCGCAAGCGCATCCTGCTGCCACTGACGCCGGAGTACGTCGGTTACAGCGAACTCGGCCTGTGCGACGACCTGTTCGTGTCCCGGCGACCGTCGATCGAGATGGGCGAGGACCGCATGTTCAAGTACCACGTCGATTTCTCCGGACTCGAGGTTGGCGATGACATCGCGGCGGTCTGCGTGTCGCGACCGACCAACCCCACTGGCAACGTTCTGGCCGACGACGAGATGGAACGCCTGCGGCTGCTGGCAGCGGGGCGGGGTATCCCGCTCATCGTGGACAACGCGTACGGGCTGCCGTTCCCCGGCATCGTGTTCCGCGACGCGCTGCCTGTCTGGGATGAGAACATCGTCCTGTGCATGAGCCTGTCCAAGATCGGCCTGCCCGCCGTCCGCACCGGCATCGTGGTCGCGCGCGAGGAAATCATCGAGGGGCTGGCGGGAATCACGGCGGTGACGAGTCTCGCGCCACCCAGCGCCGGCCCGGCGCTGATGCTGGACCTCGTGCGCGGGGGGCGCCTGCTCCAGGTGTGCCGCGAAGTCGTCACGCCGCATTACCACGCCCGGATGTGCCAGGCCCTCGCCTGGGTACACGAGGAATTCGCCGGCTGCGATTACTACGTGCATCGGCCCGAAGGCGCGATCTTTCTGTGGCTGTGGTTCCCTGGCCTGCCGATCACCAGCCTCGACCTGTATCGCCGGTTGAAAGCGCGCGGCGTGCTCGTGCTGCCCGGCAGCTATTTCTTCCCGGGCATGAACGAGCCGTGGCCGCACCGCGACGAATGCCTGCGGATCACCTACGCGCAGGATCCGCTGGTCGTGCGCGAGGGGATCCGTCTGATCGCCGCGGAAGTCCGCCGGTCCCGCGACTCCGGGGGCTGATCCGGGCCAGTCTCAGGCCCGCGCGGCGAGGTGCCCGCCGGCCGGGTCGAGGAATGGATAGTCCGTGTAGCCCCGCGCGTCCCCGCCGTAGAACGTCGTGCGGTCGGGTTCGGCCAGCGGGGCACCGCGCCGGAAGCGCTCGACCAGATCCGGGTTCGCGATCAGCGGAACGCCAAAGGACACGAAGTCCGCTTCGCCGGAGGCGATTGCCGCTCGTGCGGAGGCGAAATCGTAGCCTCCGTTCGCGATGTATGCGCCCTGATGGAGGCGACGCAGTTCGGCGAAGTCGAAGGCCGGTCCGGCCGCCGGGTCGCGCAGGCCGATGACGTGCAGGTAGGCGAGGGACCATGCGCCGAGCGCAGCAACGACGTGCGTGAAGGTCGCGCGCGGATCCGTATCGCTCATGCTGTTGAAAGCGCCCAGTGGCGAGATGCGCACGCCGGTGCGCTGCGCTCCCCAGACCCCGGTCACCGCCTCGGTCACCTCCAGCAGCAGGCGGGCGCGGTTCGCCGGCGAGCCGCCATAAACGTCCGTGCGCCGGTTCGTACCGTCCCGCAGGAACTGGTCGATGAGATAACCGTTCGCCGCGTGGATCTCGACGCCGTCGAAGCCCGCGGCCAGCGCGTGGCGGGCGCCGTCGCGGAACTGCGCGACGATGCCCGGCAGTTCGCCCGGGTCGAGCGCGCGGGGCGTTACGTACGGCTGCATGCCGGTGGCGGTGATCGCGTCGCCTTCGGGCCGGATCGCTGACGGCGCGACCGGCAGTCCGCCGCCCGGTTGCAGCGAGGGATGGGAGATCCGGCCGACATGCCACATCTGCAGGAAGATGCGACCGCCCGCGGCGTGCACCGCGTCGGTGACGCAACGCCAGCCGGCGACGTGATCGGGCTCGTGGATGCCAGGCGTACCGGGGTACCCGACGCCCTGCAGTGACGCCTGCGTGGCTTCGGTGATGATCAGCCCGACCGTTGCGCGCTGCGCGTAATACTCGGACGCGTGCGGCCCGGGCGCATGGCGATGGTCGGCGCGGTTCCGCGTCATCGGCGCCATCACGACGCGGTTGGCGAGGGTATACGGGCCCAAGGGGGCCGGCGCCAGCAGGTCCGCTGGCGCCGGGTTGGATGTTGCTGGAATGGTCATTGCTCGCCTCTTGCAGTGCGGCTGGGGCAGGGTGTCACGCGACCAGCGCGCGCTGGACGAGCGGAAGAGTCACGGTGACGACCAGAACGACTGCCAGCGCCACACCGACGACCCGGTCACTCCACGTGATTCGGTCATTATCCATGATGAATCTCCTTTGTAAGGTTTCTGACTGAGTTTTGGGCCAAAAAAAGGTTTCAGATGACGGTCGGCCCGAGTCCCGTCACCGAAAGGGCAATCGCGCTGATTGCGATACCGAGCGCGACGCCCGCCAGTGCCTGAAGCGCAGCCACGCCCACCTGTGCAGCCGAGGCGCCTGTCCGATTACGGTTCGATGTCTGCATGCCGGTTCTCTCAGAGCCAGGATGCTGCTATGCAGCAATATGTGAGTAAACTTACTAATTTCAAGGGAAAAAAAAAGCCTACAGTCGTTCCACCCAGGCGCGCATCCGTCCCGCCTGCTCGCGTATCACTCCGGGATCCCGCAGCGCGTGCCCGACCAGGGAGATCCCCTGAAGGTCCGCCGCCATCTGGATTGCCAGTGACCGCGCATCGGGGCGCCCCATCTCTCTGAACTGCTGCTCGCACCAGTCCACCATCCTCGTCAGTATCCGCTCTGCCTTTCCAGCGAGGTGAGGCGAGGTACGCCCGAGCTCCTGGCATAGCGAGCCGATCGGACAGCCGCGCTCCGCCAGGAGGTCGGCGCGCGCAGCCAGCGTGTCCAGCATCCGCAGCAGCCGCGACCGGCCATCGCACTGGCCATGGCAGCAATCGTCCAACAGGTTGCAAATATCCGCATCCCGTCCGTCGATAGCCGCCGCCGCGAGATCGTCGCGGGTCTTGAAGTAGTAGTACACGTTGCCGAGCGGGACGCCCGACGCCTGTGCCACGTCGGCGAGGGTCGTCGCATTGACCCCCTGCCGGTAGAACAGGTCCTTCGCGGCCTCGATGAGACGTTCCCGCTTGTCGCTTGCGCGTGCCATCGTGTCTTCACTAAGTCAGATAGCTAACATCATAGCCGTAGAACTCAATCAGTCAAGCCCCAGGTGAGAAATCGGTCATCGAACTGCGGCCTGATTGCGGTCAGGCGGGGGCGCGGACTAACCCGGAACACGGGCGATGAATGGCAGGCCGCGGAATTCAGTCGAGCTGGGGAGTAGTAAGGGCCGGGCCCGCCGACGTCTGCAAGGCGCCTTCGAGCGCGTTGAACGTCGCCGCGCCGACCGTGCCATCCGCGGCGAGGCCCGCCTGCTGCTGGAAATCCATGACTCGTCGGGTCAGGGCCCAGTCGTAGGGGGGGCCTGACGATTCCGGGACCGGCCGACCCTGCACCTTCGCGAGCGCGTCCCGGAGCCAGGCGATTGCCTCGGGCGATGAACGGTCGTTGATGACCGAGACGCCGGCGAGGGGCGAGCGCCAGAGCAGCAGGAATTCGCCGTTCCAGTACCGATCGACATCCGTGCGCGGATAGGTGTACTCGTAGCCGTCCACGTCCAGCGTCACCGCGTCCGGACCGAGAGACACGACGACGGCATGGAAATCGCGGCCGTCGCGGTCGCGCAGCGTCAGCGCCGCCGGCCGGTTGAAGCGCTCGACGTCCCGCCACCCGCCGCGGCCGGAAACGCATTCGTAACCGTGGTCGGCTGCCGCTCGACAGGTGCCAGCCCCGACGGGTGCGGCGGCCGGGAGATCCCAGCGGGCGAGGAGACGGCGTTCGGCCACTTCACGCCGTGTCGCCATCTCGCTCGCCAGGGCCTCCAGCGGCAGGACGGGCGCCGGTGGCGGGCCAGCGTGGACCGCGACCGCGGCCTTGGACGTCCCGGCCGGGGGTGAGGTCGATTCCGCCGCCGGCGCCGGTGCCTCGAGTACCGGTTGCTCCCGACCCGATCCCTCGATCCGCGCCAGGCCCGCCCACCAGCCCACGAGCAGCAACGTGCCGGCGAACGCCGCGGCGAACACCGCCGAGACGCGACACCATTCGGGCAGGTCGTGTTCGAGTCGGGGCAGCCGCAGCAGGTCGAACGCCGAGGTGCCCGTGCGCAGGGCTCGCCAGTCCACGAACTCACGATTGGCGAAATACGACGCGAGCAGCCCCTGGTCGGCCAGGATGTCGATGCGGCGCGGATTGCCGGCCGACTGGCGGTGCAGGGAACGTATCGCGCCCTCCGTGAACAGCCCGGGCTGCCCGCCCACCGCCTTGAGGCGATGGCGCACGTACTCGCGGGTGTCGGTCAGGTCGAGGGGCTCCGCCTGGATCCGCGTGCGGATCTGCTCGTCGAGCCGACGGGCGCGTGCCCGGATCGCGTCGCCGAGATCCTCACGCCCGACCAGCAGGAGGCCGAAGGCCGCCTGGTCGCCGCGTTCCTGCTGGCGGAATGTGCCCAGTTCCTCGAACGCCGTGCCCTGCAGCTCGTGGGCGTCGTCGATGATGAGGATCGGCAGGCGACCGCGTTTCCGTACCCGTACCAGCGCGGCCGCGAGTTGCTCGGCGAGTTCGACCGTCGATGCCCCGGCATCGACGAATGCGAACCGCGGGAGCGCGAGGAGTCGTTCCAGCAATTCGCGGAAGCTGCGAGGCGGACGACCGATCAGCAGCACCTCGGCGTTCGCGGGCAACGACCTCAGCAGCAGGCGGCAGAGGATCGACTTGCCGCTGCCGGGCGCACCGGTCAGCAGCACCGCGCCCTGGTTCCGGCCCAGCGCGGCGCGCAGTTCGTTCACCGCCAGGCGCTGGCGGTCATGACAGAACAGTGCCCGGGTCCCGGGCTGACCCGAGAACGGTGCTTCGCGCAGACCGAAATGCCTGAGGTACATGCGGGTGGACGGCCAAATGCTCCAGTAATTTCTAATAATACATCATAAATTCATGTAATCAATGGTTTTATGTAGAAATCTTGAGATCCTGGATCAAGTCGCCGACTCGTGCGACTCCCCGCCGCAGCCGATCCCCCAGGGACTGCGGACGGCGCCAGCGGATTTCGAAGACGTCGGCGTCCCGAGCAGCGGCCAGCAGGTAGTCGTCGCTGGAGCGAAGCTGGTCGACCAGTCCCAGTTCGAGCGCCCGGCGACCCAGCCAGAACTCCCCGGTGGCCAGGGCATCGATGTCGAGCCCCGGCCGGTACTCGTGCACGAACTGCTTGAACAGTCCGTGCATCTCCTGCAGTTCCTCGCGGAATCGTGCCCGGTCGCGGTCGGTGTTCTCGCCGAAGAGCGTGAGGGTGCGCTTGTGTTCGCCGGCGGTGTGCAACTCGAAGTCGATGGCGTGCTTCTTCAGCAGGCGGTTGAAGTTCGGCAACTGGGCTACGACGCCGATGGACCCGAGGATTGCGAACGGGGCGCAGACGATGCGCTCGGCCACGCAGGCCATCATGTAGCCGCCGCTGGCAGCGATGCGGTCGACCGCGGCGGTCAGCGGGATCCCCCGCTCGCGCAGCCGGGCCAGCTGCGAGGCCGCCAGCCCGTAGCCATGGATCGTGCCGCCGCCGCTTTCGAGAGTGACGACGACCTCGTCATCCGGCGTCGCAATCGTGAGCAGAGCGGTGATCTCCTCGCGCAGCGATTCCACGGCCGTGGCGTGCAGATCCCCGCGAAAGCGCAGGACCCACACCCGGCGACGCACCTCATCCGTGCCGTGCCTGCGCGCCTTCGCCCGTTTCGAGGCCGCCTTTGCCTCCGCCTTGTACTCGCGTACCGGCAGAGTGGCGGCCTGCAGCGCGAGGGTCATCTGTTCGTAGCGGCCGTTCAGCCGCTGCACCTCGAGGTGTTCCCGGGACGTGCCGCGTGCGCGGGTCACCACCACGATCGTCCCGATGATCAGGCTGGCCGCGATCGCGAGCAGAGTCAGCGACTTCGCCAGGAACAGGCCATAGTCGGCGAGCAGGTCCATCGTGCGGATCTCCGTCGTTCGTGCGCCGGCCGGGTGCCCGGCGCTACACTGCGTACCCGGGTTCAAGGCGCGCGCGAATACGCCCGATCATGTCCGAACTGTCCATGCCGGTCGTGGGTTTCCTGTGCATCGCCTGTCTCGCCGTGGGGATCGGGGCTGGTTATTTCGCCTGCTATCGACGCCAGCAGCAACATGGCGGCGGACGGACGGCCGCCGAACTACGGGTCGAACTGGACGCGTATCGCGAACGTGTCGCCGCCAGCTTCGAGCGCTCGGCGGTCCTGTACCACGAACTCGACGCCCGCCACCGTGAATTGCATCGGCACCTGGCGGATGACGCCGCCAGGCTCGTCGAGCCGGTCGCCGGGCGGCAGCGCCTCGGCTTCGGCGAACTTTCGAGCCTCACCCCGCTGCGCGATGAAGCCCGCGTGCCGGACCCGCCCCGGAAGCCGGACTTTCCGGCGGTGGTCGTCGCCGAACCCGCCGACGACCTGCCCGCGGGGCGCCAGACCGGCGCGGGCCGGTAAAGGATCTCGCGGCGCCAGATTGGCTGCGCGCCCCACCGGGCGGCAGTCCCGGACCGTAGCAGGTGCGGACGCAGGTCGCGCCTGCCGGCCGCGGGGGAGGGGGGAATGCCCGGGCCAGCCCGGGGGCTTACCGGGGGCGGGATTTGGAGGCCCGCCCGACCGCGCCCCGGGTGCCCGGAGGAAGAAGCGCGCGCCGTCAGTGCGTCGAAGCGCCGGCGCCGAACAGTCCGAACCAGGCCTGCGGTCCGCGCAGGCGACTCGTACGAAGGGTATCGGCATCCCGGTCCTTCACCTTCAGGTACGATTCGAGCTGGCAGATGCGTTCCACCACGCAGGCGCGATCGGCATCGGCCTCGGTGTCCAGCCAGACGCCGATCTCGTGCCGGTCGCCACGAGCGCGCACGAGCACCACTTCGCCACGGAAGGCCTGGGTACGGCCGCGCAGGGGGATCTGGATCTCGATGCGCGTGCCTGCCGGCAGCGGCGACGGCGACTCGAACAGCACCCCCAGCGGCGCCCGCGGCGGCTGGCCGGCGTGCAGCCAGCGGTCCAGCCACAGGCGCCGGTAGAGCAGCGGCCAGGCGCGGGGATGACGGATGAAACCATCGTCGCCGGGTCGGGCGCGAGCGCGGTCGGGCAGCGCGTGCCGGCTGCGTGCGGCGACCGAGGTCGGATGCAGATCGGCCATGGACGTGTCTCCGCGGTCGGGCGGCGGGCCTGATGGCCGCCGGATCCGTCCCGAGTTCAAGGTTTAGTTCAGAATCGGCATTAAATCAAGATACGAAACTGGTTTTTTATTAATTACTTATATCACATAGCTAAAGTATGACATAAGAAATATCGGTAACTGGAGGTCAACCCTTTGTATTTGAATGCAAATAATCTTGCCTGCGGGGTGACATCCCCGGTGCCCAGCGGCAGTGGCTCCTGATCATGGCGACCCGTGTCACGCTCTGCCGTGAAGCTGATTTTCCGGTCGACTCGATGCGGCGCTACCAGGTCCCCGACGGCATGCCGCTGGCGGTCTACAACCTGCGCGGCGTGTTTCACGCAAGTGACGACAACTGCCCGCACAAGGGCGCCTCGCTTTCGGCCGGGTTCCTCGATGAGGGTCATGTCATCTGCCCGTGGCACCAGGGAGCCTACGACGTGCGCACCGGCCGCCCCGCCGCGCCGCCCTGCGTGACGCCGCTGCCCCTGTACCCGGTGACGATCGAGGACGGGATGGTGATAGTGACGCTGCCTGACTGAGGCCGGGCGGCGAGTCTGATACAGATCAACGCCCGCTGCCGGTGCACCGACTAAGGTGCCTGGCATCGGCCGAGAGTGCGGAGGGGCCATGCCGATCGGTACGTTGCTGCGCACGCTCGACCAGCACCGCGTGCGTTACGTGGTGAGCCGCCACTCGGTGGCCTATACCGCCCAGGCGATCGCGGAGGCGGCGCACGTGTCCGGCACGCTCGTCGCCAAGACCGTCATCGTCAGCCTCGACGGTCGCCTGGCAATGGCCGTCCTGCGCGCCACCGACCGGATTGACCTCGATCTGCTGCGGAGCGCGGCGCATGCCACCCGCTGCGAACTGGCGACCGAGTCCGACTTCGCCGGCCGGTTTCCCGGGGTGGAGGTCGGAGCGATGCCGCCGTTCGGCAACCTCTACGGCATGGACGTCTACGTGGACGACACGCTGGCCCGCGACCACGACATCTCCTTCAACTGCGGGACGCATGCCGAATTGATGCGGCTCGCGTACGCAGACTTCGAGCGCATCGTGCACCCGCACCGGGCGCGCTTCTCCAGCGATTGATCACAGCGACCAGAAAGGCCAAATCATGCTCCAGATCCGCAAGCTGTTTTGCGTCGTCGATCCGACCACCAACAACCAGCCGGCGCTGGCCCGCGGGGCGTACATCGCCACCGGCACGGGCGCCGCGCTGCATGCGTACGTCTGCACGTACTCGCACATCGACCAGGCGGCCGACGACCGGACCGAGATGCGCGAGGCGGAGATCTCCAAGCACGAAGCCTGGCTCGAGCGCCTGACCGCTCCCATGCGCGCGAGCGGTATCAACGTGTCGCTGGAGGTCGACTGGCGCGACGACTGGCGCGAGGCCGTCGCCCCGGCCGCGGAGCGCGCGGGCGCCGATCTGATCGTCAAGTCGAGCTACCGGCGCTCGGCGCCGCACCGTCGCCTGCTGAAGACGGCCGACTGGACGCTGCTGCGCGCCGCCTCCTGCCCCGTGCTGTTCGTCAAGTCGAAGAAGGCGCTCACCGATGGCACCGTGCTCGCGTCGGTGAACCTCAACGCCGGAGACGAGGCGCATCGCAAGCTCAACGACGCAATCATCGCGTACGCGAGCGGCGTGGCCGGCGCCGCCAGGGTCGCGCTCCACGTGGTCAACGCCTATTCGGGCGGCGACCAGGCGATCGATCCGGTCGAGCTCGCGCGGCGCGCCGGCGTGGCGGCCGAAAATGCCCACGTCGGCGACGCGCCGGTGGAGGCATTCATCTCCGCGGTCGCCCAGAAGGTCGGCGCGCAGCTCGTCGTGATCGGCTCGGTGGGTCGCAGCGGCCTGTCGGGCGCGGTTGTCGGCAATACGGCCGAGCGCATTCTCGACCACCTCGACTCCGACGTGGTCACGCTCGTGAGCGGCGGCTGAGCCAGCGCCCTTCGACGGCAGGGTCGCCATGTCGCCTCGACTCCGGGCCCGGCGGCTGGCGGCCCTGCTCCTGCTCGGCTCCGGACTTGCGGCCGCGGCCGACGCGCCGCACGCGCTGCGCAGCGCCCGGCTGCGGGACGTGATGGTGCGGCTCGACGCGCTCGTCTACGAGCGCATGTACACCGAGCTGGACCTCGATACCGAACGGGCGCGCCATGCAGGCGCGCTCGCGGATGCGGCCGCCGACCTGGCCGGCACCACCGACGCGCTGCCCGAACTCGCCGGCGGCCTGGCACTGACCGATGCCGAGGCCGGACGCTTCCGCGACCTCGCCAATCGCCTGTACTCCCAGGCGGTCGAGATCCAGGGGCTGGCTTCGCGCGAGGAGTACCGCCAGCTCCGACCGGCCTTCGAGCGCCTGCAGTCCACGTGCGGCGCCTGCCACGCGCTGTTTCGCGACCCGCCGCCGGCCGGTGGCACACCATGACCGCGGCTTCCCGCGCACTCGCCTGCGTCCTCGCCCTCGCGGCGGCGCCGCTGCGCGCCGGCGACGACGAAACCGCCCGGCTCGTGCGCGAGCTGCAGGCCGAGATTGCGCGGCTGACGAGCCGCGTCGGCGATCTCGAAGCGGCGCTCGCCGGGCGACCGGCCGCTGCGCCCGCGACCGTGGCAGCTTCCACTGCTGTGGCCGCGTCTGCGCAGGCCCAGGTCACGCCGGCCGTGCAGCCACCGCCCGTGGAGCCGCCCGCGCACGTCGTGGAAGCCGGCGGCCGGGTCAAGCTCGATGCGATCTGGAACAGCGAGTCGGTCGGTGGCGCGAGCGGCACCAACCGCAACGATCTTGCGCTGGTCCCCGGTGCCGTGCCGGTTGCCGGGAACGGGGAGGACGGCCAGACGAGCTTCAGCGCGCGCCAGAGCCGGTTGTGGGCGAAGGGCCGCAGCACGACGCCCTGGGGCGAGCTGGGCGGCTACGTCGAGGTCGACTTCTTCTCGAACGACGGCAGCGGCGCAGCGTACGAGCCGCGCCTGCGGCATGCCTACGCGACGCTCTCGGGCGCGACCTTCGGCCAGACGTACACGACTCTGCTGAACGTTGCCGCGTACCCGGAGCTGAACGACGACAACGGGCCTGTCGGCATCCTCAACGTCCGCCAGCCGCTGCTGCGCTGGACGCAGCCGCTCGCCTTCGGGGACCTGCACGTCGCGCTCGAGGATCCGGAGTCGGCGCTTGTCGACGGCACCGGCGCGCGCGTGGCACCTGACGACGATCGGGTGCCCGATCTCGCCGGCCGACTCGACGTGCGCAGCGCGCGCGGCGTCTGGTCCGTCGCCGTCATCGCGCGGCAGGCACGTGCGGATGGCGCGGTCGTCGCCGGCGTGGACGACGGCGCCTGGGGCGGCGCGCTCGGCGTCTCCGGTCGCCTCGCCATCGCGGGCCCCGACAACCTGCGCTTCTCGCTGGCCTATGGCAATGCGCTCGGGCGCTACATGTCGTTCGGCACGTTTCCGGACGGCACCATCGATGCCGCGGGCGCAGTCGAACTGCGCGAGAGTGCCGGCGGCTTCGTCGCGCTCCAGCACTGGTGGAGCACGACCTGGCGCTCGACCGTTGCCGCGGGCTACGGCTGGATGGACGCCGACGGCGCGGTGCCCGCGAAGGTCACGCACACCGCGGGCTCCACGCATGCCAACCTGCTGTGGAGCCCGGTACTCGAAGCCACGCTCGGCATCGAATGGATCCATGCCTGGCGCGCGCTTGCCGACAACGCGGACGGCGTACTCGATCGCCTGCAACTGACGGCCCTGTACAAGTTCTGAAGGCGCGGATCGGCGTGACGCCGATCAAGGGCGCCGCCGCGGCCTTCTGCGATACTTCCATCCATTCAAAGATGAGCGCACCCCGGCCGCGGGTGGCGCCCGGATCCCGACACAAGGAGAACGACGTGTTCCACGAAGTTGCCGGCGACATCCTCCTCACGCGTGCGCAGGTGCTCGCGCACGGCATCGCGCCGAACGATCACTTCTCGCAGGGTCTCGCGCTCAGCCTGCGCGAGCGCTGGCCCGCGATGTACAAGGATTTCCGCCATTACGGCAACACGGCGCATCCCCGGCCCGGCGGGCTGTGGGCCTGGGCCGGCGCGGGCGGCACGCGCATCGTCAGCCTGTTCACGCAGGATGGCGGATTCGGCCACGGCGACAAGCCGGGCCGCGCGACCGAGGCGAACGTGAATCACGCCCTGCGCGCGCTCCACAAGCTGGCCGAGGAGGAGAAGTTCACGAGCATCGCGCTGCCCCGCCTGGCGACCGGTGTCGGGGGGCTGACGTGGGACCAGGTACTGCCCCTGATCAGGACGCATCTAGCTGCGCTGAGCATCCCGATCATCCTCTACACGACCTTCCACGCCGGCCAGCAGGCCGCCGAACCGCTGTAGGCGTCGGTCCGGCCGATCTCGCCATGGCGTCGGCGCGGTCCGCGGGTGTCAGGCGGACAGCACGAACAACAGGGCGAGCAGCAGCGACGCCACGGCGCCCGCCGTGAGCGCATTGCGCAGCGGCAGGAACCAGCGCGGCACCGGAAAGCGGGCCGCGAGCCGGTGGTCGGCCCCGAGCTGGAGCGCGAACATCGCCACCAGCAGCGGCAGGCCGGCGGGAGGGGGCAGGGCCAGCGCAACCCACCCGGCGAATGCCGGGACGACGCTCCAGGTCATGACGAGCGCCTGTTCGCGCTCGCCCATCTCCGGATGCACGAGCGCGATGCCCCAGGCGAGCGCTCCGACGAAGCTCAGGATCACCGCGCCGTAGCCGATCAGGAGCGCGAGCGCGGCAGGCGCGCTGTGCGCCGGCAGCAGCCACAGCAGCAGCGCCAGCGCGAGGAATGGGACGAGGCCGCTGCCGCCCAGGAGCAGCGGCGCCCGGGGCACGGACAGGCTGGTGCGGGGGACCCGCGTCACTGCGAGGCCGCCACGCTCAGGGATTGCGCTCCTTCCAGGCGCGCACCGCCTGGTTGTACATCGTGCCGGTCGCCTGCATGCGATCGACGGTGGAGTTGTACGCGCCCAGGAGCGCTGCGCGCTGCTCCGGCGTGATGGTGTCGCCGAGCGACGCCTCCGCCATCTGCAGGCACTTCAGGTATTCCTCGCCGTTGGCGACAAACGACTTCACCCGCGGTCCCGCCTTTTCCAGCTCCGCCTCGGTAGCGGTACCTGCCGCCGGGACATCCACCGACTCGGGTTCGCGGCAGCCGGGCGCGAGGATCGCCAGCGATTGCGCGACGCTGGGGCCGGACGCCAGGAGCGCGGTCGCCAGCAGTGCGAGGCGGGTCTTCGGGGCGAGGATCATCGTTGCCACTCCTGAGCGGGCGGGGTTGGGGGGAGCCGGCATCTTAGCGGCTTCCGGGCCGGCCGGCAGGACCGGAGCGGCCTTGATCTTCGCCGCAGCGCAGTCTAGGTTCAATCGAGACACTGCCCGGTCTATCGAGGCCGCAGGACACGCGCCGGCAGAAGCGCGCCCGCGGCCCGCAGAGCTGAGGAGGGGACATGCCTGCGCGGCGCCGCGAACGAGGGCGCGTCTCCGCATGGCTGTTGCTGCCGCCGGTTGCCGCCCTGGCGCTCGGCGGCTGCGCCGCCGTGGGAACGGTCGTCACCTCCGAGTACGTCTCCGGCGCTTCGGCCCTGGCGTGGATCGCCACCGGCAAGACGCTGTCCGATCACGCGCTCAGCGTCGCGACCGGCTCCGACTGCAACCTGTTGTCCGGACTGGCCAGCAGCGGACGCGACATCTGCGAGGCTCCCGGCGCGGTGAGGCCGGGCGAGGAGTTCCGCGGCGTGCTCGCGATGCTCGCCAGGCCGCCGGTCGGGCAACCGGCGACCGCGAGCGGCCCGGCACTCGCGGCGGTGGAATTCGCGCCGCCTGCACCGCCGCCCGGGCTGCTCGCGCCGGAGTTCGCCTCCGGAGCGTCGTCTTTCAACGCCTACGTCGCGGCCCGCACGCGCTGATCGTCGACGCGCTCACTGGCACGGCCAGGTCGTGCTGAACGCGCGCAGGGCGACGTCCGCGCCGTTGCTGCCTAGCACGTCCTCGTGCGCGGACACGTACTTGTGGACGGCTGCGGCCAGCTCGGCGACCGGGGTCTTCTCCGGGATGCACACCAGGCGCGGCATCATGCGCGCCGCGATGAGGGTGTCGTGGATGTCCGAGATTCCCGCGACATAGCTGCTGCACGCTGGCTGGACCTGCCCCGGCGCGCACTCGTCGAGCAACTGCTGCCCGGTGACGTAGCCGCCGGTCACGGCCGGCATCGCGTGCACTTGGACGGCGGCGGCGGTCAGGACCAGGGCGGCGAGCAGGGAGTGGCGCGGCATGGGGTCGGATCCTTCGGGCGGCGGAGGGCGTTCAAGGATAACCGCTCTCCCGCCGCCCGTCAGGCGCTCAGCCGGATCTCGTAACCCGTGTGGCGCCGGACGTTCAGGACCAGGCCGTCCGCGAACATCAGGTACTGCCCGCGGATGCCGGCGAGCCGGCCCGTCACGCGCGCCTGCCGCGCCAGGCTGGCGCCCCGCACCTTCGCCGGATAGGCGAGCACCGGATACTCGAGGACCGTGACGCCGTCCAGCGCCGTGACGTAGCCGGCGAGCGGCGCGGGGATGGCAGCGATCGCGCGCGCCTTCTCCGCCAGCAGATCGGTCGCGCCGGCATCGGCGTTCGTGAGCATCCTGTTCCAGGCGGTGCGGTCCGACAACACCGCCTTCAGCGCGACCTCGATGTCCCCGGCCAGGCGCCGGTAAGGGGTCTGCGCAATCCCGATGGCCGCGCCGGCGCCCTGGTCGATCCAGCGCGCGGGTACGTTCTCGCGGCGCGTGACGCCGACCTTCAGACCGCCGGAGTGCGCGAGGTACACCACGTGCGGCGTGGCGTGGTGCGCCGCTTCCCAGGCCGGATCGCGGCCCAGGCCCAGGTGTGCTTCGCACAGCTCCGGCCGCACGATGCACGGGGCGTTGCCCGGGTCCGACTGGAAGTGCGGCCAGCAGTAGCCCTCGCCGTAGAGCTTGCGCACGCCCTGCCCGCACACGCGGCAGCGCAATTCGCCCGTGAACTCGATCGCGATGTCGCGATCGAGCAGGTCGTTCATGCGCACGGCATCGTCGCCGAGCCGCAGCGTGTAGGTGATCGGCGTACCGGCGGCCACGCCCATCTTCGTCAGGATGCCGAACAGGTCCATGGAGCCGGACTATACGACGCCGCGCCGGGGTCGCGTGTAGGATCGGTACCCCTGTCCCGAAACCCTCCTCCCACCGCCATGGGTCGCTGGCGCCCGCCGCCAACCGGATCGTCGCCGTACGTGACCGCCGCCGGCTACGCGCGCCTGGAGGCCGAGTTGAAGGCGCTGTGGGAGCGGCGCACGGACGTCGTCCGGCACCTCGCCGCCGCCGCAGCCGAGGGCGATCGCTCCGAGAACGCCGAGTATCTCTACCGCAAGCGCGAACTGGCGGGCATCGACCGCAGGATCCGGTACCTGCAGCGCCGGCTGCCGGGCCTGACCGTCGTGAGGCAGGCCCCCGGCGATCCGGAGCGCGTGTTCTTCGGCGCCTGGGTGACCGTCGCCGCCCCGTCGGGCGGGCAGGCCGAGCTGCGCATCGTCGGGGCGGACGAGATCGACACGTCCGGCACCCAGGTGAGCGTCGATGCGCCCATGGCGCGCGCCCTGCTCGGGCGCCGCTGCGGCGACGAGGTCGTCGTCCGCGCCGGCTCGGGGGACGCCCACTGGACGATCGTCGCCATCCGCTACGACGGTGCATGAGTTCCGGCAGCGGGCGCGGGCGACGGGAGCCCGTAGACCCCTTCGCGACAAGGCTGCGTTTATAGTGACACCACGACCGCAACGGAGAATGCGCATGAGAGGGACCCCGCTGCCCGCCCTGGTGCTGCTGCTCGCGGGTGTCGCCGCGTCCGCCCGGCCGCTGGCGCCGGAGGAGGTGCCCGAGCCGCTGCGGCCGTGGATCGGCTGGGTCCTGCACGCAGATGACACGCGCACCTGCCCGATGACCCCCTCCGACCCCGACGACCGCGCCTGCGCGTTCGCCGGGTCGCTCGCCCTGGAACTCGACGATGCCGGCGGCACTTTCCGGGCCGACTGGCGCACTTACGGGGCGGCCTGGCTGCTGCTGCCCGGCGATGCGCGCCGCTGGCCACAGGACGTGCGGCTGAACGGCGACAACGCGACCGTCCTCGAGCGCGATGGCCGCCCCGCGCTTCGCGTCGAGGCCGGCACCTGGACGATCGAGGGGCGCTATGCCTGGGAGCGGCTGCCCGAATCGCTGCCCGTGCCGCCGGAGACCGGGCTGGTGCGCGCGCGGGTCAACGGTGCCGAACTGCCGCCGCCCGACATCGGCGCCGGCGAATTGTGGCTCAAGCGGCGCGACGCCGGCGCGGCGCCCCAGGGCGAGGCCGACACGGTCGCGCTGCAGGTGTTCCGCCGGCTCGGCGACGACATCCCGATCGTGATCGAGACGCTGCTCGACCTGCAGGTCGCCGGCCGCGCGCGCGAGGCGCTCATCGGGCCCGTGCTGCTCGCCGACACCGTTGCCATCCAGGTCGATTCGGCGTTGCCCGCGCAGCTCCAGCCCGACGGGCGCCTGCGCCTGCAACTGCGCCCCGGGCACTGGCAGGTTCGCCTGCATGCGCGCACGACGGCCGACCGCACGCAGTTCGCGCCGGTCGCCGCGGAGGCCCCCTGGCCCGCCGAGGAGATCTGGGCATTCGACGCGCGCACGGCCATCCGCCTGGCCGAGGTGACCGGCGCCGTCGCGGTGGACCCGCGCCAGACGTCGCTACCGCCGCAGTGGCAGGCCCTGCCCGCGTACCGCCTGCAGCCCGGCGAGACGCTTGCGCTCGACGTGGTCCGGCGCGGCGATCCGGAGCCCGAGCCCGATCGCCTCGAACTCGATCGGCACCTGTATCTCGACTTCGACGGCGGCGGCTACACCGTGCGCGACGCGCTCAATGGCGCGATGACCCGCGGCTGGCGCCTCGAGGCCGGCGAGCGGCTGGAACTCGGCGCGGTGCGCATGAACGGCGATCCGCAGCTCGTCACCGCGCAGCCGGGCAGCGGCCGGCGCGGCGTCGAGGTCCGGCGCGGCGCGCTGGCGCTGGAGGCCGACAGCCGCCACGCCGGCAGCGTCCGCGCCCTGCCCGCGGTGGGCTGGAATCACGACGTGCAGCGACTCGCGACGACGCTGCACCTGCCGCCAGGCTGGACCCTGCTTGCCGCGCGCGGAATCGACAAGGCCGAGCAGACCTGGATAGGGCGCTGGACGTTGCTCGACCTGTTCCTCGTGCTCATCGCCGCGCTCGCGGTCGGCCGCCTGTGGCGGCCCGCGCACGGCGCGCTCGCGCTCGCGGCGCTCGCACTCATCTGGCACGAGCCGGCGGCGCCGCGCACCGTCTGGCTGCACGTGCTCGCGGCGATCGCGCTGCTGCGCGTGCTGCCCGGGAACCCGTTCCGCACGGCCGTCACCGTGTACCGCAACGTCGCACTGCTCGCGCTCGTGGGCATCGCGGTGCCGTTCGCTATCGATACCGTGCGCACCGGCCTGTACCCGCAGCTCGAGCAGCCCTGGCTCTCGCTCGGCGGCGAGCAGCGCGCGGACGCGAGCGTCTCCATGGAATACGCGGCCCAGGGGGCCGCCGCACCGATGGAGCTGCGCGAGCAGGCGCTGGCCGGGGCCATGCCGGCGCCGGCCGCGCCGGCGAGCGATGCGGTGTCCGGCTACGACTCCGGCGCGCCGGCGAAGTCGCTGCCGGCCCGCGTTGCGAGGAAGGCGATGCGCGCGTATGCGGCGGTCGATCCGAATGCCAACCTGCAGACCGGCCCGGGCGTGCCGCAATGGCGCTGGCACGAGGTGCAGCTCACCTGGAACGGCCCGGTCGAGCGCGATCAGCAGATGGTCCTGATGCTCCTGTCGCCGGGCGTGAACCTGCTGCTGGACGTTCTGCGCGTCGCGCTGGTGCTGGCGCTGGCCGTCGTGATGCTGCGCACGCTCGCAGGCACCCGCCTGCCGAGCCTTGCGGGTGGTGCGTCGACGGTGCTGGCCGGCCTGCTCGCAACGGGCCTCGCCTTCGCGCCCGGCGAGACGCGCGCGGCGATGCCGACGCCGGAGCTGCTGCAGGAACTGCGCGCGCGGTTGACGGCGCCGCCGGATTGCGCGCCGCAATGCGCGCAGATGGGCCGCATGCGCATCGAGATCACCGGCAGCGTGCTGATGCTGCGCCTCGACATCGTCGCCGGTGCCGATGTGCAGGTACCCCTGCCCGCCGACGCGAAGCAGTGGCTTCCGGAGGAGGTGAGCGTCGACGGCGCGGCCGGGCAGGACCGTCTGCGCCGCGTGGGCGAGCAACTCTGGATCGCCCTGGGCGCGGGCGCCCGGCAGGTGATCCTGCTGGGACGCCTGCCGCCCCGCGCGAGCTTCGAGTTGCCTCTGCCGCTGATCCCGCATCGCGTGGAACTCCTCGCCGAGGGCTGGACCGTCGACGGGGTGCGCGAGGACGGCACGGTCGAGGGCCAGTTGCGCCTGAGCCGCAATGCCGACTCCGGCGCCGCGGCCATTGCCGCCGGCGCGGCCGATCCGGCGGCTGCGGCACCGCCGCTGCCGCCGTTCGTGCGCGTGGAGCGCACGCTGCGGCTGGGCCTGGACTGGACCGTCGACACGAGCGTCAGCCGCGACGGCCTGTCATCCTCCGCGCCGGTCGTCATCGAGGTGCCGCTGCTGCCGGGCGAAGCGGTGACCACGCCCGGCTTCGACGTCGTCGATGGCCGGGTGCGCGTGAACATGCCGCCGGACGCCGCCGCGCTCGCGTGGACGGGCACGCTCGCCAAGGGCGAGGCACTGGCGCTCGTCGCACCGGAAGGCACGGCCTGGACCGAGACCTGGCGGCTGGAAGTCGCGCCGATGTGGCACGTCGAGTCGCAGGGCATCGCCGTCGTTCATCACCAGAATCCCGAAGGCGCCTGGGCGCCGGAGTGGCGGCCGTGGCCCGGCGAGCGCGTGGAGCTCGCAATCACGCGACCCGAAGGGGTCGCCGGCCCGACACTCACCATCGATTCCTCGCGCCTGCAGCAGCGGCCCGGGCGGCGCGCGACCGACGTCGAACTGCAGTTGTCGCTGCGCTCGAGCCAGGGCGGCCAGCATACGCTGACGCTGCCCGAGGGCGCCGAGCTGCAGACCGCGGCCATCGACGGTGTCGCGCAGCCGGTGCGGCAGGAAGGGCGCGCCGTCACCCTGCCGGTGCGCCCCGGCACGCAGGCGATCACGCTCGCGTGGCGCGAATCGCGCGGCATCGGCACGTACTACGCGACCTCGGCCGTGGACCTCGGCGCGGCGAGCGTCAACAGCCGGATCGATCTCGCCCTCGGCGAGGATCGCTGGGTGCTGTTCACCGGCGGGCCGCGTCTGGGGCCCGCGGTGCTCTACTGGGGCACGTTGATCGTCATCGCGCTGGTCGCCGCGGGCCTCGCGCGCGTGCCGCTGACGCCGCTGCGCACGCCGGCGTGGCTGCTGCTGGGCGTCGGCCTGTCGCAGGTCGACATCTGGTCGGCGCTGCTCGTGGTCGGCTGGCTGCTGCTGCTCGGCTGGCGCGGCCGCTACGACGCGAATACCCGTCGTGACGTCCTCAACCTGACGCAGCTTGCGCTCGCCGTGCTGACACTGGGCGCGGCGGGCATCCTGTTCGCCGCCATCCGCCAGGGACTGCTCGGTGCTCCCGACATGCAGATCGCCGGCAACGGCTCGAGCGCCTGGGCGCTCGCCTGGTACCAGGATCGCGTCGCCGGCACGCTGCCGCAGGGCTGGGTGATTTCGGTTCCGCTGATGGTCTACCGGCTGCTGATGCTGGCCTGGGCACTGTGGCTCGCCTTCTCGCTGCTGCGCTGGCTGCGCTGGGGCTGGACCTGCATGACGGCCGGCGGACTGTGGCGACCCGGGCCGCCGCGGGCGCGACCCGCCGTCCCAGTCCCGGACGGCGAGCCGCCGGCTGCCGCCTGAAGCCCATCGGCTCAGTCGGCTGCCTCCAGTCGCGCCTTGATGATGAACATCTCCGTCTCGTGCGAGACGCAGGTGCGCTGCCAGTCGGCGTCCGCGGTGCCCTCGGCGCGCCAGGTGAGCAGGGTGACGATGCAGTGTCCCGCCGGCCGGCCCACGACCGGTCCCGGCACGACGCGGATCACGTTGCGCGGCTGGAGCTGCCCGGGGTGACGACCGACGTGGTAGTGGATCGTCAGGAGTTCCGGGTGCGCCTGGATGCGCACGTAGACCTGGCCGACGCCGAACATCGACGTCCCCACGTACAGGTTGTCCCCCAGTGCCTTGCGCTCGACGCTGCCCAGGGCCCACTCGCCCTGCTTCAGCCCGTCGGCGAGGTAGTCGAACGCGCGTTCCGCGAGCGTATGCACGTCGATGCTGGCGCTGTGGCACCACGGGTCGAGCATCGGCATTGCGGATCTCCCTTCGTA
>CAYOJP010000030.1:0-22141 GCA_964404305.1 uncultured Gammaproteobacteria bacterium
GGGCCACCCGGGCATCGCCGACCGTGTCGCAAGCGTCGTGCGCGGAAGCAAGATGAACGTCGACAACTCGTGCGACTTCGTCTGCGAGGCGTGCAGCCGGTACTTCGGCTGCACGCTGCCCGAGCGCGTGGAGATGACCGGCCGCGGCCGCATGGACATTGCCGCACGCAAGATGGCCGCCATCCGCCGCAAGATCGTCGTGATTTCCGGCAAGGGCGGCGTGGGCAAGACCACGACTTCCACCAACCTGGCGGTGGCACTGCAACTGCGCGGGAACCGCGTCTGCATCCTCGACGCCGATTTCGACAGCCCGTCCGTGCCTCGCATGCTCGGCGTCGTCGAAAGCAGGGTACGCGCCGGACGCAACGGCATCATCCCGGTGACGACCGAGTATGGCGTCACCGCGATGTCCGTAGGCTTCATCGTCAAGGATGCCGAGGTCGTGACCTGGTTCCACGAGCTGCGTCGGGCGGCGACCGAGGAATTCTGCGCGAACGTCGACTACGGCGAACTCGACTACCTGATTGTCGACCTGCCAGCAGGCACGGGCACGGAGGCGGTCAGCGTGATGCAGTACATCGACAACCTCGAGGGGGCGATCGTGGTGACGATGGCTTCCGACGTCTCGCAGGCGTCCGCGCGCCGCGCCGCGACGCTGTGCCGCGACGCCGGGGTGCCCATCGTCGGCGTCATCGAGAACATGAGCGGCTACGTCTGCCCGCACTGCGGCGCCGGCGACAACGTACTGCGATCGGGTGCCGGGGAGACGCTCGCCGCCGAGCTTGGCGTTCCCTTCCTCGGCCGCGTTCCGCTGCACCAGTCGGTGTCCGAGGGCAGCGATGCGGGCCGGCCGTTCGTCGTGAGCTCAGCCGACTCGGCAGCGGGCAGGGTCTTCAAGATCGTGGTCGACAACTTCGAGGCGAGCATGGCCGCGCTGGAGGCGGGCCGGGACCGCGGCGACAAAGCGGCTGCGGCGCGGGGCTGAACGCCAACCGGAGGCTACCTGCGATGAACGAGGAATACGATTTCTTCGATACGCCCATCACTCCCTACACGATCCTCGTCGACGGCGCGGAGGTGGTGCTGCACGTCCGCAGCAGCGAGACGATGGAGCAGAAGAGCGTGCGCGGAGTCGTGTCCCGGGACGGGAGCGCCCTGCCGGCGCAGGGCACGCACCGGTTGCATGTGTACGGTCGCCTGGGCGAGCACATCTCCTCGGGCTGGCACATTCACGTGCTGGAGGAGCTGGACGAGGGCGCGCTGGCGACCGACCATGAACTGGCGCAGAGCATGGACATAGAGCAGTCGCTCAAGTCCGCCGAGAAGTTCAAGGAGTCGCGCTTCCGCCGCAAGCAGTAGCGGCGACGGGCGACAGGAGGCAGACATGCCCTTCGAGGCCTACATAGGGTACCTGCACGACCGGAACCAGGCGCCCAAGCCCGAGATCGCCGCCGGCGAGCCGATCGTGCTCGAAGTGCGCGACCTGGACACCTTCGAGAGGCTCGTGGTGCGGGCGGTCGTGGCCGAACCCGGCGCGGAACTCGACGGCGGCGACGAGCTCTGGGTGCTCGATTACGTCGAGGCACGCTCGCCCGCCCCCTGGCGCATCCGCGTGCTCGAGGAGGTCGACGACGAAGCCGCGCTGGCCGCGCGCTCGGACGTCGGAGAGGAGGATCGCCGGGCGCCCGGCGAGGAATTGCAGAAGTACGGCGGCAGCCGTCACCGCGGCGCCCAGATGCCGGAGATGCTTGGCCAGGAGGAAGCGCGAAAGTTCTACCAGAACGTGGTCTCGCGCCGGAAGCAGTAGCCGGCACGCGCGTGCGTGCCCTAGAATCGTGTGCGGCCCGCGATGGCGGGTCGTCGTTTCACCACGATTGGCGCTCATGCGACGCATAATCATCGGGATGTCCGGGGCCAGTGGCCTCATCTACGGGATCCGCATGCTGGAAATGCTGCGCGAAGCCGGCGGTATCGAAGTGCATCTGGTGATGAGCAACGCGGCCCGGCTCAACGTCGGGATCGAGACCGATTACACGATCGACAGGATCGAGGCGCTCGCCGACGTGGTCCACCACGTGCGCAACGTGGCCGCCAGCATCTCCAGCGGCTCGTTCCGCACCGACGGCATGATCGTCGCGCCCTGCTCGATGCGAACGCTTTCGGCCATCGTGCACTCGTTCTCGGAGAACCTGCTCTCGCGCGCGGCCGACGTGGTGCTCAAGGAGCGCCGCCGGCTCGTCCTCATGGCGCGCGAGACCCCGCTGCACACCGGCCACTGCAAGCTGCTGTACGAGGCTTCGCTGCTCGGCGCGATCGTCGCGCCGCCCGTGCCGGCGATGTACGCGCGCCCGCAGACCGTGGACGACATCGTGAATCACTCGGTCAGCCGGGTCCTCGACCTGTTCGACATCGACACCGGCAAGCTGCGCCGCTGGAGCGGCGGCCCGCCGCTCCTCGCCGAATGAGCGGGGCGGATCTGCGCACCCGGATCCGGGCTTTCCTCGACGCCCGTCATGTGCTCACGCTGGCGACCGCCGGCGAGGACGGCCCCTGGGCGGCGGCGGTCTTCTACGCGGCCGGTCCGGCGCTGGAGTTGTACTTCATCTCGGATCCGGATACCCGCCATGCGCGCCATCTCGTCGCGCGCGCCGCCGTCGCCGCAACGGTGCAGGAGGCGAACGCACCATGGACGCAGGTACAGGGGCTGCAGATCGAGGGCGTAGCGGGGGCGCTCGAACCACCGGGCAGGCGCGAGGCGGAGGCGATCTACCTCGCCAGGTTTCCAGAGCTCGGCGCGCTGGTCGCCCGACCCGCCGGGGCCGCGGCAGCGGCCGTCGCCTCGCGCTTCGCCGCCAGCAAGTTCTACGTGATCCGGCCGCGGCGCATCCGGCTCATCGACAACACCCGGGGTTTCGGGCACCGCGAGGAACTCGCGTTCTGAGGCCACGGGCGGACCAGCCGGCCCTCACGGCCATCGTCCAGAGTCCGGCACCGCCGCCGATCAGGACCCCGGCGCCGCGCGCGGACCGCGGGTGGTTCCGTCCGGATACACGGTGACCTGCCAGAGCTCGCGACCGACCGGAACGCGCGCATCCAGAACGGTCAGGCTGCGTATCCGTTCGCGGGTGGCGGCAGCATCGCAGGCGGCGCCCGGCAGCGCGGTTTCCTGCAGGAGTCCGCGTGCGCCGGAAAGCAGGCCGTACCAGCGGGCGGCACCGACCGCCGCCTCCACGGCGCGCTGCCGGCGCGTCGTCGGCCCCATGCGGCTCATGCCCGCGAGCTCAGGCGCGGCGGCGGGTACGTCGAGCACGACGTGGAAAACGCCCCAGCCGTTGTCGTACGCCACGGCACGCAGGCAGGTACGGTCCGCCCGGGCGTCGTCACTGCAACCGGCCGCCTGGCGCATCTGCGCCACCATCGCGGTGACGTCACCGGCGGAGCAGAGGTCCGCGGCCAGCGAGATCGCGGGGACGGCGAGCAGGAGCAAGGCCGGGAAGGCGCGACCGTTCACCCCTTGTCCGCGGGGGGCGGGCGATGCTGGTGGCCCCAGTAGCGGGTCGAATCGTACAGGGTGGGCACCCAGGTCGCGTCATCGATGGCGATTCCGCCGTAGCCGTACTCGATCGTGTGTCCCGAGGGTGTGTACAGGTAGAAGGAGGTCATGCGGTCGTTGGTGTGCCGACCCAGGGTGAACGCGACGGGCAGCCCGCGCTCCTCGACGATGTCGAAGGCGCGGCCGACGTCGTCCAGCGACGCCGCCTCGAGCATGAGGTGATGGAAGTCCCCGCCCTTGGCGCCGAAACATTCGTTCAGGATCGCCAGCGAGTGATGCCTGGGATTGCAGTGCAGGAAGGTCGCCCGTGCCTCGGCCCAGTGGATGTAGTCGCTGAGGCGGAAACCGAGCACGTCCTCGTACCAGGCGACGCTCGCGGCCGGATCCCTGGCGAAGATCACGATGTGGCCAAGACCCTGCTCGCCGGTCTTGAACCCGGACAGCCCGCGGCTCGGCCGGAACGGGGTGTTGTCCGTAACCGCCCCGTAGCAGACCTCGAGCGGAAAGCCGTCCGGATCCTCGAACGCCACGAGATCGAGCACCGCGCGCTCGGCAAGCTGCGCAGGCGTACCGCGCCGCACGCGCACGCCGAGGTCGGCCAGGCGCCTGGCGATGGTTTCGAAGGCCAGCCGCGAGGGCGCCTCCCACCCGATGTAGCGGATGCCGTCGCGGCGGGCCGCGTGGACTCCGATCCGGTGATGCCGATCGTCGAGGCGATACCGGCGGACCCCCTTGCCGCCGTCCGCGCGCAATTCCAGCCCATAGACCTCGCGCAGCATCTCGTCCCACGCCCGCGCGTCGGTGACGTCGTAGCCGATGTACGCAAGACCACTGACTCCGCTCATGACACTCTCCTCCGTGGCGCCGCTGCGGCGCGTGGGAAATCCGCGGCCTGGTCACCGCGCGCAGGCACGCGCGGCCGCCGTGACGGCTGCTGTGCCTGGCCTGTCAGCACAGGGAACCCCGATTGTCCCCGCAACTGCGCAAGCGCTTGTTGTTCTCGAGTTCGACGCGCCGGACGGACTCCACGGCCTCCCGGCTCGGCGGCTCGACACCGTCGCGCCAGGGCACCCATGAATACAGTGCACCGCCATCGCCCGAGGTGTTCGGCACGCGGTAGCCGCAGTGCGGTTCCCACCATCCGGAATGCGGTCGCGTATAGCACTGCGGCACCTGGCACTTGATCTGGTCGAGGCCCCGGGCCTTGACCTCATCCCAGAGGGCGGCGTTCTGTGCGGTCAGGCGATCCTCGAACGGCCGGCTCGACGGCAGATCCTTGCTGCCGCTCTGCTGCGCGTACACGTGCCTGACGAAGTTCGAGACCCACTCGCGGCGGAAGGCGACGCACAGGGATCGCTCGTCGAGGCTCGCGTGGCCAGCAGCCGGTACCGCGGATGCCGCCGGCGACGGCATCGGCGTGACCGGCACGTTCCGGGAGGCGCCGCCCCCGCAGCCGGTCAGCAGCAGGACGCAGGACGCCAGGATCGCGACTCGCATGCGCTCGAATCTCCGCCGCTGATGCCGGCCGGGGTCACCCGGTCGGCCACGCCCGCAATCATGCCCGCCGCATACAGACCCCGCCAGTCCCGCGCCCGGACCCTCAGGCCGCGGCAAAGGCCTGGGCCGGCACCGCGATGCCCCGGGTTCCGAAGATGAACCGCGGCCTCGTCATATACGCCAGCGCCGGCATGACGAGCAGGGCCGACAGCGCCGAAACGGCCAGCCACAGCGTCATCAGCCCGGCCATCTCGGCCTGGAACCGGAGCGACGACTGCATCCAGAGCAGGGTCGCCGCGCTCAGCACCAGCGCGGTGACGATGACACCGCGGCCGGCGGTGTGCACGGCGATGCGGATCGCCGCCACCTCGTCGCGCACCTTCTGTCGCTTGAGTTCGAACATGATCCGGTCGCAGATGTAGAGCGCGTAGTCGACGCCCAGGCCGATTCCGATCGCGGCGACTGGCACCGTGTTGATGTTCATGCCGATCCCCGCATATGCCATCACTGCGAACGTCACCACGTTCGAGATGAGCACGGGTACCATGAAGAACATGCCGGCCATGGCCGACCGGTAGGTGGCGGCACACATGGCTACGAGTATGAGCAGCGCCAGCGCGATCGACTTGATCTGATCCTTGAGTATCACCTCGTTCACGGCCGCGAGCACGCCGATGGTGCCTCCCGCGAGCTCGTAGCGGGCCCCCTCGACCTCCAGGGGATGGTCCTCGAGGTAATCGTCGATGCGCGAGACGGCGGTCCGGATGGTGTCGCCCTGCCGATCGCGGAAGAACAGCGTCACCGATCCGTTCGTGGCCAGCTCATCCACGTAACGATCGAGATCGCCGGGATCCGACAGCGAATCGAGCAGGTACAGCAGCTCGCCGTTCACCATCTGGTCGGCGCCCATCTCGAGATAGCGCGGGTTGCCTTCGCGCAGGATGCGATGGATCGTCGGCAGCGCGTCTGCCAGCGACAGCGTGCCGCCAATCTCCGGCTGCGCCTCCATGAAGCGCTGGAAGCGGTTCATATGCAGCAGCACGTCGCTGTTCTTGATTGTGTCTGTGTGCTCGCCATGGACGACGACGAACATGCGGTCGGCGCCCGGGAACTGCTGGTTGATGTGCGCCGAATCGAGGTTGTACGGGGCGTCCGGCCACAGGATCGGGGAGCCCGGGTTGGCATCACCGACCTTGAGCTGCAGTGACTGGTAGGACGCCGCCACGAACACGATGATCGTCACCGCCAGTATGCCGTAGCCGGCTCTCGAGGTGACCACGCGCGCGCAGACATCGAGCACGGGGCGCAGGATCCAGCCGTCGATGTCGATGGGGTGCGCATAACCCCTGGGGTGTCGCACCCAGGACAGCAGCACGGGCGTCAGGATCATCGCCGTGATCCCGACAGTCAACAGCCAGACGACCGCGAATACCGTCAGCTTGATGAGCAGTGGAATGGGGCTGATCGCGACCACCGTGAGGCAGCCCGCATCGGTGCCTATGCCGAGCATGCCGGGCCGGAACAGCTCGGCCATGGTGATCCTGGCGGCGTCGGCAGACGACTCCCTGCCGTCCTCGACGCTCTCGATCTCCTCGTGGAAACGCGTGATGACCTGTACCGAGTGGGAAACGGCGCGCGCGGTGACCAGCATAGCGACGACGATCACGAGCGGGTCGAAGTTGTACCCGAGCAGCTTCGCGGTGCCCAGCGCCCAGATCGCGCTGACCAGTCCGGCGATCATGGGCAGCAGCGTGCCGCGCCACGTACGGTTGACGAGGAACAGCAGGCCGACCAGGATGGCCAGGCCGGTCAATGCGATCTGCGTGGTCTCCGGAAGATTGGAATACACCCATCCGAACAGCATCGGATCGCCGACGACGGCAATCTCCACGGAATCGTCACGCTCGCTGTCGACAATGCGCATGATGTGTTCAAACACGACGCCGTAGTCGACACTGTGGTCGTAGAAGTCGACGGTGACGATGGTCGACTTGAGATCCTGCGAGACGTACAGCCCGTAGACGAGTTCGTTGCGCAGGACCCTGTCGCGCAATGCGTCGGCCTCGGCCTGGGTGGCGGGCGGGTCGGGCCACATCAGCGGACTGCCCTCCACCCCTTCGGTGGACGACTTGAACTCCTTCAGCTTGCGCGAGGCGAGGGAGATGATCTGGAACTGGTTGACCGACGGCACCTGCTGCAGGCCGTCCTGCAGCCGCTTGATCTTCTGGAGTATCGGCAACTGGAAGACATCGCCCTGCCGGGCTGTCACCATCATGGTGACGATGTTGGCGCCGCCGAACGTGTCCTTGAACTGGTTGTGGACCTTGATATACGGGTGAGTGGTGGGGAGCAGGTCCGAAAAGATCGTCTTGACCTCGATCCGGACCGCGAACATCGACAGCGCGAGCGTGATGGTCGCGATGAGAGCAACGATGACGACCCGCTGCCGGATGCAGAATGCCGCGAAACGTTCGATCACTTCGCTGTCCCGCCCTTGCGTCCGAAGAACAGTTCCCAGCTGCCGTCGACCCACACGCCCGCGTTGCGACCGGCCATGAACACCCGCTCGCCGTCAACAGCGAGCCCGGTATGCCAGGCTACGTCACGGGGCGCGACCTGGCGCGTTTCCCACGCGTCCCCGGCCGCGTTACCAACCACGACCACACCCTTGTTGCCCGCGGCCACCCACCGCCCCGACGCCGGCACCCAGACCACGCCGAGCAGATGTTCGCTGACCAGGTCTCCGACAATCTCGCGCTTGCCGACGGCCGGCGACGACGCTGCAAGTGCGATGTCAGGCCCGGCCGAGAGACCGGTCCGGGCGCGCTCCCGCGCAGTCCAGGTCTCGCCCGCATCGGCGGTAGTGAGGATGACGCCCTCCAGGCCGACTGCGACGCCGTTCAGTGCGTCGCGAAACTCGATCGCTGTCAGGCTGCTCTGTACGGGCGTCTGCACCTCGCGCCACGTCACGCCGGCATCGGTGCTGACGAACGTCTTTCCGAACTCCGCGACCACGATCAGCCGGCCACCGTCGAGGGCCGCGATATCCGCATACGTCACGTCGCGCGGTTCGCCCATGCGGCTCCAGGTCCGGCCGAAGTCCGCACTGTGTATCAGCATCCCGAACTCGCCGACGGCCCAGGCCCTGCCATCGGCGGCAACCCGCACCCGCAGCAGCTTGTTGGCGACGTCGCTGCGGGGGACATCGACGTTCTCCCAGGTCGCCCCCCCGTCCGCGGTGACGATCACGTCACCGCGATTTCCGACCGCTACCGCGCGCTGCGAGTCCCACGCCGCGATGTCCTGCAGGTGACTGTCAATCGGCGTCGGTTGCCGCTGAAAGGTCCTGCCCCCGTCCTCGCTGCGAACGATCTTGCCGTAGCCCCCGGCCATCCAGATGACATCGGCCCCGGGAACGGCTATGCCGTAATACTGGTCGCGCAGTTCGAGCGCCGGCGGCTGGACGGTCTCGCCAACCGGCGACAATTCGATGTAGAAGCCGGCGTACAGCAGTCCGGCGATGATCGCCCATGGCAGTATCGCAACGATGCCGCGCTGCAAACTGCCGGCGCCACCGGAGACCCGGGTCGCCGGCGGTGAGGAGGTCTGGTTCATGAGTGGGTACTGCCTCGTCTGTTCGCCGCATCCGCCACCGGCGGCTGCGTCATCATGAGGGGCCCGCGGCCCGATACCCTCGGCAGTCCCGGCGTTTCGGACCGGGACCGGCCTCGGATTCGACTGCAAGAAAATACCCGGCCGCGCTTGCTGCTTTACTCGCGGACCCGGCGTGTCGAAAATCGATTAATGTTAAATAAACTTTCGAGCCATGCACACCCGGCCGGGGCTTTTGCGAGGCCGGGTACACCGTCCATGCCAATCATTGTATACAAGGACGCTTTCAGCAACCCTGCCGGACCCCGGAATCCGGCAGGTCGGCGGACTCCGCCCGACCGGCCGGGGCGCCCGAATCTGCAGCCGGCTGAATCCAGCCCGAAAGAACGGGGAGCTCAACTTGCGCACGAATGCACGTCCTGCGTTGTACTCGCTCGGATAAAATATATAAATAACATAAGCTTACGAATGATCGGCCGAGGAGGCTGAACGTCGCATGGCCAACACACCCGTTGACGACGCCTACTACCGCCACTGGCATCTCGGTCGCGATCCGCACGATGCGGCGACTACCGACTTCGAATGGTCGTTGATGCGGTTCCAGCAGGCGTTCGAGCGCTACGTGATGCAGCTCGCTGCCGTGACGGGCATGCAGGAGCTGAGCTTTCCCGAGGTCGTGATCCTGCATGTCATCCGCATGCAGGACCGCCCCAAGACCGCGGCGGTGATCGCCCGGCAGCTCAACCGCGACGACATACCGAACATCCAGTACAGCCTGCGGAAACTCGTGAAGCTCAAGCTCGCGCGCAAGGTGCGCGAGAGCGGCGGCAAGTTCTACGCGTACGAGGTCACGCGCCGCGGCCGCACAGTCGTCGACCGCTACGCCGATCTGCGTCGCCAGGTGCTCACCGAGCAGATGGACAACATCGAGGACGTCGATCGCAAGTTGCGCGAGAACGGCCGCCTGGTCAGCCTGCTCACCGGCCTGTACGACGAGGCCGGACGGATCGCGGCGGCCTATGGCACGGTCGCCCCTGTGGAGCAGGCCGAGAGCGAGGACTGAACGTCCAGGCCCGTCAGCCGGTCAACCCCACTTCCGCGCGCGTGCGCGTGCAGGCGTCGATGGCGGCGTGCGCGATGGAACGGCAAGGTCCCAGCATGTCGGCCACGCGGGCGTAGCCCATGCCGCCCAGGCCTTCGCCCGATTCGGGAAATTCCGCCAGCGGTGCGAAGGGGTAGCCCAACCGGGCCAGCGGGATGCCCATGCGGCAAATCGTGGCGGCGTCGGTCTGACCGCTCATGCGCGGCGCACCCGCGTAGGGCCGCCCGTGACGCGCTTCCCAGGCACGCAGCGCGCTGCGCACGATCCAGTGGGACGGATCGGTGCGCGCACCCTGGCACGACAGCGTCATCTCCCAGCTCGCGTCGATATCCGGGTGACGGCCCAGGATCTCTCGCATGGCGGCGCCGAACTCCGCTTCGACACCCCCGCGGGTCTGGTCGGGCGTGGTCCGGACGTCGAGCCAGATCTCGGTCGTCGCCGAGGGAAACGACGGCTTGTCGGGCCAGCCGCCCCGGATGGCCGCGACCCAGCCCTCCGGCCGTACCTGCTCGCTCTGGTGGCGGTCCGGATAGTCCGCGAGCCAGCGCTCCAGTTCCAGCACGAGGCGGGCCGCCGGCTCGACCGAGCTGCGGAATCCCGGGGTGCCCCGCGGCACACCCGAGTAGCCCAGCGTGCCGTGGACGCTCACCTTGAACCAGCACATACCCGGGTGTTCCCAGTAAACCTCGTCCCAGGGCTTGAGGATGATGCCAGCGTCCGGCGCCACGCCGTGGGACAGCAGGTGCATGACCCCGTTGCTGACGCCCGCGTGCCCGCGCTCCGGCACCGTCCAGGGCATGCCGCCCGCCCCGGCGACCACGAGCAGATCGCCGCGCAGTTCGATCCCGGCCTGCGCGATGCAGACTGCGGCCTCGACGAGTGTCGCGAGCATCGCCTTCGGGTTGGAGGCCCCCAGACCGATGATGGTGTCGCCGACGATACGCGGCTGCGGCAGCATGTCGTCACGCAGGCGCGGACCGACCCACGGCACGTCAGTCGCGGCGACGGCATCGAGATGGGTGTCGATCGGCGCGTACAGCATCACCGTCGGGCCATCGCCGCGCCCGCGCAGGCGACCGATGCAATTGCCCGAGAATTCGGTGATCGGCTGGTAGCGCGCCGGGATGCCCGCCCGTTCCAGCCAGTCGCGCAGGAACTGGGAAGCGGCGCGTTCGGCGCCGGTCGGGCTGTGAATCGCCGTCAGATCGACTATCAGCCGCTGCAGGCGCGCCGGATCGAGGTACGCGCAGGCCTTCTCCCACGCGGCCCGACGCACGGCGTCGAGCGGGATTTCTCCGGACATGCTGGCTCTCCCCTCCGCTTACGGTGACGACTCGCGCGCGCTTGCGCTCAACGCAGCGCGAACGGTCGTCCTGGCGAACCGGTGGCGCCCTTCAGAGGCAGCGCCCCGAAAATGAACGCGAACTCGTAGACCTTCGCCTCGAGCAGCGGGCCGAAGTCGAGGTTTTCCATTATGTAGATGCCGTTCTCGACCAGAAATTTCTGGTGATTCGGGGCGAACAGACCGGAATCCGGGTAGGGGATCGGCTCCACCGCCCAGTTGTCGGTCCCGACCAGCAGCACCTGCCGGCTGACGACCCAGTCCCCCGCCGCCACGTCCAGGCCCGGCGTGCCACTGTTGAATTTCTTGTTGTCCACCTTCCACAGGCTGCCCCAGCCGGTGTGGTAGAAGAGGGCGTCGCCCGGACGGATGTCCGTCACGCTCAGGCCCTGGCGCTTCAGGGCACCCTCCAGGTCGGCGACGGTAATCGCCTCGCTGCGCTCGAGCATCCGCCCCTTGTAGCCGGCCACGTCGATCAGGATCCCGCGGGTCACGATCGGCGTGACGTTCTCCACGCCCAGCCTGGCGAAGCCGCGGCCGCCGCCGATGTCGCTGTGTCGCATGCCGTTGTAGTAGCGGAGTTCCCGCAAATCCCCGGGCTCTCCCATCACGGTGCCCATGTGGGCCAGCGCATCGAACTGCGTGCCATCCTGGGAGAGGTGTCCGGCGATGTAGTCCTCGTTCCACGCCAGGCGATTCTCGCCCAGCGGCCCCCAGCTCGGCGCCCCCGGCACCGTCAGGGTGTACTTGCGGGCCTGGGGCGTGAGATCCATGAGCGGCATGTCTTCTTCGTACACGCGGGTCATGTCGTAGATTTCGCCGTGTTCGACGAGCGTCAACGCCTCGAGGACCTTGGCCGGTCCCAGCCGGTTGAGCGCACCCCGCTGATCGTCCGGCCCCCAGGGCGACGGCCACCACTGCGGTCTCGGACCGTCTGCGGCCGCGTTGCCGGCGGTCATCGTCGCCGCGATAAGTAATGCCCCGACTCCCGCAACTGCCCGCATGCCCGTCGCCCCCTCGCCGTTGCCAAGGGGCTCAGTATAGGAGCCGGCGCAACCGGGCGGAACGTGCCCGGACCGCGCGGCGCGTTTCGCGGGTGTTGATCCCGGTCAACGCCCGCGACCGCGGGTCTGTTGTCATGTGGCCCGCTGCAGCGCAGCCGACACGGAGGTATCACCATGCTGTCCACGCCCCGCCTCACCGATGATCAGGTTGCCGCTTTCTCCCGTGACGGGTTCGTCGTCCTGCGCAGCGGCTTCGACCCCGCCGACACGGCGCTCATCGACCTGTGGGCACGGGAGATCACCGCGCGCCCGGAGCAGCATGGCGCGCACTGGGTCTACCACGAGCGCAGCAGACTCGACCCTGCCGTGAGCCTAATCAACCGGATTGAACGCATGTCACCCTTCCACGATGGCTTTCGCGCGCTCGCCAGGGCGCTGGAAGCACCGGTCGCGCAGTTGATGGGCGAGCCGGCGGTGATGTTCAAGGAGAAGATCAACTTCAAGATGCCCGGTGGCGACGGCTTCAAGCCGCACCAGGACTCCCAGGCCGGCTGGGAGGACTATGCCGACTACTTCATCAGCGTCATGGTGTGCATCGACCCGGCGACGATCGAGAACGGCTGTCTGCAACTGGCGGCCGGCCACCAGCATCGCGGACTGTTCCGCGCCTGGGAGCCCCTGACCGACGAGGACATGGCCGGCATGCAGTTCGAGGCCTGCCCGACCCGGCCCGGCGACATCGTGTTCTTCGACTGCTACACGCCGCACGCATCCGAGCCGAACCTGACCGATACCACGCGGCGGCTGTATTTCGCGACCTACAACCGCGCCTCGGCCGGCGACCACATGGAGCAGTACTACGCGGACAAGTGGCGCAGTTTCCCGCCGGACATCGACCGCGTGGCCGGGAAGGAATACCGCTTCCGCGTCTGACCTGGCGGGACGCTCATTCTCCCCGAAACCGGGGCGGCCGCCTGGCCGCGAACGCGGCGAGGCCCTCGCGGAAGTCGGCGCTCTCCCACACCTGCCGCCGCCGCGCGGTGAGGTGCTCGATCGCCTCGACCGAGCCGGCCCGGCCGTCCTCGAGGAGGTTCATCTGTTCCTTCAGGACCGCGATCGCGAGCGGTGCGTTCGCCGCGATGCGTCGCGCGATCTCGCCGGCGGCACGCTCGAGTTCGTCCGCCGGCACTATGCGATTCACGAGCCCGAGGCGCTCCGCCCGCTCCGCCGCCAGCGGCTCCGCCGTGAACAGCATCTCGCGCAGGACGGCGCGTGGAATGCAGCGCTGCAGGTTACCGGTTCCGGTCACGCTGTAGGGAACGCCGATGCGCGCCGGCGTAATGGCGAAGGTGGTCTCCGGGGTGCACAGCACCACGTCGCACGACAGTGCCACCTCGCAGGCGCCGCCCCACACGCTCCCTTCGATCGCGGCGATTACCGGCGCGGGAAACCCGCGCACCGCGCGCACGGCGCGCCGCATTGCGTCGTCCCAGCCCTCCGGATCGCGCGTCGTCGCGAGTTCACCGATGTCATGACCCGCCGACCAGACCCGGCTGCCCGGCGCCGCGCGCAGCACGGCGGCGCGTACGCGCTCGCCCGCCGCTTGACGCAGGGCCGTCTCGAGAGCCGTCACGGTCCCGACGCCGAGCGTATGGCGACGCGCATCGTCGGCGAGGGTAATCAGCGCGACGGCGTCGCGCACGGTGCAGTCGACCGGGCCCAACGCGATGCGCTCAGCCGCCCCCGTCGAGCACCAGGCCGTGGCCATTGACGTAGGAGCTGGCATCGGAGCAGAGCCAGACCACGGCCGCGGCCACCTCGGCGGCGGTGCAGATGCGGCCGATTCCCAGCTGCGCGCCGAATCCCGCCTTGACCGCCGGGTCACCGCCGACCATGCGGTCGAGCATCGGCGCGTCCACCGCTCCGGGACACACGGCGTTGATCCGGATGCCCGCGGAGGCGTATTCCTTCGCCGCGGCCCGCGTGAGCCCCATGATGCCGTGCGCTGCGGCGCAGTAGGACGAAAACATCGCGGCGCCGGTCAAGCCCCAGTTGCCCGCCATGTTCACCAGCGCGCCGCCGCCGCCGCGCGCGAGCAGCGGGAGTTCGGCCTTCATGCAGCGCCACACGCCGTTCAGCTTGACGTCCAGCATCCGCAGCCAGTCGGATTCCTCCATGTCCGCGGTCGCCACCGCAGGACCCTCCCAGCCGGCATTGTTGAAAGCGCAGTCGAGCCTGCCATAGTCCCGTTCCACGGCCGCCACCACCGCCGCAACGCTGGCCGTTTCGGTCACGTCGACCCGCTCGTAGCGGATGCGCCCTGCGGACGCGGCGGCGATCGCGGCACCCGCCCCGGCATTGCGTCCGGCCGTGACGACCTGCGCGCCGGCGTCGGCCAGTGCCTTCGCGGTCGTCATCCCGATGCCGGACGTGCCGCCCACGACGAGTGCGACCTTGCCCGTCAGTGCTTCCGCCATGGTTTCTGCTCCGCTGGAATCTTCGGTTGCACGGACATTGCGTGACCGCCGGCCCCGACCACCATTCGGCGCTCGGCGATCCCGGCCATGAATTGCGGCACGATGGTCGTGTAGTTCGGCTCGTCAGCGATCATGCGCTCCGACTCCGGATGCCCGGTGGCGAAGAACCCGCGGATATCGTTCATAGCGGCCAGCGATTCGAATTCGACCACGCACAGGCACACGTACGGAGGCGGGAGGCGGGGTGCTCCCGGGCACCGGACAGTCGCAGTGACAGGTGCTGATGGTGGCGTGCCGCATCGAGGTGCCGACCGCCAGCGGCGGGTGGCGCGGCAGGCAATTCCCCCGGTGGAACGGCGCGCCGGCCTCGCAGCGACAGGCAATCGTGACGCGGGCGACCCTCACCGGGTTAGGATGACACGCGATCGTACATATCGGAAGCACTCTTCGTGAAGCAACTGGTCATCGCGCTGATCAAGGCCTATCGGCTGCTTCTGAGCCCGTACTTCGGGATGCACTGCAGGTTCCTGCCCACCTGCTCCGCGTATGCACTCGAGGCGATCGGCCGGTACGGCGTGCTGCGCGGCGGCTGGCTGGCCTTGCGGCGCATCGGCCGCTGCCATCCATGGCATGCCGGAGGAATCGACGAAGTGCCCTGAGCCGGGCTATGCGGCCGGCGCGGCGGCGGCCAGCGACGCCTCGTGGGTCCGGACGAATGTCTTCTGGATGATGAGCGCGTCCAGGCTGGCGCGATGGCGCTTGAGATCGAGCTCGCGCACCACCGCGTCCTTGGTGGGATGCCAGCGTTCCATCTGCGCTTCCGACAGGATCATGTCGAGCATGCTGCACTGGAAGGCCGGTTCGACGCCGGCCGCGTGGAACAGCTGGATGAGCCACGGCTTGTCGACCTGCCAGCCGTCGCTGTAGACGGTCTGGCCCTCGAGTGCCTCGTTCAGACGCAGCGCGACCTCCTCGAGCGGCTTGCCGTGTACCTCGAGGATGTCCCGCGGGATCCGGTGCACGCGTTCAGCGCCGTCGTCCCAGTACACCCAGTCCGGCCGGGGCTGGATCAGGTAGCAGCACGTCGCGCCCGAATGCAGCGCCACGCCGACCTCGATCGGGTAGCCGTGCGGTCCGAAACCCGAGGCCTCGATGTCGATGATGCTGGGGGGAATCCGCACGCGCTTCATGGTTCTCTCCCGGGCCGATGCGGCAATGCATCGGCGACGCTACAGGTCGATGTTCTCGACGTCGGCCTCGTTGAGGAGGTCCATGATCCTGCGATAACGGGGATCGTGAACATCGAGCTGCACCGTGGTGGAACCAGTGCTCTCTCCGTCCCTGCCCGTCCCGGTCACGCCCGGCGTCACGGCCGCCGCCGGCTGCAGCAACGCGCGGTGGTGCGCCTCCAACTGCTTGAAGAAGGGCTCCACGACCGTGTCGTCGGTCCCGATGGCGTGCATGCCGGCTCGCAGCGCGTCCAGGCCCTGCCGCAGTTCCCGCAACAGCGTGGACTGCTCGTCGGCCGCCTTCGGCACGACGCTCCAGAGCAGCCATTCCATCGTCGCGAGGGCGGCCAGCCACTCCTCGCCACGCCGGTGGTCTTCCGCCAGCAGGGCCACCAGGTAGCGGCGCCACTGGCGCATCAGGAACTCGACGACGAATGGCGGCGGCAGCGGGCCCTGCATCCGCTCGATCGCGTGGCGGACGGCGTCGGTGGCGACCTGTACGTTCTGGCTGGCCATGGCTGTGCGACACTCTACCGAAGGGCTCGCCGGGGCGCATCATTCGGGGTGTGTCGCCGTGTGCCGGATTCTTCCCGCACCGGAGGGTTCAGGCGCCGGCGCCCGGCGCGACCCGCCGCAGCCCGAGCGTGAGGGCTTCACCCTCCAGATCGAAGTCCTGGACCAGATCCCCCACCGGGACCTTCGCCGGCAGGAAACTGACTGCCAGGGTCTCGCTGCGGATCCACTCCGCATGCGCCGCGACCGCCGCGGCGACCGCAGCCGACGCCCGGTATTCCACGACGATCCGGTCGGTCAGCTCCAGGTCCAGGGCCTTGCGCATGCTTTGGAGCCGGTTGACGGCCTCGCGGGCCCGCCCGCGGTCCAGGAGGGCCGGTGTGAGCAGGGTGTCCAGCGCCACGGTCACGCCGTCCTCCGTCGCGACCAGCCAGTCGCCGACTGCCTGGCTCAAGACCTCGATGTCGCCCGGACCGATGTCCACCGCCTGCCCGGCCACCGTCAGCGACAGGTGTCCCTGCGCGAGGTAGCGGTCGATGGCCTCGCCGTCGAGCACCCTGATCGCCTGCCCGACCGGCCCCATCAGCTTGCCCAGCCGCGGCCCCAGCTGCGGGAAGTTCGCCTTCGCGCTGCGTCGCACGAGGCCGCTCGAGTCGTCCACGTATTCGATCCGCTCGACGTTCAACTCCTCCAGGATGGGCCCCGCGACCCGGTCGACGGTCTCGCGCTCGACCCCCGCCCCGATGACCACCATGACCCGGGCGAGCGGCTGGCGGACCTTGATCTTCGCCTGGTTGCGCAGTTGCAGCGCCGCCGTGACGATGGTGCGCGCGAGTTGCATGCGCTGCTCGAGTCCGACGTCGATGGCGCCCGTGTCGCACGGCGGGAAGTCCGTCATGTGCACGGACGGCGCAGCGTCGACGGCGGCGACCTCGTTCAGCGCCCGGAACAGCCATTCGCTCAGGAACGGCGCGATCGGGCTCATCAGCTTCACGATCGCCAGCAGGCATTCGAGCGTCGTCTGGTACGCGCACAGCTTGTCGTGGTCGGAGACGCCGGGATCGGCGCCTTTCTTCCCGGTCCAGAACCGCGGCCGCGAGCGGCGGATGTACCAGTTCGACAGCTCGTCGACCAGCCGCTCGACCGCACGCGCGGCGCGCGTGGCGTCGTAGGCGGCGTAGGCGGCGTCGCACTCCGCAATCGTCGTATTCGTCCGGCTGGCGATCCAGCGGTCGAGCTCGGTGCGCGCCGCCACCGGGATCGCGGAACCGGCGTTGGCGAACCCGTCGATGTTGGCGTACGCAGCGAAGAACTTGTAGCTGTTCCACAGGGTGTCGAAGAAGCGTGCCCAGGTCTCCCGCAGCCCGCGCTCGGAGTACTTCATGTTGTCCCAGGGCGGGGAGGAAGCGAGCATGTACCAGCGCACGACATCGGCGCCGTTGGCCTCCACGGTCGCAAACGGATCGACGGTGTTGCCCCTGGACTTGGACATCTTCTCGCCCTTTTCGTCGAGGACGAGCCCGTTGACCACGCAGTTGCGGAACGCGACCGAGTCCATGGTCAGCGTCGCGATCGCGTGCAGGGTGTAGAACCACCCGCGCGTCTGGTCGAGGCCCTCGCAGATGAAGTCGGCGGGGAAGTGCCGCTCGAAACGCTCGGCATTCTCGAACGGGTAATGCCACTGCGCGAACGGCATCGCGCCGGAGTCGAACCAGACGTCGATGACGTCCGGCACGCGGCGCATCGTGCCCCCGTCGGGCGCGGGCCACGTGATGGCATCGACGTGCGGCCGGTGGAGATCGAGTTCGGCATCCGGCGGCAGCGGCGCGGCCGACTTCGCGCGCAGCTCCGCGATCGAGCCGATGACCTCGAAATGCGTTGAGCCGGGCGCGTCCGAGACCCAGATGGGCAGCGGCGTGCCCCAGTAACGACGCCGCGAGAGCGCCCAGTCGACGTTGTTCTCCAGCCAGTTGCCGAACCGCCCGTCGCGGATCGCCGGCGGCTGCCAGTTGATCGTGCGGTTGAGCTCGACGAGGCGGTCGCGCAGCGCGGTCGTGCGCACGAACCAGCTCTCGACCGGGTAGCTCATCAGGGGCGTACCCTTGCGCCAGTCGTGCGGATAGTTGTGGCGGCAGGTCTCCTGCCGGAACAGCAGGCCGCGGGCGCGCAGGTCGCGCACGATCGGCCGATCGGCGTCCTTGAACCAGAGCCCGGCGACCAGTTCCAGATCGTGGTTGAACCGCCCGTCCGCCCGAATCGGGTTGAACAGCGGCAGCCCCGCCCGGCGCCCGGTCTCGTTATCCTCGGCGCCGAACGCCGGCGCCGTGTGCACGATCCCGGTCCCGTCCTCGATCGTCACGTAGTCCGCGGCCACGACCCGGAACGCGTGCTCGGCGTTGGCGACGGCCTCCGGCAGCACGAACAGCGGCTCGTAGCTGCGGCCGACCAGGTCGCGCCCCTTGAATTCGGCGACGATTTCCGCCTCGCCCTTCAGCACCTCGAGGCGGGCCCGGGCGAGAATCAGGCGTTCCTCGCCCTGCTCGTCCATGCGCCGCACCTCGACGTAGTCAACGTCGGGGGCGACGGCGAGAGCGGCGTTCGACACGAGCGTCCAGGGCGTCGTCGTCCAGGCAAGAAAGTACGTCCGCTCCGCATCGCGGGCACGGAACCGCACGTAGACGCTCGGATCGTCCACCTCGCGGTAGCCCAGGCTCACCTCGTGCGACGACAGCACCGTGCCCGAGCCGGGGCTGTACCACTGGATCTTGTAGCCCTTGTAGAGCAGCCCGCGCTCCTGCATCCGCTTCAGGAGCCACCAGACGCTCTCGATGTACTTCGCGTGCCAGGTCACGTAGGGATCGTCGAGATCGACCCAGTAGCCGATGCGCCTGGTGAGCGCGTTCCAGTCTGCGGTGTAGCGGTCGACGCTCGCGCGGCACGCAGCGTTGTAGCGGTCGATGCCGTAGGCCTCGATCTGGTCGCGACTCTCGAGCTTGAGTTCCTTCTCGACTTCGATCTCGACCGGCAGCCCGTGCGTGTCCCAGCCGGCCTTGCGCTCGACGCGCCGGCCCTTGAGCGTCTGGTAGCGGCAGAACGTGTCCTTGATCGTGCGCGCGATGACGTGGTGGATGCCCGGTCGGCCGTTGGCGGTCGGCGGGCCTTCGTAGAAGGTGAAATCGGCGCCGCCGTCGCGCGCGGCGACGCAGCGCCGGAAGATGTCCTCCGCCTCCCAGAACGCGAGGATCTCGCGTTCGAGCGCCGGCAGGTCGAGGTGCTTCAATTCCTTGAAATGCTTGGCCATCGGCAGGGCTGGTGCTGGAGGCTGGGGCCGCACCGCCACAGGGCGCGGGGGCTATCGGCAAGGGCGGAACTATAGCGGGTCCGTCCGGCCTTTTACAGGCGGCGGGCAGCCGCGGAATGGCGGGCGCCCGCCGGCTTGCAGGTTCAGTCCCGCCCGAGCAGACCCAGGCGCGCATGCCAGTCCCGGATCGACTCCTCCGGATAACGCCGATGCATCCGGTCGCGCGGACCGAGCACCACCTCGACCCAGTCAGGCTTGAAGTCGAGCATCAGGTGCGTGCGCTCCGGCGGGCGGGGCAGGGGCGAGTCGATGCTCCCCGCGAACGGGTGGACCATCTCCGGCCAGCGCGGATCCCACACCCACAGGGCGGTTCCGCATTCCCCGCAGAAGTGCCGGCGGCCCGGACTGCGCCGCGCCCGTGCGTCTTCCGGATTGCGGATCCAGGCGCGGAAGCTGCGCACGTGCTCCCGCCCCCGCACCTGCAGCGTCGCGGTGTCGCCCTTCAGGTTGATGCCGTAACCACTGCTCCCGGCGGTCTTGCGGCACAGCGTGCAGTAGCACAGGTTGAACGGGTAGGGCTCGTCCGATTCGACGCTGAAACGCACGGCACCGCAGGCACACGAGCCTTCGAGCAGCATCGCGCTCCGCCTCAGGCCGGATCCGGCAGCAGCAGCAGGTTGGAGACCACCCCGGCGCCCCCGCCCGCCCCCGCGCCCCCGCCGTCGCCCGCCCACGCGGGGGTCGGCAGCGCTGGCAGCAGGCCACCGTTCGGGAGGAGATCGACTCTCAACCACGCGCCGACGAACAGGTCTGCGGCCGCCAGCGGTGTGCCGTCGCCCAGGTCGAACAGTGCCTGCAGCGGGAGCGCCGCGCCGACCGGGTCGGGGTCAAAGTACAGCACGCCGTCCGCCAGGTCGTAGACGAGGTGGTCGTCGGCGTCCGCCGCGACGCCGGCGAGGATGAAGTTCGCGGCCGTCTGCGTGCCCGCGGGCAGCGGGTCGAACAGCGACAGGCCGCTGTCCAACAGCAGCCGGTCGACGCCGGTCTCGAAGTCGGTGATCACGTCGCCGGGCGCGCCGTACGTCAGCGCATCGAGCAGGAAGTCGTCGCTGCCCGCTCCGCCCGTCAGCGTGTCGAGGCCGACACCGCCGACCATCACGTCGTCCCCGCCACGCCCGTCGAGGACGTTGTCGCCGTCGTTGCCGACCAGCACGTTGGCCAGGCCGTTCCCGGTGCCGTCGCGATGCGCCTCGCCGGTCAGCACCAGGTGCTCGACCTGTGCCGGCAGGCGATAGGTCACCGTGCTGCGTACCGTGTCGATGCCTTCGCCGGCCCGCTCGACGACCCGGTCCGCGGCGGTACCGACGACGTACACGTCGTCCCCGCGCCCGCCTTCCATGCGGTCGGCGCCACGCCCGCCGTCGAGCAGGTCATCGCCGTTCAAGCCCGTCAGCACATTGGCCCCGGCGTTGCCCTGGAGGATGTTGCCGGCGCCGTTGCCGGTCGCAGCGAACCTGCCGCTGCCGAGCAGCAGCAGGTGTTCGACGTGCGCGGGCAGGCGGAAAGTGGCGAGTGCCCTGACGACGTCGTCGCCGCCGTTCGCCCCCTCGGTCAACCGGTCGCCGGCGCCGTCGACCCAGTAGGTGTCGTTACCCGCCCCGCCCAGCATCCGATCGCTGCCTGGGCCGCCGTTCAGGCGATCGTCGCCCGCCCCGCCGGTCAGTACGTCGGCGCCGGCAGCCGCGCGCAGCTGGTCGTGGCCGCCGTTGCCGCGCAGGCTGTCGCTGCCAGAATAGCCGAGGAGGACGTCGTCGTAGCGGCTGCCGCTGACCAGCATCCCGGCGGCAGCCTGCGCGAGCACCGCGTCGAGGATCGAGCCGCTGTCAACGCGGTCGTCGAACATCGCAACCGTCAGGCCGCTGAGGCCGCCCATGCTCAGGAGCAGGTGACCGTCGGCGTCGAGCACCTGGAAGCCGCCGACCCGGCTGTTGCGGAAGGCGGTCTCGCTCGACAGGTCGAAGGCACCGAGGATGGTGAACAGCGCGCCGGTCGAGGTGTCGGCGACCAGCCGGGTCGCCGACGCCGACACCAGTCCCAGCGGCCGGCCGACGATGCCGTCGAAATCGAATCCGTCGTCGGCACTCAGGTCCACCCGGACACCGAACCGCAGCGTGAGCATCCAGGGCTCCGGCCGGGTGGCGGAACTGCCCGGCTCCGGGACGGAGTGTAGTAACTCAGCCCCGGGAGCGGCAAACGCAGCCCGCAACGAATCGTCACGCAGGCACACCCCACCTGCGCGGGCGGGCTATCGCCCCGGGGGACTCACCTCTACACTTCGGTACCGCAGCCGCCCCGCCCGGTACCAGCGGGCGCGAAGCAGAGCCGACCGGACCAGCGCCGGCAGCGCCGGCCCCGCAGCCGAGGGAGGAACTCGATGACCACCACCGATCGCCAGCTGCAGGTCTACGCCCGCAACGACGCCGACACGCGTGCGCGACTGCGCCCGCTCGT